>JACZRV010000037.1 GCA_022574555.1 SAR324 cluster bacterium
TGACCCCACTTCCTCGCCCACCCTGGTTTCCCCGTGATTCAAGACCCACTATGACGCGATTCAGCATGCCTATTTTGGAATGTCTGCTGGCAGCCGCGTTGTTCGGGGCCTCCATGCCCGCCTCCAAAGCGCTGCTGGGGCCGGTGGGGCCGGTGATGCTGGCGGGTCTGCTCTACCTGGGTGCGGCAGCGGCGACAATGCCTTGGGCTTGGCGCGACCGGCGGCTCGTGGCGCGTGCCGACCGGCGTAACCTGCTGCTGTTGGGAGGGGCGGTCCTGTTCGGCGGCGGCCTGGGGCCGGTACTGCTGCTGATGGGCCTGGCAAGGGCGCCTGCCGCATCGGTGGCATTGTGGCTGAACCTGGAGACGGTGGCCACGATCGTACTGGCCTGGGCTTTCTTTCGCGAGCACGTGCACGGGCGTACTTGGATAGCCGGCGCGCTCGTCTTTGGTGCCAGCGTGTTGCTGGCCGCGCCGTCCGGCTTCGGGCTGGGTGTGGCTGGGCTGCTGGTGGGGTTGGCCTGCGTATGCTGGGGGCTGGACAACAACCTCACTGCGATGATCGACCGCTTTACACCCGCTCAAACCACGTTTACCAAGGGTCTCGTTGCCGGTACGGTCAACGTGGCGCTGGGCCTGGTTCTGGAGCAAGGCTGGCCCGGGGTGGGCGTCACCCTTGGCGCATTGGTGTTGGGGCTATTCAGCTACGGCCTGTCGCTGGTACTCTATATCGGTGGCGCACAGCAGCTGGGTGCCACGCGCTCTCAAATGATCTTCGCCACAGCACCGTTCTGGGGCGTGCTTTTCGCCTGGACGCTGCTGTTAGAGCCATTGACGGCGATGCAGGGTGTGGCCGCGGGTCTGATGGCGCTAGCGCTCTGGCTGAACCATACCGAGCGGCATGCGCACGAGCACACGCACCAGCCTGCGATTCACACCCACCTGCACCGGCACGACGACGGCCACCACGACCACGCGCACACCGACCTGCCTCACCGGGTCTGGCACAGCCACGAGCATCTTCACCGGCCCGCTACGCACACACACCCCCACCGCCCTGACCTCCATCACCGGCACGAGCACGCACCGCGAAACCATCAGGGAAGCTACATGCCGCCAAAACACTAATCGTGGTCATCGTTTCCGTCTTTTTTTTGGAGAAATCATCCAGGCCACTGAGGCGTATCCGGTAAATTGCGGGTCAATTTCCCCCTGCGCTACCTTGATGCTACCTTGAGACGATAGCTGCCGCTGGGATTCCGCGAACAACTAGTCCCGCTATGATGCCGGCGAGGCCGGCATCCGGTGAATCATCCCTTCAGATCGTTTCCCATTAAAGGGTAACGGACGACCCTTTCCAATTGCAGGAGCAACATGGAACCCACAGACTCCAGGATCACTCCGGTAAATATCGAAGACGAGATGCGCGACTCCTATATGGAGTACGCGATGAGCGTCATTGTAGGGCGAGCCTTGCCCAATGTTCGCGACGGGCTGAAACCGGTGCACCGGCGTGTCCTTTTCGCCATGCACGACCAGGGCAACCATTACAATCGCCCCTACCGGAAGTCGGCCCGGGTCGTGGGGGACGTCATCGGGAAGTACCATCCCCACGGTGAATCGGCCGTCTACGACACGACCGTACGCATGGCCCAGACGTTTTCCATGCGCTACATGCTGATAGACGGCCAGGGAAATTTCGGCTCGGTGGACGGAGATCCGCCGGCAGCGATGCGCTACACCGAAGTGCGGATGACGCGATTGGCCCATGAACTGCTGGCCGACCTCGATAAGGACACGGTCGATTTTCAGGCCAATTACGACGATTCGATGCGAGAGCCCCGCGTTCTGCCTACCCGGCTGCCCATCCTGCTGCTGAACGGTTCCACCGGCATCGCGGTAGGGATGGCCAATAACATACCGCCTCACAATTTGGGCGAGGTATTGGATGCCTTCCTGCACTTCATCGACCACCGCGATCAGAGCCGCGTGATTGATCTGATGCATCTATTGCCCGGACCGGATTTTCCCACGGGCGGATTCATACTGGGCCGCAAGGGGATCGTCGATGCCTACACCACCGGCCGGGGCGTGATCACCCTGCGTGCCAGGTGCGAGATCGAAACAGACCGCGACGACCGGCAGCGGATCATCGTCGACGAGTTGCCCTATATGGTCAATAAGGCTCGTTTGATCGAAAAGATCGCCGATCTGGTGCGCAACAAGCAGACCGAAGGCATTTCCGATCTCCGCGACGAATCGGACCGCAGCGGAATGCGGATCATGATCGAGATCAAGCGCGGTGCCAATGCCGAGGTCGTGCTGAACAATCTGTACAAGCACACACAGCTTCAGACCTCCTTCGGGATCATCATGCTGGCCCTGGTGGACAACCAGCCACGCATCCTGAGTCTGCCCCAAGTGTTCCATTATTTCCTGGAGCACCGGGTGGAGGTGGTCGAACGGCGAACGCGATACGAACTGAGAAAAGCCGAGGCGCGCCAGCATATCCTGGAAGGTTTGCGCATCGCCCTATCCAACCTGGACGACATCATCGGCAAGATCAAAATCTCTGCCGCACCTTCCGACGCCCGCGCTACCTTAGTGGCCGATTACGGGCTCAGTGAGGTGCAGGCCAAAGAGATCCTGGAGATGCGTCTGCAACGTCTGACCGCGTTGGAGCAGCAAAAAATCCAGGACGAGCACAAGGAAATCACCCGTCGGGTCGCCGAATACACTGCCGTCCTGGCCGACCGCGGCAAGGTGCTGGATATTATCCGCGAGGAAACCAAAGAGCTGAATGACAAGTATCGGGACAAGCGCCGCACCCAGATTGTCGGATCGGCGCAGGAATTCGACCTGGAGGATCTTATCGAAGAGGAGGAAATGGTGGTCACCATTTCCCATGCCGGTTACGTCAAGCGTTCTCCGGTCAGCTTGTACCGCACGCAAAGGCGCGGGGGTAGGGGCAAGTTGGGTATGAGCACCCGGGAGGAGGATTTCGTCGAGAAGATGTTCATCGCCTCGACCCACGCCTACCTGCTCATTTTCACGTCCATCGGCAAGGTCTACTGGAAGAAGGTCTACGAGATTCCGGAAGTGGGCCGCACCGGGCGGGGAAAGCCCGTGGTGAATTTGTTGCCCCTGGTGGAAGGCGAAAAGGTGCTGGCCTACCTGCCCATCGCGAAGTTCGAAGAGAATCAATTCGTGCTGATGGCTACCGCCAATGGCATCGTGAAGAAAACCGAATTGATGGCGTACAGCCATCCCCGCAGCGGCGGCGTACGCGCCATCAATATCGACGAGGGCGACCGGCTGACCCACGTGGTGCAGTTGCAGCCGGGACAGGAGATCTTTCTGGCCACCCGCGATGGCCTTTCCCTCCGCTTCGGCGAATCGCAAATCCGCACCATTGGGCGCGTGGGCCGCGGGGTTATCGGCATCAGGCTCAACCGGGGCGACCAGCTGGTCGGGCTCGTCGTTGTGTCGGGGGAGGGCTCGATCCTCACCATCACGGAGAACGGCTTCGGAAAGAAGACCGGAATCGCCGACTACCGCATCGGCAGCCGAGGCAATAAAGGGGTCATCACCATCAAGACTTCCCAGAGGAACGGCAAGGTGGTGGGCATCCTCCAGACCAACTCCGACGAGCAGGTCATGCTGCTGACCCAAATCGGGAGGCTGATCCGGCTCGATCTGCACAAGCTGCGCAAGCTGGGCCGGGTGACCCAGGGCGTCAAGCTGATTCAGATCGACCGCGAGGAGCGGGTGGTAGCCATCGCAAAGATCGTCGAAGGGGATACGGACAACGAAGAAAATGGAAACGGCGGCCAAGGCCCCACCCTCAACTGACCCTGCCACCATGCGCCTCAATTTCGGTTGCCGCCCGTCAAGCGGCACCTCGACGGCCGTTCTCCTGCTGCTGGTATTGGCGGTTGCCGGCTGTGATTCCCACGAAGAAAGCCGCGCCTTGTACCGGAAGGGGCAGGCGCTGTGGGAAGCCGGCCAGCACCACGATGCCGCGCGAGCCTACCTGACGCTCGCCGAGGCACACGCCGATTCACCCTTCGCGGAAGACTCCCTATTCTGGGCGGCCAATCTTTACGACTACTTTCTGGATGATATTGAATTGGCCGAACGCTACTACCGCCAGCTGTTGGTGCGGTTTCCCGAAGGAGACCGCCATTTTGAGGCGATGGAAAACCTGGCCAGATTGTATGAGCTGAACGATCCGTCTCGTTACAAGGCCGTGCTGATGTATAAAAAGCTCCATGCCACCCCGGCTTTAGCAGCACGGCAGGATTATTTTCAGTTCAAAATCGCCCAGGTCTATCTGGAGTTGGGTAAATTGGACCAGGCACGCTTTGAATTGCGCAATATCATTGCGGAACATCCGCACTCACCGCTCCTGCCCGAGGTATATTACCTGGTCGGTTACAGCTACTACCGGGAGGGGCGCAAACCCCTGGCGGTCGTCGCGTTCAACCAAATCGGCAAGGATTTTCCCGACGCACCCATGGCCCCAAGGGGCCGTTTCTTCGTTGCCGATATTCTGGAGGAAGAAGGGCTGCTGCGCGAAGCGCTGAAGGTTTACGAGTCCTTGCAGGGCAAGTACCATAATGCGGCCATTCTGCAAAAAAGAATCATCACGCTGAAAGGGCGCATGGGCCGTAGCGTCCGCTGATAACCTGGTCCGTAGCGCCAGTTGGAGTGTCCGGTCGCGTACCGCCGCATGGCACCATTAGGGAAGTCACGGTGCAGGTATCGCGCCGATAAAAGTGGGTGAGCGGAAGGGATCATGTCATGGAAGCAGCACGAGGCGCCAATAAGGAAGAACGGGTCGTCGAGTTACCGGTGGATCGCATCGCACCCAATCCGTTGCAGCCCCGCCGCCGATTCGACACCGATCAGATCTTGAAACTGGCTCAGTCCATCCGCAGCCAAGGGGTGATCCAGCCCATCATCGTCAGGCCGCATCCGCGTGTGGCGGGGGAGTATGAACTGGTGGCCGGCGAGCGGCGGCTGCGAGCCATCCGGCACCTGGGACGCACCGCCGCACCCGCCCTGGTGCGCGAGATCTCGGACCGGGATCTGCTGGAAGCAGCCCTGGTGGAAAACCTGCAGCGGGAACAGCTCAGCCCCATCGAGGAAGCGCAGGCCTACCGGGAATTGATGCGCCGCTTTGGTTATACTCAGGAAAACGTCGCCCAGCGAGTGGGCAAGGAGCGCTCCACCGTCGCCAATATGGTACGCCTGTTGGGGCTGCCGCATCCCATTCAGCAAGACCTGGAAACCGGACGACTGAGCGTTGGGCATGCCAGGGCTTTACTGCCCATCGGCAACCCTGCTCGCCAGATCGCAATACGGGACGCCGTGATTAGCGGCGGGCTTTCGGTGCGGGATACCGAAAACCTGGTGAAATCTGAGGTAATAGGCAGCGGAGGAGAGGCGGCAGGCAGTGATGGGCCGAATCGGGCTCGCTTGGACCCGCAATTCCAGGCCGTGCAGGATGCGCTTGAACGAAGGTATGGGACGCGAGTGACTATTCGACAAAAGCAGCACCAGGGACGGGTGGAGTTGGAATTTTATTCCCTGGACGATTTCAATCGGATTTACGATTTGCTCGTGGGGCGCGAGTCCTCAACGGACTGAATTTTAATGAATAATTCCGGATGCTATGCCTCCAACTACCAGGGATTGTCGCTCGCGCAACGTCGCGAACCGTATATATTCTACGTTGTCTCTACGCGAAATTTTCTCATAAATTTACAAGCCTTATAATCACGGATCAGTGATGTCGAAAATCTTTCGGGGCGTGAAAACCACCAGCTTTCTGGCGGAGGGTACCGAGTTGAACGGAGTGCTCACGGTAAAGGGTGGCATCCGCATCGATGGGCGGGTAAAGGGAGAAATCCTGAGCGAGTCGGTAGTCTACGTGGGAGATCAAGCCGAGATCGAAGCGAACATCACCGCCGACGGCGTTATCGCCAGCGGAAAGATTCTGGGCAATATCGTGTCCGGTCAGCAGGTCATGCTGAACCTGCCCGGCAGCATCGTGGGTCTGATCGAAACCCGTGAATTGATCCTGGAAAAAGGGGTCTATTTTGACGGTGAGTGCAAGATATTGGATTCCGGGAAGTAGGACTTTTTCCTCGTACCGGGCCCGGGGGCGGGGTACCGCTTAGGGGTCCCTTCCCGGCGGTCACGCCGCGACGATGGTTCGCGTGCAACCATTCGAGTAGACGGTGCCCATGCCAATCGTCGTCGGAACCAGCGGACACATCGACCACGGCAAAACGACCCTGGTCAAGGCTCTGACCGGCGTAGACGCCGACCGCTGGGCTGAGGAAAAAGCACGCGGGATCACCATCGACATCGGATTTGCCCGCTACCGGGACGAATCGGGCACTGACATCGCATTTATCGACGTGCCCGGCCACGAGCGTTTCGTTCACAACATGCTGGCTGGAGCCGCGGGACTGGATGCCGTGATGCTGGTCGTCGCCGCCGACGAAGGGGTCATGCCCCAGACCGTCGAGCATCTCCAGATTTGCCATCTTCTGGGAATCAAACGAGGTCTGGTGGCCTTGACCCGTTGCGACCTGGCCGACGATGAGTTGATCGAGCTGAGCACCGAAGACGTGCGCGATGCGGTCAAGGATACTTTTCTAGAGGGCGCCCCCATATTTCCGGTTTCCGGCGTGACCGGCGAAGGGCTGGAGGCGCTGCGGGCCGGGCTGGCGAAACTGCCCCATACGATGGAGGATCGGGACCTTGGGGCGCCGTTTCGATTTCCGGTGGACCGCTCGTTTACCATGAAGGGCTTCGGAACGGTGGTGACGGGCACCGTGATCGCCGGAACGTTGGGCAAGAACGATCCGGTGATCCAGTACCCGCACCAGTCCGAACTGCGAATCCGGGGTTTTCAAGTGCACGGCCAGTCGACCGATCGCATCGAGGCCGGTCAACGGGCGGCCATCAACCTGGCCGGAATCGAAAAATCCGATATCGAGCGCGGACACCAACTCGCAGCGCCTGGGTCGTTACTGAATGGCTTCCTGATCAATATCGAGTTACGCCTGCTGGATGGCATCCCGCGCGATCTGACCCAACGCACCCGGGTCAGGCTGCACCTGGGCACCAGCGAAATTATCGGGCGGCTGGTTCTGCTCGAAAGGGAAACCTTTGCCCCGGGCGAAACCCAGCTGGTTCAATTGCGGCTGGAGGCACCGGTTTCCGCCCGTTACGGTGACCGCTTTATCATTCGCAACTATTCGCCCATGTTCACCCTGGGTGGCGGGCGGATCATCGACCCGGCCCCCATCAAGTCCCGCCGCGTGAAGGCGGCCCTTTCCACACGCCTGAAGGCCCTGGCAGGAGCAGATGCCCTGGCCCTCACCGAGGGGGTGATCTTTCTCCAATCCACACGGGGGATCAAGGAATCGGAGGGATTTATCCGCACGGGACTTGGCGGCAAGTCCCTGCGGCAGGCCATGCAAAAGCTGGCCAGCCAGGGGACGATCTTCAACATCGACCCCGCGGAAAAGCGATACATCCACCGGGACACGCTGCATCGTATCGGCACGTTCCTGCTCCGCGTATTGAACCAGTTCCATACGAGCTTTCCCGAACGGGACGGCATGACCCGCGCCGAGCTGGCAGGCAAGCTGTCCGCCATCTATAGCGACAAGCAGGTGGGCCACCTGTTGCAGCGCCTGGTGCAGCAAGGCGTCATCGGCCAGCAAGAGCAGAACTATCGCGCGCCGGGGCACGAGAAGTCCGTCACTGGGGAACAGGTTGAACTGATGGAGCGCCTTGCCGCGCGCATCTTGGAGGGTGGCGCACAGCCCATGCGGAAAACGATGCTGCTGGAAAGCTGTGGCATCGACAACAAAACCGGCATGCAGTTGCTCAACCTGGCGTCCCATGACGGGAGGCTGGTACGGGTGAAAGACGACCTGTATTACGTGCCCGAAACCCTCGAAGGAATCGAGCGCGCCCTGCGGAAATTTCTCGGCGAAAACGAAAAAATAACCGTGGTCGATTTCAAGGACCTCACCGGCGTGACCCGGAAGCACGCCGTGGACCTGCTGGAGCATTTCGACACCCGCAAGGTCACTATTCGTGTGGACAACGAACGTGTCCTGCGCCAAACCCTTGCCTGAGAATCATCCCATGACCGGCAACGATCCTTCCGGGAGCCCAGATACTGCGCCCGTCGATACGCTCCTGGCCGCCAACCGGGCCTTCTACGGTGCCTTCGAAGCACTGGACCTCGGAGCTATGACGAGGGTGTGGGAAGAAAGCGAGCGCATCTTCTGTGTCCACCCCGGGTGGCAGGCTCTGCGCGGGCACGAGGCCGTGATGGAAAGCTGGGCGGTGATCCTGTCCAACACCTCTCGTATTCAATTTACCCTCACCGGCGTGGAGGCGCGGACGTCGGGGGAGGTGGGAATCGTCACGCTCCACGAGAACATCCTCTCCCAGGTCGGCAGCCAACGTCATACCGCCTCGGCGGTATCCACCAATTTGTTCGTGTTAGACCGCGAATTGGGCCAATGGAAGCTTTTTCACCACCACGCCTCCCTCACCGTACTTCCCGAAGAATCCGAAGGACCCGTGAATTGAACGCCGCATTGCCTCGTGTGACTTGAAAGTAATCAAACCAGAGAGCGGGGTAGCGACCCCCTTCTCTATTCAGTATTAGGCTGGGTTAATATCTGGGAATCGGTAGATTGGGCTACCAATCGCCTGAAGTCGCCGACGCGGTGGATCACCTCGCCGGCGACCTGATTGGGAGTCTTGCCTGCGGTATCGATGACAACGTCGCTTTCCAGGTAGCCGGGCATGCGCCTGGCGAGCAGCTCAGTGACCCGCTCCCGAAAATTTTCGCCCTGCAACATCGGCCGCCGCGAGTCGTTTTCGAGTCGTTGGATGATGCCCTCGATATCGGCATTGAGGAAGACTACGGTTCCCAATAGCTTGAGCTGTGCCATGTTGCCGTCAGTGGCAAGAATTCCCCCTCCCGTGGCGAAGATATAGTTGTCCAGGGGCTGAATGCGTTTGAGCAATTGCACCTCCAACCCACGAAAGTATTCCTCGCTGCCGATATCGAATATCTCGGATATGGTGGTACCCTGCTCGGACTCGATGAACTGGTCGGTGTCCATGAAGCGGAATCCCAGCCGCCGCCCGATCCTCCGCCCCACCGAGGTTTTCCCCGACGCCATGAATCCGACCAATATTAAGTTCATGGTTCTCCGGCTTCGATCCAGCCCCCACCGAGCAGGACATCCCCGTCGTAGAATACGGCTGCCTGGCCCGGTGTGACCGCTTTTACGGGCCGCGAAAATATCACTTCCGCGGTTGTGCCGCCGCTGGTCGAGACCCGCGCCGGGGTGCCCGCATCCGCATAGCGAATTTTCACCACGGCATCCAAGGGCCGCTCAGGCGGCGGACGGGAAACCCAGTTCACCGAGCCGACCTTCACGCGGGACGAATACAGATCTGATTCCTCCCCCAGCAAGACCCGGTTCGCTTCCCGGTCGATGGCGACGACATAATATGGGCGGGCACCGCCGATACCCAAGCCGCGCCGCTGGCCAACGGTATAGAGCGCCACGCCCCGATGCCGGCCCAGCACGTTGCCTGCGCGGTCGACGAAGTCGCCTTCGGGCATATCGCCCAAGTGGGGTCGCAGGAAATCGCGGTAGTCGCTTGGGACGAAACAGATCTCTTGACTATCCGGTTTGTCCCAGGTGACGAAGCCCAGCTTTGCCGCCAGGGCGCGGGCTTCGTCCTTGACGAACTCGGCCAGGGGGAAGAGAAGAGCGGGAAGCTCTTCCCGGGGCGTCCCGAAGAGAAAATAGGTCTGATCCTTGCGCAGATCACGCGGCCGCACCATCTCGTGGCTTCCCGTCACCGGATTTTCCCGGATACGTGCGTAATGACCCGTTGCCAGGTAGTCGCAGCCGATTTCCCGGATTCGATCCAGCAGGGCGCTGTTTTTGATGCGCAGATTGCACATCGCACACGGATTGGGTGTAAGCCCGGCGCGGTAGCCGGCGATGAAGTAATCCACGACTTCGCGGCGAAATTCTTCCCGGAAATCGAACACGTAATAGGGTATTCCCAACTCGGCGCAAACCTGGCGGGCGTCGAGTGAGTCGTCGAGGGAACAGCAGCTTTTGCCGTGGCGCATGTCATCGGGCACGTCGGCGAGCTTCATGTGGACGCCGACCACGTCGCAGCCCTGCTCCACCAGAAGCGCGGCCGCCACGGAGGAATCCACGCCGCCGCTCATGGCGACGGCGACCCGTCCGTCGGGTATTTCAGTGCGTCCGCCTGCGTTCATCCCGATTCGGCCTCGAGCAGATCTTCGTCGATGGTAATGGTGGCCCTTTCGCGCAGCGCTTTAAGCCATCGCGCGTAGGCCGCAGATTGCTTTTCGTGAACAAGCTCTTGCCGGATCATGGGCGCCGCCGCATCCAAGGAAAGCTGCTGGGGATCCTTGCGGCCCTCCAGACGAAACATATGGAATCCCATTTGAGTTTGCACCGGGCGATTGAGTTGGTTGATACCGCCGATGCGGGTCATCTCGAATATGACCTGATCGAATTCCGGTGGCAATATGCCGCGTTCGACAAATCCCAGATCCCCATCGAGCGATCGATCGGGGGTGATCGAGTATTCGCGCACCAGATCCACGAAATCCGCATCGGCCCGCAAGCGGCGGCGTACGCGGTCATAGGCCTTCCTGTTGCTAACGGCCAAATGCCGCACCCGCACCTGTTCCGGCGTGGCGTACCGCTCCCGATGCTGCTCGAAGTGCTCCCGCACCTCCCGGTCGGTCACCTGGATTCGGTCCAGCACTTCCCGCGATAGGAGTTTTTCATGAACCAGACGGCGATGGTAATCCCTGCTCCACTTGGCGACCGTGGTGTGCGCCATTTCGGCCGATTGTTCCAAGTCAGGTTCGTCAAACGGCATGATCGCGCGCCGCACACTCAGCATCATTTCATCCTGAGAGACTTCGATCCCTCTGCGCCGGGCTTCCTGATCCAACAGTTTGCCCTCGATGATCCGCTTCAGGTGCAGCGCCCTCAGGTCTTTATTCTTTAGCTTGTCGTTGCGCAGAAACCGGTCCCAGCGTGAAAGAAATTCCTGGTAGCTGGCATGAAATTCCTGCACCGTGATCGCCTCGGTATTCACAATGGCCACGGGCCGGGAGAGCGCCTCCAAGCCGGGATCGCGCCTTTGCGATTGCTGACACGCCGCCAGCAGCAAGCCTGTCAGCACCGATGTCATGCCAAATGCCAGCCAGAGCCGATTGATCATATTTCCGCTACCTAGAAATCACCGTTACGTGGAACCGATTTTTTCGGGAGTATCCTGAGGCTCCAGCGGCCGGCCCGATTACGGCCCATGCCGGCGTACAGGCGCACCCGCCGTGACGCGCAAACGGGCCGCGGCCGTTATGCGGCACGGGTGCCCATCACCGGTTCCAAATCCTTGAGTTGTTGCAGCACACTCTCCGGGTTTTCGGGCAGCCGGCCCAGACTCAACCGATCGCCCGGCAACAGGCGCGTATTGGAAGCCGGATCGTCGACCAGCGCCATCAATCTCTCAACGTCGACCCGGTGGGAATCTCCGAATTTGGCTACGAGTTCGCCGTTTTGCTGCTCCAGGGAGGACAATCCGAAATCCAATGCCAGCAGCCGGATGCGGATCAGTGTGAACAGATTGCCCACCTCCTCGGGCACGGCGCCGTACCGGTCCTCCAGGTTCTCCCGAATATCCCAAAGCTCATCGCCGCTTTTCACCTCGGCCAGCCGCTTGTACAAATCCAGCCGTTGCTGCGTGCTTTCAATATACGCCTCGGGAAGCAGATAAGAGAACCCCAGGTCCAGTTTGAAGTCCGGCCTTTCCAGGGCCGCCGGTTCCTCGCCCTTCAGCTGGGCCACCGCCTCCTCGACCATGGCGGTGTAGAGCTCGAGTCCCACCGTATTGATGTTCCCCGATTGTTCCCGGCCCAGCAGATTGCCCGCGCCGCGGATTTCCATGTCATGGGAAGCGATGCGGAAGCCGGAGCCCAGATCGTTCAATTCTTGCAGAAGGGTCAGCCGCTTTTGGGCCACGCCGGTGAGCACCTTGTCGGGCGAGACGAGAAGATAGGCATAAGCCTGCACGTTGCTGCGTCCCACCCGCCCGCGCATCTGATAGAGCTGCGCCAGACCGAACTTGTCGCTGTTGGTAATGATGATCGTGTTGGCGCGGGGAATGTCCAGCCCCGATTCGATGATGGATGTGGACAGCAACACATCGGCCTCGGCCTGGACAAAGCGCAACATCGTCTCCTCCAGCTGCCGCTCGCCCATCTGACCATGAGCCAGGACGATGTGCACTCCGGGAAGGATGGACTGCAGATAATTTCCGTAGGCGTGGATGGTCTCGACCCGATTGTGCACGATGAATACTTGGCCTCCCCGACGGATTTCCCGCATGACCCCTTCGCGGATGACGTAATCGCTGGCCTTGGCCAACCGCGTTCGCACCGCGATGCGGTCCATGGGCGGCGTATTGATGATACTGAGATCGCGCACGCCCATCAGGGCCATGTGCAGGGTGCGGGGGATGGGTGTGGCGGAAAGGGTCACCACATCCAGCTGAGTGCGCATCTGCTTGATCTTCTCCTTGTGGGTCACTCCGAAGCGCTGCTCCTCGTCGATCACCAGCAAGCCCAGATCCTTGGCCCGCACGTCCCGGGAAAGCAGCCGGTGGGTGCCGATCAGCACATCGATTTTCCCTTCGGCGAATTCCTTGAGGACGGCTTTCTGCTCGGCCGGAGACCGGAAGCGGGAGATCACATCCACTCTTGCGGCGAAATTCCCGAAACGCTCGCCGAAGGTCTCGTTGTGCTGCTGGGCCAGGATGGTGGTGGGCACCAGCACCAGCACCTGCTTGCCGCCCAGGACACAAAGGAAAGCGGCGCGCATGGCGACCTCGGTCTTACCGAAACCCACGTCTCCGCAGACGAGGCGGTCCATGGGCATTTCGCCACGCATGTCGGCCAGCACCTCACCGATGGCCCGCTCCTGGTCTTCGGTTTCCTGGTAAGGAAAGGTTTCCTCGAATTCGGCCATCATGGCCTCGTCCACCTGGAATGCATG
The DNA here is from genome assembly GCA_022574555.1 of SAR324 cluster bacterium. Classification (GTDB taxonomy): domain Bacteria; phylum SAR324; class SAR324; order SAR324; family JACQKK01; genus JACZRV01. The sequence continues at coordinate 13,169 of JACZRV010000037.1, forward strand.
ACCCGGCCGGGCCTTGCGGGCGGCATAGACCCGCACCAGCTCCTCGGCCATATCCTGGATGTGCTTGGCCGCTTTTTGTTTGGAGCGCTGCCAGGCGCCGTCCCCCAACCGGTTGAGCACCGGCCGCGTCCCCTCCAGGCCGGTATAATTCTGTATCTGGTTGAACTTGTAGACTGGGACGTAAACCTTGTCCCCACCCGCGTACTGGATCAGCAGAAAATCGCCTTCGACGCCACCGACGGTCAACCGCTGCAGCCCCTGGTAGCGTCCGATGCCGTATTCGACATGCACCACCGCGTCGCCTTCCTTGAGCTCACCCAATGACGAGATGAAGTGTCGCAGCTTGGATTTACTCAGCCTGCGTGGGCGGGTTTTTTCGCCCACCACTTCTTCCTCGGTGATGAGGGCGAACCGGGTCTCGCCGCCATCATCCACTATCCGGAAACCTTGACTGGGGCAGTCTGTGAGAATGGTCACGTCTCCCCCTGCGCCCCGCACCGTGGGTCCGGCAAGCGGTGGATGGCCAGGCAGAAAGGCTCCCGCCTCCGGGGCGCGCAAGGCAGCGCCCAAATCGAATTCGGCAAGCACGTGGCGCAGCCGCTCGGCGCCGGTGCGCGATCGTGCGCCCAGATAGACCTCCGCACCCGCGTCTCGCCACGTGCGCACCTGCGCCAGCACCGACGCCAACGCATTGTGTGGCGATCCGCTGCGATCGTCGGATGAGGGGCTTGCTGCGTTCAGCGAACGCAATGTCTGGTTGCCGGCAAAGGGAAAAACCAGCGCCGCCGGTTCGCCTTCCAGGCGCATTTCACCCATGGGAACGGTGTAGCATGCGTCCAACGCCGACTGGAGCTTCTCGGGGGTCAGGTAAAGCATCTCAGGCGGTAATGCCAGAGTGCCCTGCTCCAATGCCAACTCGTATTCCTGCAGCACCTCGCCCGTGGCATCCCGGGCGCGAGCCTCCAGCCGCTCCGGCTCGTCGAGCAGCACAATGGTCCCTTGGGGCAGGATCTGATACAGCCATGCTACCGGCTCGTAAAAAAGCCCCATCATATGCTCACATCCCGGAAAGGGACCGGCCCGCTCCAACATGGCGTAGATCTGCTGGTAATTTTCCGGCTGTGCCCGGCTTTTGTATCGCGGGATGCGCGCCAGCCCCTCGCGGGCCGTCTCTGCATTGATCGGGGTTTCGCTGGCGGGATAGACCGTTACCGATTCAAGGGGTTCGAAGGATTTCTGGTCTTCCACGGAGAATGACCGGATCGATTCGATTTCGTCATCGAAGAAATCGAGCCGGGCGGGATGATCGAGCTGGATGGAGAAGATATCGCAAATCTCCCCACGGATGCTGAATTCGCCCGCCGCTTCCACCAGATCGACCCGCGCGTATCCGGCCGATACGAGCCGGTTCACCAGATCGCTGCGGCGGTGGGTTTGCCCCACGGCCAATTCAAAACGCAGGGCCAGGAACCGTTGTGGCGGCATCATGCCCTGCATCAATGCCTGGGGAGTCGTGACCAAGACCGGGCAGCGCCCATCCAGCAAAGCGGCGAGGGTCTCGAAACGAAGCGCCGTCACCTCCACCTGCGGCGAAAAGCTGTCGTAGGGTAGGGTGTCCCAGTGGGGGAAGAAGCGTACCGGCTGGCCGTCGCTGAAAAACGCGATGTCCTTGCGCAGCTTTTCCGCTCCTTCGAAGGATTCGGCCACGACCAGCAAAGGCGCCGTGTCGGATTCGCCCGGCTCACGGCCCTGCAAGGCTGCGGCGAGGGCCGCCACCATCCATGCCTTGGCTGAGCCACCCAAACCGCTCAGAATCAAGGGCCGCCGCTGCGAAATGCGTTCCAGGGTCTTGTCCAGCAGGGGACCGACCGGCACAGATTCCAGCGGGTTTGGTGCTTGCATCTCAGGGGAAAAATGTTAGAATTTTTTGACTATATGGACACTATATGGACACTATATGGACGTAGTCTACCCCGCTCATCGAGGGGGTTGCCAGTGTTTTTTCCGTGGAGCGACGCCATGGACAGGCCAGGCCATGGAAGGGTTGGCCGCATCTGTTCCAACTCGATGGAGCGCGGCCCAACCTGGGCGCACCATCATCCTAGATCCACAACCGCCGTCAGACGGTGGTGATCCACCCAATCCGCGTTGCGCAAACGGTTGCCCACGGAGGATTCCGGCCTTCGGGTGGTTACCAGCCCCAAAGAGAGATCAACCATGTTAACCGAACGGATCGAGCAGGGCCTCACCTTCGACGATGTACTGCTTGTACCGGCCATGTCGGATGTCCACCCATCCAACGCAGACCTGCGAACACGCTTCAGCCGTGGCATTACGCTCAACATCCCCCTGTGCAGCGCCGCCATGGATACCGTGACCGAATACCGGACGGCCATTTGCATGGCCCAAGAAGGGGGCATGGGCATCATTCACAAGAATATGAGCGCCGACGACCAGGCCATACAAGTGAATCTGGTCAAGCGTTCCGAGAGCGGAATGATCTCCAATCCGATCACCATCTCCCCGGAGGCCAACGTCAAGCATGCGTTGGCGATGATGGAAAAATACCACATCTCCGGCGTGCCGGTCACCCAAGGCAAGGAACTGGTCGGCATTCTGACCAATCGCGACATTCGCTTTGAAACCGACTTCGAGCGGCCGGTGAGCGAGTTGATGACCCAAGGCCGGGAAAACCTGATTACGGTGGTGCCCGGAATCAGCATGGAGAGATCCAAGGAACTGCTCCACGAACACCGCATCGAAAAACTGCTCGTGGTCAACGAGCGTTATGAATTGGCCGGGCTGATCACGGTCAAGGACATCGAAAAGGCCCGCAAATACCCCAACGCCTGCAAGGACGAGCGGGGCCGGCTGCGGGTCGGGGCCGCGGTCGGGGTGAGCGCGGACGTCGTGGAGCGGGCCGAGGCGCTGATCAACGCCGGGGCCGACGTTTTGGTGGTGGATACCGCTCATGCCCATACGGAAAAGGTGATCGCCACCATCAGTACCCTGCGCTCGGAGTTTCCCAATACCGATTTGGTGGGGGGCAACATCGTTACGGGCGAGGCAGCCGAGGCGCTGATCAAGGTGGGGGTGGATGCCGTGAAGGTGGGCATCGGACCCGGCTCGATCTGTACGACGCGAGTGGTCGCCGGAGTGGGCGTGCCGCAAGTTTCGGCCATATCCGATGTGGTTCGGGTCACGACCAAAGCCGGCATTCCCATTATTTCCGACGGCGGAATCAAATTCTCCGGCGATATCGTGAAGGCCCTTGCCGCTGGAGCCGAAACCACCATGCTGGGCAATCTCTTCGCCGGAACGGACGAAAGTCCCGGCCAAACCATCCTCTTTCAAGGCCGGCGCTACAAATTCTATCGTGGCATGGGATCGGTGGGAGCCATGGCCAATGGCTCGGCGGACCGGTATTTTCAAGAAAACGTTACCGAAGACATGAAGCTCGTGCCGGAAGGCGTGGAGGGCCGGGTGCCTTACCGCGGTCCGTTGGCGGAGCACATCCACCAGCTCGTGGGGGGGCTGCGCGCCGGCATGGGCTACGTGGGCGCACCGGACATCGAACATCTGCGCACCCGCACCCGGTTCATGCGCATCAGCGTGGCCGGATTGAAAGAAAGCCACGTCCACGATGTGTTCGTCACCGACGAGGCGCCCAATTACCCCGTAAACCCTACCTGACGCACCCGATGTACCCGCCAAACTGGATATCGAATCGGCTTTCTCTCGGATTGTTCCGCCTCGTTGGGGGACTCGCGGCCATGACCCTGCTGGCGGCGGGCTGCAACTACCATTATTCGCGGGGCCAGACGCTGGAAGCGCAGCAGCGCTGGGAGGAGGCGGCGATCGAATACCACTTGGCTTATGTGGACGATCCGGAGGACCCGGATTTTATCGAAGCGTTGGAGCGCGCCAACAAGGTGGTGGCCCGCGAAAATTTTGTCCGTTACAAAGACTATTTGGCCGAGAAACAATTTCACAAAGCCTATGCCCGCTTGCTTGATGCCGCCCGGCAGGACCCTGATTTCCAGCCAGTAACCGCCGAAATCCGCAAATGGCTGCGGGTCTTGATCAGCGGACAGGTCAAGTTCGCGTTCGAGTCCTTCCAATCCAATATATCGCTGGCCGACGAGATCCGGCTGATGGCCCGGATCAACACGCCCAATCCTGGTCAGGTGATCGAAGGGGAAATCGAAATCGACCATGGAATCTTTTTTGTCGAGGACTTGCTTTACGAGCCGCCGGAAGAATTGCTCATGTACTACACCCTCAATGCGATCGGAGTGAGCCTGGTGCACGGCAGGACGACAAGGAAACAATTTACCAATACGGAATTCGTCAGATTCATCAATTTTCGCACGCCGGTACTTGACGAGATTGAAGGCCAAATGGGGAACGGTGCGACCGGCGAAAAGCTGAAGAATATTATCGATCATCGCACGACCATTATCGATCCCGAGAGCCCCGGCACCTATTGGACGCCCAGGATCAACGTCCACTACACGATGGCCATGCGCCAAGGGCGGATATTTGTACAAACCGATTTGGAGCGCGGGGAATTCACGCCCCGCTTCCTTTACTTCAACCGGAAAAACCGAAGAATGTTTGTAGACTTCGGCCGCTACGAAGTACACCAGGACCCGAATACGCGACGATGGGGATTGAAGCGGCTGCCTCTTGCCGAAGATGATTACTTTCAATTATTGTGGCAAAACATTGCGTTAAAGCCCTACTTTTTCTACCATGGCGACGTGCTGGAATATGTGCAGCCCAGGGAGGGCTGAGAACGGCGCATCCGCGCCGGGCCGAATAAACGCATTTGGCCTCGATCACCTGATAGGATCCGGTGAGGACATATGACGGAAAAGGAATTGGGGGACGAATTGCCCGAAATTACCCGTTACAATTCGGAGCAACGGCGCGATTACCTGATCCTGGTGGCGGCCGTTGCCGCTTCGGACAACGAGCTCCATCCCGATGAGTTGGCGCTGCTCAACAGATGGATGGATCAATTCGATTTGCCCGAGGAGAGCCGCACAGAAGTGTTGGCAGCAGCCAATAGTGAGCCCAAGGATCTGGAAGAGCTGGAGCGGCGCCTTTCGCAGACCGATCTGGTGTACAGTCTTATCCTGGATATGATGGGTATGGCCATGGCCGACGGGGTGCTGATGGACGACGAACGCGTCTTGCTCCGGGAAGTGGCCGACTATCTCGAGATGGACCCCATCGATTTCAATATCCTGATCGAATTCGTCCACGCGACCTACCAGGCTTCATTTCTTGCCAATCCGGAGCCTTTATACGAGCACAACATCGAATCGGCGTTTCAGCTCCTCAGGGAAAAGGGCATCCCCCTTTTCGCCCATACGTTGCTATGCGTTTCCTCGGCCGATTTCGACAGCAAGCTCAAGGCTCGCTGGCACCGATACGGAAACCTCGCACGACCCGACGGCAATTGAATCCACGGTGAGGCACCCACGGGATAACGGCGGCGCACGAGCCGCCGTACTCAAAACGAAGCCCGGCTCCGAATTTCCATCTGCGGATGCCGGAAACCCGTTGCAATGGATCATGAGTCTCTCCAGGACGGAAGCCTGGGGACGAATTGCCTCTTGGTGGCCCATCTGCTCCGGACCGGACGGACGTACCGCGTCCGGGAGAGGGGCGATCGGTCAACGTGCAGGGATGCTGGCGGATAGAGGATGATCGAATTCCTGGAGGTTACCAAAAGCTATCTGGGAATGCGCCCGATCCTGGAATCCGTGAGTCTCAAGATCGACAAGGGGGAATTCTTCTATCTTACGGGAGTCAGCGGGGCCGGCAAGACCACCATTTTCAAGCTGCTGATGCTCCTGGAACACGCCGACTCCGGTCAAATTCTGGTCGACGATGCGGACGTGGAGCGCTTCAATGCCAAACGCACGGCCCTGCACCGGCGGCGGATCGGAATGATCTTCCAGGACTATCGCCTTCTGCCCAAGCTCTCCATCGAGGAAAACACCGCCCTGCCACTGAGAGTGGCAGGGTACCGCGGAAAGGCCCTGCGCCAAAAAACCGAGGCTTGCCTCGCTCGGGTGGGAATGGCGGAGCGGCGTAAGGAACTCGTCAAATCTCTCTCCGGCGGAGAACAGCAGCTCGTCGCAATATCGCGAGCCACGGTATTCGATCCGCCGGTGATCCTCGCCGACGAGCCGACCGGGAATCTGGACCAGAATACAGCCTACACCGTGATGAAATCGCTGCGTGAAATCAACCAACGCGGGGCCACCGTCATCGTGGCCACCCACGACCTCAACCTGATCCGCTCCTTCCGGGCGCGGACACTGCTGATCAAGGAACGCAGGATTCACGAGGTGCGGCTGGTCAAACCGGAACGGGAGGAAATGCGGGCGTGACCACGCTCACCCACCCTGTCTTTTGAGGAGCACTCGTGCTGTTCAGTTACAGTATTCCCCGCGCGTTATCCAGCCTGAGTGTCAACTGGCGCGCGTCATTGAACAGCATGCTGATTATTGCCGCTTCCCTCTCTGTGCTGGGCACCGGAGTGCTGCTGTACGTCAATGTGATTCACTTCTCCCGCATCTGGCTTTCCAATACGACCGTTTCCCTCTTTTTGGGCGGGGGGATTCCTGCGGTGCATCGGGATCGCATTGTAACCCAGGTGCGCGACGACCCCCACGTTGTCCGGGCCTGGCTGGTATCGCCACGGGAAGGCATGGAAGTGCTGGGTGCCAAGCTCGGGTCGGACCACGGGCTTCTCGCCGGCGTGGACATCGAGAGCCTTCCCTACACCGTTGACTTCGAGGTGGCGGCCGGCGACCGGGAGCATATCCACGCGCTCGCCGCCAAGTTTATCGCCCTGGACGGGGTGGACGAGGTGGTTTACGGGGAGCGGGCCTTGGAAAACGTCAGGCTCTTTTTCCAGATCGCGCAGGGCGTGGGCATGTTTTTCATCGCGCTGATTCTGCTCTCTTCTTTTATGATCGTTTCCAACGCGATCCGGCTTTCGCTGCACACGCGGCAAGACGAGATTGGCATCCTCGCGGCGGTGGGCGCGACCCACGGGGTAATCCGCTCGTCATTTATTATTGAGGGCATGCTCCTTTCATTCGCGGGTTATCTGCTCGCAATCGGAATCATTTGGCTCGGTTTTCAGATCATCGTGGCAGCCCTCTCCTGGAATGAAGCGACGATGATCGTCAAGGAGCGGGCGATCTTCTTTTCTCTCGACGTCTTGCTCGTGTCAATGGGGGCCTCCATGTTGGTGGGCGCCGTGGGCAGTCACGTTTCCGTTTCTGGCCTGCTGCGGAGAATCGAGGGATGATTCTGCGACGCGCCAAAGACGCAGGCAGCGCGCAGCGGGTTCTACGGCGTATATTCGCTCCGCCAAATTATGCCTCCATCGGGCTGGGGCTGTTGCTCGCTGGCGCGTTGCTGATTCCCCTTGCGGTGGGCCAGGATCGTGCCGGTGGCATGGTGGATGGAACCCGCTCGCAGCTCAAACAGTTGCAAATGGAAAGGGAGCAACTGAAGCAGCGCCTGGATGATGCCCGCAGCATCGAGCAAGAAACCCTGGGGGGAATTGAGCAGCTCAGCCAAGAGGTGCGCAAATCGAAGAAAAGAGAGGACCGGCTGCGCGCCCAACGCCGAACGCTTAACCACGAGAACACACGGCGCGCGGCCAGGATCAAGGATTTGCGCACCAATATCGAGCGCAGCCGCCTGCGGATCGGCGATCAGCTGCGGCGCATGTACCGCCTTTCCAAGCTGCAGGACACCACATCATTGATCTCCCTGGCCCAATACAAGACGTATTTCAAAGACAACCGTTATCTGCAACTGCTCGGTGACCAGGATCGCGACGCGTTGGCCGGCTACCAGGCACTCGGTGTAGCGCTGAAGGCGGCTCAGGCGGAAGCACAGACGACCCTCGCCGCGCTCGCGGTCGTGATCGAGTCGCTTGCAGAGGAGCGCGAGTCGCTCGCCGAAAAACAGCAGGCGCTGGCCGGGTCGCTGGGTCGCATACGGGAAAATCAGGAGCTTTACGGCCGCTACATTGCCGATCTGAACCAATCCCTGGAGGCGATGGCCACGGCCATCGAGCGGATGGAGGCTCGCAGAAAACCGGCCCCTGCGGTGCCTAATCCAGTAGACCCCAAGACTTTGGAAGGCACGTTACCCGCTCCCGTTTCCGGTCGGGTCGTGGCCGAATTCGGCCGCCAGGACCCCCGTTATGCTCTGAAGAAATTTCAGCGGGGCATCGTGATTCGCGTGGCCGAGAATGCTTCGGTGCACGCAGTAGCTGCCGGGATGGTGGTGCATGCGGGACCCTTTCGGGGTTACCAGGAATTGGTGGTGCTGGACCATGGCCAGGGTTTCTTCTCCGTTTACGGCCACCTGGAACGGCTGGCATTTGAGAGAGGCGAATCGGTGCAAGCCGGAGATGCTCTCGGGCGCCCCGCCTACCAACCCGTCGGGGAAGGATACGACGTCTATTTCGAAGTGCGGCTGCATGGGAAACCGCAGGATCCGGAGCTTTGGCTCAAACCCGGCAGTCTGGGGAAGCCACAAGCCAGTGGGCAAAACTGATCCTGAAACCGTCCTCCACCCTGTGCAACCGCCCCCGCGCGCCGGGCGGAAGACACGGCCGAAGTTCTCTACGCGAGTTCGTCGATGTAGCGCTCCAGGTACGCGTCTTCGAGGATGGCCTGGGTCTCCTCGCTCAGATCGTTATCCAGGCGCACGCCACACAGGGCGCCTTCAGGCAGCGCAAAGATGCGGCGAATTGTACCGTTCAGATTTAGCGAGGAAACCTCCCCTTCCAGATTTACCAATTCCAGAAAGAGACGCACGGATTCACCCAAACTGGGGCTCTGTTCTTTGGCCACCAGTATTTGCAGCCCTGCCACCGTAAAATTCTTCGCTTCAAACTGAAAGCGCTGCCCCGTTTCGGCGATCTCGCCCTCACCCTGGCCACCCAAGGAAATCCTGGTTCTGATCCGCTTGTCCCACATATGGTCTCCCATCCGGGATGGTGCTCTTGTACCTTTGCGATACCCCACGCGGCAATCGATGAGGGTATCCGACGCAGCATCAACGGGGACAACCCATGCCTGCTACTCGTTGCCGCGTTTCGGCCTACCGCAGTCAGCCGCGATTCGACCGCGGCCCATTTAATCGCCGTTCCCGCAAAAAGGGGCGTGTGGGGAATCCTTCCCACACATGTTTTTCGATTTTTGCTTGGGTCACACCCCGGTTAGAACCTCGAATCCTGAACTTCGCGAGCCAACGGCAATTAAGTAAACCCATAATGCCTGTCCCCATTAGATTAGCATTAGAATAGCTCAGGAAACGTGATTGGTGGTGTGAGCACACAGGCTTTCAATCGAGGTCCAGTAAAGACACGTCAAAGCCAAATTTTCAAGCGACTGAAATTATAAATGTAATTGGCTTCGTTCGGAAAAATTTGAACTTTCGCGGCCAAAAGGGGACCAAACGACCGGAGTAAAACAGATTTGGCGCATACCGCGCAAGCTCCGATCGCATGACATTGTACCAGCCCCCTGCCGTTCCGTGTAGCCCCTGGCCGATAATAACCGCAAATGGCCGGGTCGCGCACCGGCCATTTATGCTCCCCATACACTGGCCGCGGCTCCGTCCGGCAGGGCCGGGGCGGATCCGGGCCTTTATCTTTCTCCACACACCGTTAGTGGTGCCCCAGGCTGCCGGCCCATCTGATTCCATCGCGCAAATTCATTGGAGGCGGACGGACGACTCCCTGTGGAATTTGCGCCGGCCCTGGGTTGGAGATTCAACGATTGACGAGCAGGTAGCAGCAAAAAGCCAACGGAGTGCCGACAATCAACGCCGCCCAGAATACGGTCCAGATGGTGACCGGCTCCTGAGCCTCCTCGGGGGGCGGTACTTCTCTCGACTGCGGGATTCTGTCTTGAACGGGCATGGGTGAAGATAGGATGGCTGAGCCAGTTACGTCCGGGTTATTGTTTCGAGGGACAATGCACCGACCCATAGGAACAAAACACGCAACAATCCCCTTCAAGGGGCTTCAACAGAGCATTGCAGGCCTTGCAATGATAAAAGACGATTCACGCATCCGGGGGCATCAATTCACGTTCCCGATGACCGCATTCAGGGCAGGTGACCGTCGAATTGAGTTCCACTGCTTGCATAGAAACCTTACGACGTTTATTCCCAGTTTAACCAATATTATTTTTATTTCCCGAAAATTTGGTAGAAATTTGCTTCAATATCAAAATATATATCGATCATGATCGCTCTACGTAGTGAGTACAGTCTATTTTGGATTTTGTATTGGATAATTTCGTTATGCAACCCGAAAGGCAAAAATTGGAAGAATTACGAACTTACGAATTATGTCCGAAAAGTCTAACTATCACCAGAGGTTCCACCAAAACCCAGACATTGGAGATCGGCAATTCATATTTCTGAACATATGGCCTGACGTCATAAACTCCGCGGCACCATCTTCCCTCTCAGCCATCTGCATAGGGGGTTCACCATCCACAGTCGATTCCACACTTGCCGAGTAAAACCCTTGGCTATTGAATTCCACCACGATTGATTCCGGTGTGGTCTGATCCGGATCATAGATAACATTGGCCCTGCCTGTCAGGTAATCAGCATTTGCGCTATTTACGCCCGGAATATCTTCCAGGGCCGACTCCACGGCCCCTTCGCAGGCCGTTCACGTCATGCCCTCTACGCGGAGGCTAAAGGTCTGTTCCGCGCTTATACCGTAGATCGGTATGGCAATGAGACACATCAGCATCATGGCCAACAGTAAATTCGCCAAAAATCCATATTTGATCATTGGGTCCTCCTATCGGCTAATTTATAATCGTTCAAGTTGGTTTACGTCGCCTCATGTATCCGCGCACCAATCAAGTGGTCAATGAGCCCGCCGCGCTCCGAATCTCTCAAAAAATGCTGGACTAGCAGTCCTAGTGTTACGCCACAAAATATATGCGCGACCAACGTCAGCAAGAAGAGTTGAGGCCATTGATAGTCTATTCCAAATAGTCCAACCATCGGCCCCATCGGAGGCGCGGTCATCATGCCCAACTCCATGATCATCAGCCAAAATAATCCCCACCCCACGGCTACTCGATAATTTTCTCGCTTGCCCCACACAAAGGCGAAGAACAATCCGAAGTCCGCGCCGTTCAGGTAATGAACCAGCAACCCGACAGGGTAATATACAGCAAAATCCTTGCTGGCCGTTGCCATCTTGCCGAACATTACCGGTGTATCGTTCGGTAACCATCCATGAGTTACTCCGGCCTGTCGAACAACATCGAGCGCCAAAGTGGCAATTACACCCGCACCCAACCCAACCACGATCCGGCGAAAGATATCCGGGAAATTTCGCCGGCAGTATAGGGCGATGGCACATAGGACGATGAGAGCCGGGATATATACGATCGGGATATAGTACGCCGCGAAATCATGGGCGAGCATGATAGCTTGAGGTCCCTTGGGGACACTCATATAGTACTGCGCATATCCGAACGATAGCGTCACAAGCTGAATGGGTACGGCCCCCCCCCGTAAATAAAGCGATTAGAATCAACCAATCTCTTTTACGATCACCTGATTTGCCCAGCATTTCTCTTCTCCCACGAAATTAATCACACAGGAATCCCAGAAAAAGACAATCGGTTTCACCGTCGGCGATCGGCTCGACATCACCCACGGATACGACACTCGCCTGGTAAGGCGTTCCTGAGTGAATGGCTTCCACCATCTGTTCCGGGGTGACGCGCACAGGATCGTAAACCACCACCGCCTCGTCGCGCGCCAAGCTCACCCTCGTCGATTCCACACCGTCCAGCTTTTCCAAAGCCAGTTTCGTAATCCCGATTCACCCCCCTCACGTCATGCCCAGCACCGACAAGGTGGCCTGTTGCATATACAGATCTTGACCGAGATCTTGACCGAGATCTTGACCGTAAGAAATCGCGGTAAAGACCAGAACGATGGCAGCAACGGCAGCAGCATTTATGATCTTCCAACGCGTTGCATTCATAAGGACACCAGGAAGAAATCAACGTAGGTGATCACCCCCATCAGCACTGTCGAGATAATCAGCAAAGAGAGATTCAGCCGCCCTCCAGCCATCTTGCAGGCCCTGAGATCGCATTGGCGCTTGCGCCGGAAAAAAAGAAAATAGGCAATACCCAGGCCCAGCAGCCCCATGGGGTAGAGAATGGGCCGGAATTGCATGGTCACCATCATAAATGCACCGCTGCCCAATCCGAGCGCGACGATGGATAACGGCAGGACACAGCACAGCGACGCGCCCAATCCAGTGGCGACGCTGATCAATCCCGGTGTCAGATCATTTAGCTTCATCGATGGTTGTCCGAAACTGTGTCTCGATCAGCCTTGTGCCTCGTCCGCCCTCTTTCCGCCTTTCCGGCGCATCCAGGAAACGGCGAAGACGACGACGAAGAACAACAGCAAGGGAAACAGCACCGTGTCCAGAGAGGCGGCCAGCGCACCGGCGCCAATGGCCCCGAATGCGATGACCAGAATGGGCGTGAAGCAGCAAAGCGCGGCCAAAACCGACCCGACGCCGCCGACCCATAGCCATTTGGAACTTGTGCCGCTGGCTTTATCCATGAATCCTGCTCCTTCTGGTAGTCCATACCCCATGACGGCCGGAAATATCAGAGCCCGCTCAGGAACGGGTGCTCGCCCAGGGAATAGAAGACGGTTTGCCCGTCCCGTCTGTTGTTGACGAATCGATAGGCCTTCAGCTTGGCCAAATGTTGCGAGACGACGGAGGAACTGACCCCGAGGATGTCGCGCAGATCGCACACGCATACCGCACCATTTCCGGCCAGGATGCGCATAATCTTCAGCCGGATGGGATGGGCCATGGCCGAGTACCATTCCGCTTCTTCCTCGATCTCAGGGGCGAACTCGTACTGTTCCCTCAGACGGGAGATTTCCTTATCTGCGAGAGTTGGCCCTACACAAAGCATCCCAGCCTCCACGAATCCGTCTCATGAACTGTTGCATATTTTATAAAATCCTAAAGCTCCTCCAAAGGCTTGTCAAGCCGGAAATCTAGTGAAAGAATTTAAGCAGTGAGAAAATTTAAGCAGTCGAGGCATGTTTGACCGTTCCACATGGGCTCGTGAATTTCGGTATCTCGCCTCACAGATAACGATCGGAAATCGCCATAAATTCCGAATAGCAGTAAACGATTTGTGCAAAGCGCTGATGACCCGCCTGCGCGCGTCGCACCCCCAATCATGAGGCCTCGAGCATGACCCTTCTTCGCATCCGCAAAAGCTGGCAACTCCCCGAAAGTTCGGTGACCCCCGAATCGGTCTTCTGGAACCGCCGCCGGTTCCTCAAGGCGATGGGCGCGGCCACGATCGGCTCAGCGGGGCTGCTATACGGGAAGTCGCTTACTGCCGGCAGTCCGATGATGGACGAGATCGCCGCCCTGCCCAGGATAGAGGTCGAACGTAACGCCAAGTATTCGACGATTTCGCAATTTACCAAGGAGTCGATTGCGGCCAAGTACAACAATTTTTATGAATTCAGCCGCGACAAGGACGACGTATGGGAGCATGCCAAGGCGTTCAAGCCCCGGCCTTGGCAAATAGAGGTCAGTGGACTGGTGGAGAAACCCCGCATTTACGATATTGACGATCTGATCAAACGAATGCCCCTCGAGGAGCGCGTATATCGCTTTCGTTGTGTCGAGGCGTGGGCCATGGTGATTCCCTGGATCGGGTTTCCAGTTAAAGCCCTGCTGGACGACGTTCAGCCCCTGTCGAATGCGAAATTCGTCAAGATGACGACGTTTTACGATCCGGAAGTCGCGCCCCGCCAGAACGACGGCTTATTTTCTTCCGAACCCTGGCCCTACACCGAGGGATTGACCATCGCCGAAGCGGTCCATGAATTATCGATGTTTGCGGTGGGCATTTACGGCCACGATCTGCCCAAACAGCACGGCGCACCGATCCGTTTGGTGGTTCCCTGGAAATATGGCTTCAAAAACATCAAATCCATCGTGAAAATCGAATTGGTGGAAAACCAGCCGCCGACATTTTGGAACACGATCGCCCCCAACGAGTATGGGTTTGAATCCAACGTCAATCCCCAAGTGCCCCACCCACGCTGGTCACAGGCCATTGAGCGGGTACTGGGAACGGGATCCCGGCAACGCACGCTACTCTTCAATGGCTACGCCGACCTTGTCGGCCATCTCTACCAGACAGGCTGATTACCCTTCCCCATATATCGATTCGGCCCGCGGCGCACGGGGAAATCCCCCATCCCCTGCGCGGCGGCTGGGCCCTATTTCCCGTCATTGGAAACCCGGCACGATTTGGTTTCGCAGCGGGTTATGATAACCATTCAGGAAAAGGCTCCGGCAGCGGATTTACCGTGCCCGTGGCGGCGGATGCGCTCGCGGTGGAGGCTGCGGCGTCAGCAACAATCTCGCAGCAGAGAACCCCATGCCGAATTTATTGACCGATGTCGAATCGTTTCCGCGCACCGCGGTATTGAGCCGCCGGGTGCACCGGGTGCTGGGCTTGAATCCCTCCGCGTTCACGGGGCCCGGCACCAATACGTACATCGTTGGGGCCGATCGCAAGGCGCCGCTGATCATCGACACCGGCTCGGGCCGGCCGGAATATCTGGCTCTGTTGCAGGAGTATCTGGCGTCCGCCGGTATCGAGCCCATTGCCCGCTGCCTGTTGACCCACGTGCATCCCGATCACATCGGTGGTGCGAAAGACCTGCTGGCGCTTTTTCCCGGATTGCCCATTCACAAATGGCCCTGGCCGGGCCAGGACGAGAAGTATGATCTGCCCTTGATCTCCGTGCGGGACGGCGAACGGTTCCAAGGCGAAGACTATACGATACGCGCGATCCATACCCCCGGCCATGCGCAAGATCACATCTGCTATTACCTGGAGGAGGAAAAGGCCCTCTTCACCGGTGACGTGATTCTTGGCGTGGGCACGACGGTCATCCCCACCGAAGGGGGCGATCTGGGCGACTATCTGGCGACCCTGCGCCGCCTGCAATCGCTGGACCTGGATCGCATCTACCCCGGCCACGGACCCGTGATCGACAAGCCTCAGGAAAAAATCGCGACCTATCTGGAGCATCGCCTCAAGCGCGAACGGCAAATCGTGCGGGAATTGGACGGCGGCGGCAAGACCTCGTGGGAAATAGTGGGTTCCATCTATCGCGACTATCCCACCCACCTGCATCGGGCCGCCGAGCAATCGGTGCTCTCTCATCTTTTCAAGCTGGAACGAGACGGGCGGGTGCAAAGCTCCGGCGGCGAGCCTCCCGTTTTTGCCCTTCGCGCGGACGCCACCGAACGTGCGGCAGATCGGCAATGAGCGAGACCGATCCCACATCCAGTGCTTCCGGCATCACCTGGGGCCTGGAGGACCTGTATGCCGAGCCCTCCGCTGGGCTCATCAGCAAATATCAGGCGCAGGCCGCCGAAGCCGCCCAGGCCTTCGAGCGAGACTACCGGGGAAAGGTGGCTCGACTCGATCCCGAAGCGTTGGCCCAGGCTCTGGCTCGCATGGAGGAGATCCTTTCGACATCACTGCGCCCGCAGATCTATGCCCAACTCCGGTTTGCCGCGGACACGGGTTTACCGAGCCTGGGGGCTGCGCTGGAATCGGCCACGCAAAAGCACAGCGCCATTCGGCGGCGCCTGATCTTCTTTGAACTGGAATGGTTGGCCCTGGAAGAGGATCAGGCCGCGTCGAAAATGGCGCATTCGGCCCTGGGGCGCTACGAGCACTTTCTGCGAACCTTGCGGTTGCAGCGGCCACACGTCCTGGGTGAAGCGGAAGAGAAGGTGATGGAACTGTTGTCCAACACCGGGCGAAATGCTTTTGTCCGCCTTTTCGACGAGGTCTCCAATGGCATCCGCTGTCGCTTGGCCCATGACGGCGGAGAGCGGGACGTGAGCCTCCAGGAAGCATTGGCCGTGCTCCATCGCCCTGACCGCGTAGCTCGCGAACGGGCCGCTCATTCCATCACCGAAGCTCTGCGGGATCATCAGCGCGTTTTGACCTTTATTCTCAATACCGTCGTACAGGAGCATGCCGACAACGACCAACTGCGCCGGCGCCCCCACCCCATGCACGGGCGTAATATGGAAAACGAGGTGGACCAGAAAAGTGTGGAGGCCTTGCTTTCCTCGTGCGAGGCGCGGATGGGACTGGTGAGCCGCTACTATAATCTGAA
Source organism: SAR324 cluster bacterium (assembly GCA_022574555.1). Classification (GTDB taxonomy): domain Bacteria; phylum SAR324; class SAR324; order SAR324; family JACQKK01; genus JACZRV01. The sequence goes on from JACZRV010000037.1 coordinate 29,468, forward strand.
ACGGCGCTTGCTCGGTCTGGAGCGGCTATACGACTACGACCGCTACGCGCCTATTTCCGCGCACCTTCCTGTGTGTGACTTCAGTCAGGGGCGCGAAATCGTGCTCAGCGCCTACCGCGCCTTTTCACCCAAAATGGCGGATATCGCGCAACTCTTTTTCGAAAACAACTGGATCGACGCCGAGCTGCGGCCGGGCAAGAGTGGCGGCGCATTTTGCTCGGCGACCCTGCCGGAGATACACCCCTACGTGCTGCTCAATTACACCGACACCCTGCGGGACGTGATGACCCTGGCGCACGAATTGGGCCATGGGGTGCACCAGTATCTCTCGCGTCCGCTGGGTTTGTTTCAGTTCCACGCGCCCCTGATCACATCGGAGGCGGCGAGCACATTCGGCGAGATGCTCGTCTTTCGCGATTTGATGGCGCGGAACGACGAACCCCGGGTTCGATTGGGCCTGCTGTGTGCCAAATTGGAGGACAACTTTGCCACCATCTTCCGGCAGGCAGTGATGACCCGTTTCGAGGAGGGACTCCATCAAGCCCGGAGGAGCCAAGGCGAATTGGCGAGCGAAACCATCGGCGAGCTTTGGATGGCGGCCAACCGGTCCATGTTCGGTGATTCCCTGGAATTCACCGAGGGTTATGCCCTTTGGTGGAGCTACATTCCCCATTTCATCCACTCGCCATTTTACGTATATGCCTACAGCTATGGCCAGTTGCTGGTTTTGGCCCTGCTGGGCCGGTACGAAGCCGAAGGCGAAGATTTCGTTCCTAAATACCTGGACCTGCTTGCGGCCGGAAATTCCGATTCACCCGATGCCTTGCTGAGCCGGATGGATTTGGACGTTACCGACCCGAATTTCTGGGACCTGGGCTTGTCCGTGCTCGACAAGATGGTGGGCGAGGCGGAGGCCCTCGCCGAATCCGTGGGGCTGGCTTGAATGGCCGCCGAAAACGTGGAGCGAGCCCGCTTTGCGGCCAAAGGGCTCTCGCCACCCGCTCCGTGGCGGGTGGGTCCCAGAGAGTGGGACTTTTCCGTGCCCTTGGTGATGGGCGTCATCAACGTGACCCCGGATTCATTTTCCGATGGAGGCTGCTGCCTCGATCCGGAAAAGGCTCTGGAGCGGGCGTTGCAGCTCGTAAAAGAGGGTGCGGATATCATCGACATAGGCGGTGCGTCTTCCCACCCGTCCGCGCCGCCGGTGGACCCCAGCACTGAATTGGAGCGTGTCGCACCCGTCGTGGAGCGGCTCGGGCGGTATGTTTCCCTCCCCCTGTCAATCGATACCGTCAATCCCGGCGTCGCCGAAGCGTGTCTGAAATTGGGCGCGCACTTGATCAACGACGTCAGCGGCCTCAACAGCCTCGACATGGCCGAGGTCGCGACCCGCTACGGTGTGCCCTTGGTAATCACCCATAACGGATGGGCACTGCCTCCCAGGCCGTCGGATCAA
>JACZRV010000164.1 GCA_022574555.1 SAR324 cluster bacterium
CAACGGAGGCATCCTGCAGACCGTGCTGCGGCAATTGGTCGCGGAGTGAAATAATTCGGGAATAGTCAATGCGGTGATTGAACGCTCAGTGACGGATGTCCAGGCCGATTATATGTCGGTATCAGCGTCGTTTAATTTGTCCAGGAATGACCAGATAAGCGTTCAGCACATGCTGGATGCGGTGGTGCTGTCACCCGCTGTGGGGAAAAATCCTGGGTTCGATATCCGGCCAAGTCGTGCGGCGGGCGATACGCAGGTCGTAATTGGACTGGAGGTTGAGCCAGAATTCCGCCGACATGCTAAAAAATTTCCCCAGTCTGAGCGCCGTGTCCGCCGTGATGGATCGTTTTCCACCCACGATGGTGCTGATGCGCCCCGGAGGTACGAAGATTTCACGCGCCATGCGGTTGATGCTGATCCCATTGGGCTTCATGAAATCTTCCCGTAGAATTTCTCCGGGATGAATGGGATGCAGCGATCTGGATTTTTTCGTCATGATTCCTTCATTCAATGGTAGTCGACGATTTCCACGTTGTATGCGCTTCTTCTGTGCCATTGGAAGCAAATGCGCCACTGATTGTTGATGCGGATGCTATACTGCCCCGCACGGTTTCCGTGCAGTGCTTGCAGCCTATTGCCGGGAGGAACCCGCAGGTCAGCCAGCCGCGGTGCCGCATCGAGTTGCATCAGTTTTCGCCGGGCGACACGTTCAACAGCACGAAAGTGAGGTACGACCTCGTCATTAAAGAGCTTTTCAGTTTCCTTTCCCCGAAACGATCGGATCATGCGGCAAAGGTATTACGGGGCGCGTAATATGTCTAGCGAAATAGCCTTCATAAAAGCGAGTAATGCCACGCAGCAGTACTTGGAGTATTTGTACAGTCCGGGTGCCAGAATTTGTACCGAACGGATCGTAGCAGGCGGTTGTTCGTATGTGGCCAATGGCCAACGGACAGCCGCAAACGGGGAGAATTACCAGCGCAAACTAACGTGATTGCCATGGCTCGCTCAGGCCCCATTGACGCCGGCTCCGGCCGGTCCACGGCCGACGGGGAAGACCGCTTCGACGCCATGCTGGAGGAGCGGTTCTCCGGCGACCGCGGGCAGATGGCGCGGCAACTGGCCGAGCACGACCGCGCGCAGGTTCCCGCCGCGTTCGACCGCGATCATGTGCGCCGCAAGATACGATTCCGGGGGCAGGTTCCCGAACCCTTGCAGAAGGCACTGCGCGAGGCCATTCCGGCGCTTCTGGCTTGGGCCGCGGAGCGTGGATTGCGGCTGCGGGATCTCAATCACGAGGTGCATATCCTCGCTAAGGCGGCCTACGAGGCCGAGCGCGGGTCACCGGTGCCCAAGGGATTGAGCCTGCCCGCCGCGTCTTTCCAATTGAACCAGCTTTACCGGATTTACACCGTGCGGGTCGTACTGTCCGGCCGCGCCGTCACGACCGGGGAGGCGGTCGCCGTGCTGCGCGTGGTCATGTCGCGGATGCTGGGGGATATCTTCCTGCGCGAGGAGGTTCTCAGCGGTGGGGCTTACCGCGAGGAGATGGCCGCCCGAGGTGGCGACGTCTCCGCCGGGCTGGAGGAGAAGATCGCGCTTGCCGAAGCTCTGGACACGACGCCTCCTGGACTGGAGCAGGCCCTCAAGGCCCATGCAAGCCGAATCGCAATGAATTACAAACGCTTTCCCGACAAGGTGCGCAAGGCCTATTTCCAGGAGATGGCCCAGCACCTGGCGCAGCAGACGCTCGACCCCGATCGCGAGGCGCTGGTGGACGCGGTTTTCCAGGAGGCCGTGGCCGGGTACAAGTCCGATCCGGAAGGGGCGGTCGCCTCCGCGATTGCCGCCGTGGAGGATCTGAACCGGCAGATGAATTTTTTGCCTCCCGACGAGGCCCCGCACCATAGGGCTTTGCGGGAAAACAACCCGGTTCACTTTCTGCGCTCCGCCAAGCTGCGGCTCGAATACGTGATCGAAGTGCTGTCTTCCCTGGCAGAAGATTTCGACGATCTGGAGCCCGGCAGCGCGGCCGCCTCTCCGTTGATCGAGGAACATCTGGACGGCCACATGACCGAACTGCGGGAGCAAAACCTGGTGCGGCTTTACCTGATCCCCAACGTCAAGCTCAGCGACGAGCTGGAGAAGAAACGCTCGGCGTTCCCATTCGAGGTGCACGCCCTGTTGCAACGGATGCCGCCGGCGGACAATCCGGAAAAGGCCTTTCGAACCTGGCACAAGAGGATCTCACAGTCGCTGCACCAAAGACTCTATGCGGTGCTGCTGGACTTCAAGTCCTGGGTCAGGAACCGGGAGCTGGGCCGCGATTCAGCCTTCCGGGGTGGCGAGCGCTATAAATCGCTGAAGGGACAGATCGCCAACTTCAAGTTCCGCCTGCCCTTTCTTCGGGCGCTCAACGCCCGCGTGGGGATCGTGCTGGACAGCCTGGAAAGCGGCTCCGGCGGCTCGGCTGCGGAAGAGGAGAAGACGAGGTTTCCGATCGAGCAATTTACCCAGGCCTGGAACTATTTCGTTGCCGCGCGGGTCATCGTCGAAGCCCTGCCCGGCGCGGAGGGCGTTCTGCCGAAGTTCGACAGTGGGCGATACCGAACCGCCCTCGACGATACGGTAAGCCGGGCCATCGCCAAGGGGCCGGGCATTCACCATCTGGTTTGGATGCTGAACCGGTTGTGCGACCTATGCGGTGCCGAGGGTCTCCCGGTGCTGACGGACCTGATCAAGCATCCCAGCGGCACCTTCCGGTTCGCCGTGGGGCAGGCCCTGGCGCAGCCGCCGGAAGGGGCATCGGCCCAGGCCCGGCTAGAGCAGTTGGAGCAGTGGGCGAGCCTGGTGCTTCAAGCCCGGAAGCGGACCATGGAGAACACAAACGTGCCTTCCCCATAATCACGCCACGGCAGCGCCACGGGAACCGCTGCAGCGCCACGGGAAATCCGGGTGCCACCCTCCACGGCAACGCCCCATTTCCCGGAATCGGCATCCCGGAACCGGCTCAGTAGTCCCTCCCCGAGGAGGAGGAATCTCCCATGTCAGAGCCGCCGTTGGACATTCGTCTGCCTGGGCACGCCGATAGAATCAGCGCAGCGAGGATGATCGATACGACGAACCCCACGATATATTTGCCTTTCATCTTCACTCCAGCAAAGGAAAAAGGATTGCGATCGCGCCCGCCGCCGTGTGCGGTCCGGCAACGGAAATCATTCCTATTGTATTCCCACGAATGGAAAATTCTCTAGGAAATTCGACTCATCTTTTCATGGGAAACGCCCAGTGTTTGACGCATGATCCGTTTTGACCCGCGCCACGAGTTCCAGTACCCTTCCGCAAATCACAATTCGCCGTTTTCAATCACCACAAGCCGAATCCGGAATCGATGACAGAATCACCAACCTTGGACTGCCTGGAAGGGACGGGCGAGGCCAGAGCCGCTTTCCCCGACCTCGATCAGCATTTTTTCTTGAAACCACGGGCCTACGTGGATGTCTGTATGCTGCCGGCATTCAAGCACTTGGCGCGCGTGGCCGATCTTTTCGCCATGCGCCGGGAAGGCGTCTATCCCATCATGTTCTACATGACCATCGAGCCCAGCGATGTTCCGCTGGTTTTCGGCTCGCCGCTGAGTGTGGATTACGAAGTCCGTCTGCGGCGTTATCGGCCGAACCCGTCGGCCACCGCGGAAGAGGGGGCGCCGGCCAGCGATCGTTTTCTGCTCGACAACCGGTTCAACGTGAGCGGCAAGCGGGGCAGCGGCAAGGCGGAGGAGATGGACGCGGGACGGGCCGATGCGCCCCTGGAACCGGTGGGCCGAGCCCGGATCGTGCAGGTGCTGACCCGGCCGCTGGCGCCGCCGGGTCAAAGGCAGGTGACCGAATTGCCCAAGGGATTTCGCGTCCTGCGCGAACATCCCTGGGACGAGCCCTATCCCACCTGGCAGCGGCTCGGCGGCGTGCCCGAAGGTTTCGCCGAAACCTCGCTGGAGCCGCAACCCCACGAGTCGGTGTGGGGCGTTGCCAATAGCGATATCAACCAGCACATCACCCTGACCGAATACATCGGCAAGATGGAGGATCACCTCTCCCGCATGCTCCACGCCGCAGGTCTGCCCCTGAGGCGTCACCGGGTGCGCCGGGTCGAAACGCTTTTCATGAAACCATTTTTCGCGGGGGAACCCTATCGAGTCACCGGCCGTTTGTGGTGCGCGGGACAGGAAACCCTGATGCTGGGCGGAATCCAACATCAATCTGCGCAGGACGGGACTTGGCCGCCACTGGATTCGCGCCCGGCGGTGTTCATTCGCCTGGAGGGGTTCGTGGATAGGGGCGAGGGATAACCGCGCTCGCTTCTGCGGATTTCAGACCGCAACGTCACTCCGGATCAAAACGATCACCGATGAAAAAATCCATGACAATCAATGCGCCGGTTCTGGCTCGGGCTCGCTTCGATGACATGGTGTTCTGGTACTACGACCACATGACGCTACCGTTGCCCGAGCGCCATCGCTACCCTCGGCAAAAGTATGGCCAAGTGCGCCGAAAGCTGGAAGCCGAAGGCACCCTCGCCGGCCATCAGCTCGTCCGGGCCGAACCCGCGGCCTGGTCCCTTCTGCAATTGCTCCACACGCCAGCGTATCTGTCGGCGCTGCGCGAGGGAACCCTTTCACGCCAGGCCCAGCGCGAAATCGGGCTGCCCTTTTCTCAGGGCCTGGTCGACCGGGCACGGGCGGCGGTCAATGGAACCGTGGCGGCCACGCGACACGCCATGCGCTACGGCGGCGCTGGGATCCTGGGCGGCGGCACGCATCACGCCTACCCCGGCCGAGGCTCGGGATATTGCCTGTTCAACGACATCGCCGTGGCGATCCGCTATCTCCGCCACGACGGTTGGGACGGCCGTATCGCCATCGTCGATCTGGACGTACACCAGGGCAACGCCAACGCGGCGATCTTCGAGGGCGACCCCACCGTGTTCACCTGCTCGGTGCACGGGGAGCGCAACTGGCCCTACCGCAAGGAATCCAGCGACCTGGACCTGGGGCTTCCCGACGGCGCCGGGGACGAAACCTATCTGGCGGCGGTGGAACAAGCCCTGCAAAAAGTCTTTGCCGGGTTCTCGCCCGAATTCGTGTTCTACCTGGCGGGGGCCGACCCGTTGCGCAGCGATCGGCTGGGACGCCTCGCCGTAAGCGTGGACGGTCTGTGCCGGCGGGAGCGGCTGGTCTATACCGCGCTGCGGGAGTTCGGAACCCCGTTCGTGGTGACCATGGGCGGCGGCTACGGGTTGCCCATCGAGGAGACCGTGGAAGCGCACGCCAACACGTTCCGCGAGCTGCGCCGCGCATTCGCCCCTGCCGGCGTCTCTGGCGAAGCCCAGCAAGAGGCCGACGCCCAGGACGAGGCCGCAAGGGCTGCCGAAGGGGCGGCCCACGCTTCATCCCAAACCCCGCCACAGCCGGTGGCCCGTGGAAGTGACGCGTTGCCCGCCGCCGCCCTGACGGCCGCAAAGCATCTGTGAGCGAGCCGGGGCTCGGCAATCCGGTGCCGTCCGGTTCCCAGAACTCCCGGCTGCCCATGCCGGCGGCCATGAGACCCTACCTGTACGGCGTGGGCGCGATCCTCTGTTGGGCCAGCCTGGCCGCGGCGGTGGGAGAATCCCTGCAGCGGGTCGCGCCCGAGCAGATTCTCTTTCATGGACTGCTCGTGGCTGGGGCCGGACTCTCGATCAAGGACTGGATGCGGCACCGCCGGATCGTGCCACCCTGGCCGGGCACGCGCGCGGTGCTGATCGGTGTGTACGGGATCTGGGGCTATCACACGCTTTTGCTGGCCGCCTTCAGCCTGGCGCCCGTCATGGAAGCCAACATCCTCAACTACACCTGGCCCTTGTGGATCGTGCTGTTGAGTTCGCTGCTGCCGGGTCATCGCCGTTCGTGGCAGATCGTCATGGCTGGACTGGTGGGCTTTGCAGGGGTCGTCCTCGTCTTCAGCGGCGGCGATCCCACGGCGATTTCCCTGGCCGGGCGCGGCGTCCAGGCCTGGACGGGATTGGCCTTGGCCCTTGGCGCGGGATTTTGCTGGGGCTCCTTCACGGTGCTCATCCGCCGCGTGATCCCCGCCGGCCAGGAGAACATGGCGCTGTTCTGCCTCCTTTCCGCGGCACTGGCCGGTATCGCCGCCCTCGCCGGCGGAGTGCCCCTGACGATGCCCCTGGATGATTATTGGCTGCCTCTCTTCATCGGACTGGTACCCTGGGGGCTCGCATTTTTCCTCTGGGAGCGAGCGGTGCAACAGTGCAACCTGCAAGTGCTGGGGCTGCTGACTTTCTTCACACCGCCCCTCTCCACCCTGCTGCTGGCCCTGGTCTCGGGCTCCCCGGCAGGTTGGCATCATCTGGCGGGTCTGGCCTTGATCCTCTCCGGCGCCGCTTGGGGCGGGAGGAGGGCATGGGCCGAGGCGGAGGCGAAGGGATAAAGCCGGGTACTCGAATTTCCTCACCCCCATGTTATCTCTCCATTTCATGGAGAGTGGGATTTATGGAGAGAGGGAGCTTTGCCGAGGTCCGCCTTTCAGCCTTCCCCCTTCTTCACAAAGTGGAGAAGGGGGTCAGGGGGATGAGGAAATTCAAATAATGCGATCTTCCACATGCGGTTTTACCGTTTTTGGGGAGCTCGCCAACAATCGAAAATCGTCACGGAGAAGGAAACGACCATGCCCGCAAACGACGGAGAGATATTCGCCTACCGGGGAGATTCGCCCCAAATCGACCCGCTGACCTATATCGCGCCGGGCGCCAAGATCATCGGCCGGGTCACCTTGGGGCCGATGGTCACGGTCTGGTTCAATACGGTGCTGCGGGGCGATCTGGCCCCCATCGAAATCGGCGCGGGGAGCAATATCCAGGATCTGACCACGATCCACATTCAGGGCGCCTCTGAACGCACTGACGGCAAGCCACCGCGCGGCACCAAGATCGGCCGCAACGTTACGGTAGGCCACAATTGCATCGTGCATGGGTGCGTGGTGGAAGACGATTGCCTGATCGGGATGAACGCGGTGGTGATGAACGGTGCCGTGGTGGGACGCGGCTCCATCGTGGGCGCGGGGGCGGTGGTCCTGGACGAAATGGTGATTCCGCCCTTCTCCCTGGTGGTGGGCAGCCCCGCCAAGGTGAAAAAGACCTACCCCGAATCCATCATCGAGGACGTGATCCGCGTCGCGGCCCGGGCCTATCAGGATCGCGTGGCACTGTTCCGCGACGGACTGCGCAGGGTCGCAACGTGAACCGGCACGACGCGCCGCCGCGAATCTGGGCCTTCAGACCTGGGCCTTCAGAGAACGGACGTGACGATGCGAACCGCGGCGGCGGCAACCGTCACCGGGCCTCCTGGATGTTCGGCGAGATGTTCATCGCCTTGTAGGTGCCCGCCCCCATGTCATAGGTCACGCGCTCGGTTAACTGCTCCAGGGCCAGGCCATACAGGTGCAGGTGCTGGGTGTCGTCGCCCGAAGCGACTT
>JACZRV010000038.1 GCA_022574555.1 SAR324 cluster bacterium
GGCTGGCCAAACCACCATTGTGGCGACCTATACGGTAGGTGATAATTCGTACACCGGAACCGCCAGATTGACCGTCGAGCTCTCGGAAGAAGAAGCAAAGGCAGCGGAAGAAGAAATACGGGCAGCGGAAGAAGAAGCAAAAGCAGTGGAAGAAGAAGCAAAAGCAGAGGAAGAAGAAGCAAAAGCAGCGGAAGAAGAAGCAAAAGCAGCGGAAGAAGCAAAGGTAGTGGAAGAGCCGGAGGAAATGCGGGCCGAGGAGTATCCCCCCGTGGAAGAAGTAGAGTTCGATATCGAACCCATCTTCGATCTGCTGGGTCAAGTGGTGGCCCCTCAGGACTACAGAGAGGGACTCGCGGCAGCGCCCGACAAAAACGTGATCTACGACAAAGCTCGGGAACTGGAACGGGAGCTAACGATGGTATCGGCAGCACCCCAACCGGCATCGATGGGATCGGCGCTGTTCAAAGTCGTATTTTTCGAATTCGATCGATCCAACATCAAACCCGAGTTCCGGGCTGCCATCGAAGAAAACGCGGCCGCACTCAAGGCTAATCCCAATTATTCAGTGATCATCGAAGGTCACTGCGACGAGCGGGGTACAACCGAGTACAACTTGGCTTTGGGAAATCGCCGGGCAACGGTCGTGTATGACGCGTTGATTCAAATGGGCGTCGATCCGAATCAACTGGAAACAGTCAGTTACGGAGAGGAAAGACCGGCCGAATTCGGTCATGACGAGGCGTCGTGGCAGAAAAATCGGCGGTCGGTGATTTCGTTTCGATAACCGGCGGGTCGTTGGCCAAGAATTTCTTTCCCTTTTCCGGAGCCCGGCTAGTTCCCGTCCGGAATGGAGGCCCTGCGCGGGCCTCCTTAGCCGGGTTCCGAGTTGTTTTCCTGCCTTAGCTTTCCCGGGATGATAACATGGGCCAGGGCGTCGGATTATGGTCCCTCCTGATCGGAGGCGACTGGGTCGCTTCGGGAATATTGCTCATCCTGGCCGGTATGTCGGTGGGGTCCTGGGCCGTGATCCTGATCAAATGGATCCAGTTCAGGCAGGTACGCGGCGAAAATGAGTTCTTCCAGGACATTTTCGCACGCAAGCCCACTCACCGGGAAATCTCCGATAGCGCCAAGCGCCTGCGGATATCACCGTTGGCACGCATGTACGAGGGTAGTTATAGGGAAGTGATTTCCTATCGCACCGAAATCGAAAAATCCGCGGGCACTGCCAAGGCTGGGCAGGATAAACTCCAGATCGCTGTGTATTTTAGGGAACGTCTGCTCGAACGCCTCCTGCGCACCCAGGAAAAAATCTACAACGACCAGAGCGTGACCCTGGAACGGCGGTTGCCAATGTTGGCCACAGTTTCCGGCGCGGCTCCCTTCATCGGCTTATTCGGCACCGTGCTGGGGATTATCGACGCGTTTCGCAGCATCGGCATGAGTGGCGTGACCAGTCTGGCCGTGGTGGCACCGGGAATTTCCGAGGCGCTGGTGGCGACGGCGGCGGGCCTATTCGCGGCCATTCCGGCCCTGGTCGCTTACAACGTATTTCGTAATACCATCCGGGAGACTTCGACGGAATTGAAAAACTTCGCCCTTGAAATCACCAATCGGCTGGACAAGATCTTATGATGGCAAGGCATCCCCTAGGCGAAAGCTGGACCGAGGCGGAACCATTGAGCGAGATTAATATCGTTCCCCTGGTCGATGTGCTGCTGGTGCTCTTGGTAATTTTCATGATCACGGCACCCATCATCACCCCAACCCTGCAGGTGCAGCTTCCTCGGGTTTCCCTTTCCCCGGGCACGGATCCTCAGCAAACTCTGATCATAACGATCGACCGCCGGGCGCGGCTCGCCGTTAACGAGAAGGTTCTGGGGCCGCTGCGCTCCCAAACCACATTAAAGCAGTTCGAAAGGGAAATTCTCAATTGGAAAGCCAATTATCCGGCGTCGGCAGCATTTTTGCGTGTGGATCGTCTCGTGCGTTACGGCACGGTAATACAGGTAATGGCCCGCCTGAACCGGATGGGCGTCGTGGACGTAGGGCTCATGATCGACTCGGACGGGGGCTAGTACCTCAGCAGTCGCGCCGTGAGCCCCGTGCGTGAATCGGGGCCATCCGGTGTGCGATGACCAAGCGCTGGGCTGAATTATTCAGGCCAGTGGCGCGTGGCGCCTCGTGGACGTTGAGTCCGATGAAGGTTAGAGGGATGGCCAACAAAAGATTCAGACCGCTCTCGTTACCGTTTTGGTTCGCGCTGATCTTTTCATTAGCCGGGCATTTCGTGGCCGGCCTGGTGTTGTTCAGTTTTCCCCAGGGCGAGGGAGCGGTCGGCTTAACCGTCTACCAGGTGCGCATCATTCAGGCGCCACCCCGGCCGCGGGCCTCTCGTGCGCCCGTGTCAAATGAAGCTCCGGGGCGATTGGAGGTGAATACGCCGCAGTTCAAACCGCTGGCAATGGGCAGCCTTGTTTCCCCGGAATTGGAGCCTTTCGGCACAGTGACGCCCGACATGGATCTGGATACCGGCGATCCGCTCCCTGAAACGATTGGTGCTCCAATGGATCTGCCGCCGGAAGCACACCCGCCGCTTGCACCCGAATTGCCGGTGGATCAGCCATCCGCATCTGAGCGCCGGGAGACCCTCAGCACACTTAGCCCTCCACGATCTCCCGGTATCGAGCCCCCTCCCGGACCTGCGGTACCGACTGCCCTTCCAATCCCAGTAGATACCGCGCCCAAACCGCCGCTCTTGCCGGCGGAATTCGATTCCGACGAAGCGATCGCCCGAATGACGCCCCCCAGCATACAAGGATCGGAACCTCCTGAATTGCTGGAAGAAGGAGACGCTTCGCCCGAGGAAAAACTGCGCCGGCGCCTGATCGAACGCATCAAGCGCGCGGAGCAGACCACGCCGCCCCCGGCGCCCCCCAGATTGCCTTCCGTGGCTCCGCAACCCTCCGGCGGCAAGGAAGGCGCGCCATTCAACGATCCGTTGGCGGCGCTGGCCCTGCGCCGCTACCGCAGTCACATCCAAAATCGCGTGCAAGACAATTATAACTATCCCGCCGATTTTCCGTGTGGCATCGTCGCCGTTGTCCGCCTCTCTATTTCAGCCCAGGGAGAGGTTTTGGATTACAAATTGCTTGAATCCAGCGGCAACGGCCGATTCGATTACGCGGTGGAGCTATCCATTCGCAGAACGATCCTGGATCCGCCGGATTTGGACATTGGCGGTGGGGCGATTCAACCCAGATTGCGGTTCAAATCGAAGCAATGTCCCCCAGAAATTTCAGAGAGCCGGTAACAGGTATGTCGAGTCTCCAATCCAAACGATGTGTGGCACAGGGGCAGGGTGCGACCGCCGGCAGTGGGTGCCGCCGCTTGTTGATGCCCGCCGCTATTATCCTGTGGATCGTTGTGCTGTGGATCTTTTTATGCTCTGCCGGGGCACTGGCGGCACAAGAGGAAAGCTCGCCCGATATCAAAGATGACCCTTCCCAGGACATATTTATCGAGGGCATCGGTTTTTCGAAGCTGATACTGGAAATCCGGCGCAATGCCGATCTGGAGCAGTACGATACATACGGACGGTTCATGCCCGTACTGGAAAGAAACCTCTGCTGGAGCGGTCTTTTTTCTCTCTACGGAGGCGATACCCATCATTGCAAACTGCGTGGCGATCCTTCCCGTGTAGATATGCGCGTTTCTTTCATGCGGCGGGAGACCGGGCTCCGCGTCAGACTGCAGGATGCCGGCGTGGAAGGTCTGGTGCTGTACGACGAAGTACTGGCCATGGATCGATGGATCACGGAGAAATCGGTGATCCGGTTGGTCAATAATATTGCGGAGCGTATCACGGGCCGGCCCGGGTTGTTGGGGAGTACGATCGCGTTCGTACTTCGCCAACCGGGTTTCGCCAAGCTGGTCGTGGCGACGGATACCCATGCCCGGGCGCTGAAACAGATTTCCACCAACTCGGAGATCAATTTGCTCCCTCATTGGTCGCCCGATGGCGAGGCCCTGGTGTATACCATTCTCGGCCGGAATGGCAGCGCTGTCTTTTATCACAACCTCGTACGGCCGGCGGATCAATTGATGAAGAGTCGTTTTCTCACCGCTCGTACCGGATTGAACACGGGAGGCGCCTTTTCGCGCGGCGGTGAGCGGGTCGCATTCACCATGAGCAGAAATGGCACCGCCGATTTGTACCAATACGATTTCAGCAAAAAACAATTGAAACAACTCACGTTCAGGGAAGGTATCGAGACCTCCGCCGATTGGTCGCCGGACAACAAGGAGATCGTTTTCGTCTCCGATCGTTCGGGGCGTCCGCAGGTCTATCTCCTGGACCTGGTGACTGGCGAGGATCTGCGTCTCACCTTCGACAGCACGTACAATGCCGATCCCAAGTGGAGTCCCGATGGGGAATCCATCCTTTTCACCAAGCGGGTCAACAGACGGGATCAGATTCACATCATGGATAAATTCGGCGAGAACGTGCGGGCGGTGACTTCAGGCCGCTACGACGCGGAACAGGCGTCGTGGTCTCCCGACGGCAAGCAAATCGTGTTCACATCGAATCGTACCGGCGAGTTCAAGCTCTACATCGTATCCACAGACGGTTCCAATCTTCGCCGTCTGACCCGTACGCAGGCCGAATTCGAAGAGACCAATCCGGCCTGGAACGCCCGCCGCTTCGAATGGTAGCGCTCCGCACAGGCCGTCGGCGGCTGACCATCTTTAGCCCGCTGCGTAGTCTCCATGACGGCCACTGTGGCCTCGAGGGGCTCGGGCGCCCACCCGCATCCGCCTTGAACTGGCTTTTCCCAGCGGGAAATAGGACAATTCTCATCAGGTCCGCATCGTCATTCACAATTCATTCACAATGAACAACTCTAGAGGATCGTTGCTAACTGGATGCCTCAGAAAAGCACCGCGGTTAGGGGGGCCAGGTCTATTGCTCGTCGCCTTGGCGATAGGTCTGGCCACTGGCTGTGCCTTGAAGTCCGATCTGGAAAAATTGCAGGCTCAGGCCGATCGAACGGAAAAGAGCAATCAGGTGCAGGACCAGAGGCTGGCCGACCTGGAACGAGGAACCACCGCGGCGCTGGAGCAACAAGCCGCATCGCTGGAAAAGCGCGTGGACGATCAGGGGCAGCGGCTCCAGCAATTACTCGACAACCAGCAGGGCGAAGTGGACACGCTGCGGGAGCAATTGGTTGCCCAGCGGGGCGAAGTGGACACGCTGCGGGAGCAACTGGTTGCCCAGCGGGGGGAACTGAATACGCAGCGGCAACAGTTGGCCGGATTGAACACTACTCAGCTCGCGGACAATGCCGCGCTTAACGATCGATTGAGGCAAGTGGAAGGCAGCGTGCGCCTGCAAATCGAAAAAACCCAGCGAGTCGTCGAGGAACAAGAACACCAAATCGAAACCCTTGAGCGAACCCAGGCTCAGATTCGCAGGGTGGGCCGGCGGCTGGAGGAACAAGCCCTGTCGCTGCGGGCTTACCGCGCGGAGCAGGAAGAATTCAGCGCGGAACTGCAACAGGTGCTGATGAGGCAGCTGGCCGCGGCTCATGCCACTCAGAATCGCTTGGCGGCGGTCGAGATGCTGCTCCAATCGCCCATTGGCGACATTCCCAGCAAGACGGAGGCGGACCGGCTCTATCGTTCCGCCTTTGCGATGATGATGGAAGCTCAGCTCGACTTGGCGGCCGACAAGTTCCTTGAGTTTCAGGTCACTTATCCCGACGACGAGCGTGTGGTGGAGGCGCTGTTTCGCCAAGGCCAATGCTACTACCTGATGCGCAAGTTCGATCACGCGCTGGCGCCATCGCTTGAACTGGTCGAGCGCTACCCCGATCATTCCCGAGCCGATGAGGCCCGCTGGTTCCTGGCGCGCAGCCTTGAGGAGACAGGCGATTTCGCCCTGGCCCGCCAGTTTTACGCCGGAATGATCGATAACAATTCCCTTTATAAACCCGACGCCATGCGGAGAGTGCAGTTCATCAATCAACTGCTGCCGAATGCCGCCAACGGCGGCGATTCACGATAAGAACCGTTTACAAATCCACAGATTTTTCAGCAGACATCACGCCATGGTTCGCATCTTCCCCGACCCTCAAGCTTATCTGGAGCACGTGGCGCGTCTTCCGTCCCCAGCGGGCGATTTGGAGGCGACGGTGCGTGAAATCCTGGCCCGCGTCAGGGATATCGGCGATTCGGCGGTGCGGGACTATTCGGAGCAATTCGATGGGATACGGCCGGCAAACCTGCGGGTGCCTGTCGATGATCTCGAACGTGCCGTGGCGTATCTCGATCCGGCGCTTAAGGACGTGTGGATTCAGGCGATCGAGAATATCGAACGATTCCACCAGCGGCAAAGGGAGGACAGCCGGCTGGAATTCTTCGACGATGGAACCGTGTTGGGATGGCGCGTAACGCCTGTGGAGCGGGTGGGTATTTATATTCCCGGTGGGCGGGCGGTTTATACCTCCTCGCTGCTGATGAACGTGATTCCGGCCAAGATCGCCGGCGTGCCGAGGATCGTTTTGACCTCCCCACCCAGCAGGGACGGATTGCCCCATCGCGACATCATGGCCGCCGCGGCCTTGTTGGACGTGAATGAGGTCTACGCCATCGGGGGCGCCCAGGCCATCGGCGCCCTGGCCTACGGTACGGAAAGCGTTCCACACGTCCAGAAAATAACCGGACCGGGCAACCGATGGGTGGCGGAGGCCAAACGGCAGGTTTATGGTGTGGTGGGGATCGATTCGGTGGCCGGACCCAGTGAAATCCTCATCCTCTGCGATATACAGACGAAGCCTGAGTATCTGGTGCGGGACCTGCTTGCTCAGGCCGAACACGATACCGACGCCCGTGCGCTGTTGATCACCACAGACCGGGCGCAAGCCGAAACGGTTGCCGAGCGTCTCCGGGAATTGATTCCCACGTTACCTCGCAAGGAGATCATCCGGGCCTCCTTTGAGGGAGCCTCGGGCATCGTCCTGGTGGACGATGTGGCCCAGGGCATCGAGATGGTCAATGAGATCGCGCCGGAGCATTTGGAAATCCTTACGCCCGATCCATTCACTACGTTGAATCACATCCGCAATGCCGGTGCGATTTTCTTGGGGGAACACACGCCTGAGCCGGTGGGCGATTATTTCGCCGGACCCAATCACGTGATTCCCACCGGCGGCAGGGCCAAATTCTCCTCCCCCCTGGGGGTGTGGGACTTCGTGAAGCGCTCCACCGTGACCCGCTATTCGGCCGAACGGCTGGCAAGGGACGGGGATGCCATCTGCCTCTTCGCCGAACGGGAGGAGCTGTTCGCCCACGCCGAGGCGGTGCGCGCGCGCTTGCCGGCCAAGGCGCCGGCGGCTGCCGCGGCCTCGGCGAAGCGCAACTAGGAGCGGAATCATGCGCTTGGCGGAAATAGAATACGCCACCAAGGAGACCCGGACCCGGCTCACCCTGGACCTCGACGGCTCGGGGCAAAGCACGATCAGCACCGGGATCCCCTATCTGGATCATATGCTCGCGCAGCTCGCGTTCCATGGTCTGTTCGACCTTGATCTCACTTGCGAGGGCGACTTGCAGGTGGATAGTCACCACACCACGGAAGACGTGGCCATCGCCCTGGGGCGGGCGATCGCCAAGGCGTTGGGCGACAAGGCGGGTATACGCCGCTTCGGCCAGTGCCACTGTCCCATGGACGAGACCCTGGTGCGGGCGGTATTGGACTGCTCCGGACGGCCCGAGTTCTACTTTCAGGGTACGTTCGAGGCGCCCAGCCTGGGGATGTTGGCGACGCAGATGATACCCCATTTTTTCAAATCGGTGGCCATAACCGCGGGATTGACGCTCCACATGGCCATCCTTTACGGACAAAACGATCACCATAAGGCCGAAGGGCTGTTCAAGGCTTTCGCCCGCGCCCTTGCCGAGGCGGTGACCATCGACCCGCGGCGCCAGGGTGTGGCCTCCACTAAGGGCACATTGGGGGGGGCATGATCGCCATCATCGATTACGGCGTGGGCAATCTCTACAACCTGAAGAACGCCCTGGACTATCAGCAGATAGGCAACGAGATCGTCCGCAGGCCGGAGCATCTGGAACGGTTCGACCACATCATCCTGCCGGGCGTGGGCGCCTTCAAGCCCGCCATGGATCGCCTGCGCGACGCGGAGATGGCCGCCGCCGTGAGCGAAAGGGTCGCTGCGGGCGTACCGTTCCTCGGCGTGTGCGTCGGGCTGCAGCTGCTCTTCGATTTCAGCGAGGAGGACGGCACCCATGAGGGTCTGGGCCTGATCTCCGGGTGTGTGACGCGGTTCGCCCACGATTTGAAGATCCCCCAGATCGGGTGGAATCAGGTGGCGTTCCAGCGTGCGGATCCCTTGTTGCAGGGCATCCCGGACCGCAGCTACTTCTATTTCGTCCACTCCTATCACGCCCGCCTGGACGATCCGAGGAACGGGCTGGGCCTGGCCGACTACGGCGAGACCTTTGCCGCGATCGTGCAAAAGGGAAATGTGTGGGGCGTCCAGTTTCATCCAGAGAAAAGCCAGCACCCCGGCCTGCGCCTGCTGAAGAACTTCGCCGCCATCCAACCGGCGTAGGCACCGGGACTCGGGTCGCCTGCGATCATCCCTGATTAGGCCGCGGCCCTGAATATCTTTCGCCTTTCGATTCCAGCCCGCCATGAGCAAGTCTGCTTCGACCACGCAAAATGCCCTGCGCCATCTGCCCTCCATATCGGAGGTGGACCGGCATCTGGCCGCCAAGGGGCTGCCCTCGGGAAAGACGGTGCGGCCACGGGTGGAGGCGGTTTTGGAATCCTTCCGGCGGCGATTGCGCGAGGGAACCAACGACCTGGCGGCGGAGAGCGGCCGCGAGGCCGTGATGACCGCGGTGGAAGCGGCCGTGCGCGCCCCGGAAGCAGGACGCCTGAGGCGGGTCATCAATGCCACCGGCGTCGTGGTGCACACCAACCTGGGCCGAGCCGTGCTTTCGCCGCAAATCACGGAGCGGACGAGCGCTTTGTTGCATGGCTATACCAATCTGGAATTTGATCTCGAAACCGGAAAGCGGGGAGTGCGGGGGGGCAAGGTGCCCGAATTGCTGGCCCGGCTGGCCGGGGCGGAGGCGGGGTTGGTCGTGAACAACAACGCGGCTGCGGTTTTGCTCCTGCTTTCGGCACTGGCGGCGGGGGGCGAGGTGATCGTCTCCCGGGGGGAACTGGTGGAAATCGGCGGCGCGTTCCGCGTGCCGGACATCATGCGCCAATCGGGCGCACGGCTGATTGAGGTGGGCACCACCAACCGCACGCGGTTGGCCGACTACGCCGACGCCATCACGCCGGAAACCCGGGCACTGTTGAAAGTCCACCGTTCCAATTTCGCCATCACCGGATTCGTGGAGGAGGCCACGGTGCCCGAGTTGTGTGCCCTGGCGCGAGAAAAGGAACTCGCGGTGTGGCACGATCTGGGCAGCGGCAGCTTCTACCGCTTCGACCAACCCACCCTCCGCGGCGTGCAGACGGTGCAGCAGGCCGTGGCCGAGGGCACCGACGTGCTGACCGTGAGTGGAGACAAGATACTCGGTTCGGTGCAGGCCGGAATCGCCGTGGGTAAGGCCGAATCCCTGGCCCGCATGCAGCGGCATCCGCTCTACCGAAGCTTGCGCGTGGATAAGGTGCGCTTGGCCCTACTGGAAGCGAGCCTGGAGGGTTATCTGGAAATCGGCCACCTGCGGGCGGAAAACCCCACCGTCGATTTCCTGGAGCGCACCGTCGCCGATATGGAGCCCATGGCGCGGGAAGTGACCGCCAGGCTGGAAAAGCTGAGCGGAAATCTGCGCTGGGAATTGGTGCGGGAGCAATCCCTGGCCGGCGGAGGCGCCCTGCCCGAGGTGCGGATCGAAACCCTTTGTCTGGCCTTGCAGCGGCCCGGGCGCGACGGCGAAACCCTGTCACGCCGGCTGCGGCAGCGCGACCCTCCCATCGTTGTTCGGGTCAACGAGGGACGTGTGCTGATCGACTTCCGTACCTTATTCCCCGACGATCTCCCCGATGTGGCGGCAGCGATACTGGAGATGGCGGAAATGGATATTTGACGAGATCCCCGTCCGTTAATCGAGCCACTCCACTTCGCCCGAAGCGTGCACGTGGCGCGTGCCGTCGTCGATGAGGATCACCAGATGACCCTCGTCGGTGATGGCGTCGGCGGTGCCTTCCCGCCGCTGCCGGTCGAGGAGAAAGCGCACCCGTCTACCCTGAAGCCACGCCCGCTTGCGCCATTCGTCGAGCAGCGGCACGCGCCCGCCCGCCTCCAGACGGCGAAAATCGGTGTCCAATCTCGACAGTACCGCTTGCAGCAGGGCCTCTGAGTCCACCGGCGCTTTCGTTTCCCAGGCCAGGGTCGTGAGCTTGTCTTGCAATTCGGGGGGGAAGTCCCTGGGAGCGCCCTGGCAATTGATCCCGATCCCGATCACGATGCGGTGCTGTCCCTCGTTCCCGGGCTTCATCTCGACCAATATGCCGCAGACCTTGCGCTGGCCGACGTAGACGTCGTTGGGCCATTTGAGGACGGGTTCGAGCGCAAGCAGCGCCGCGATGGCCTCGGCCACGGCCAATCCGCTGACCAGGGAGGAGACCGCCAGCGCCTCGGCCGGCATCGCAGAATGAAGCACCACGCTGAACAGCAATTGCGCGCCCGGTACCGAGGCGAACTTGCGCCCCATGCGGCCCCGGCCCGCAGTCTGGTGCCGGGCGATCACGACCAGCCCGTGATCGTCCAGCAGGGACGGGTCCTCCAGCACCAGGGTATTGGTGGAGGGCACCTCTTCGAGGCGCAGGATGGTGTGGCCGACGGATTTCACGGGGATCAATCGAGGGTTAATTGCAACACTTGAATTCGGGTCGCCGTGCGGGTATTCGGATCGCGATTCGCGAATACCACCGCTTCCAGGCGTGCCTGGACGTGACTCACTTCGGTGACCACCTTGATGCGATAGTACTGGTAGGCGGAGGTGAAAACCTGGCCGGCGTAGTTGTCGTTGACCCCACTCAACTTGAGTGCGTTCTTGATCAAGGCCATTGTGTGCTTGGGAGGAATATCCTCAGGAATCAGATTTTCGGCGATCGTTTGCGCATTGTCCGAATAATCATTCAGGGCTGGCTGAATATCGTCGTAAAGCGTCGCATCTGTCAATAAATCGATCATTGTATCGTCCATGTAATGCGCTTCCAGAAAGGCCACGATCTCGTCCCGCGTCGCCACATTGGGATTGATCAAACCCGGATATCGATTTACTGGGTTGAGTCTTTCGTACACCGTAAACCGGTTTTCCCATTCTTCCCAACGGATTCCGCTTTCAGATAAGCCCCTCACCAGACGGATTTCGCTAAGCCGGTCCAAGCTACTATTCTTTATGTTATATTCAGGGTCCTCACCGAAATAATCGATCGTTTCCGCACCCGTTGATCCGGACCAGCCCTCGTAAACTTCATCGTACTCGTCTACCCAATCGAATAGCGCGGCGTAAAGCTCTGCCAGGGTTTCCGGTTCAACCGGTGAGGGAAGGAGGTCTATTTCCTCGGTCACGGGGATCACATCGGCCATGAGGTTCTGGAACAAGTTCCAGTAGATCAGGTCGTTGTCTTTGCCGGGGACCTGGTTGAAAAAACGATTCAGATCGAAGAGCGGATCGAGGGGCTGCACGTCGAGTTTGATCAACAGACCCTGGTCTTCCCAGGGCAGCGGCGAAAATTCCAAAATCGTTTGCAAGGCCCGATATCCTGGGGCGCCGCCGATCCCGTTCCAGAAAATATGTTCGTCCATCAGCAGGCCGATCTGCACGGCGCTGAAGACCGAGCGTGCCAGGGACCGGGCCTGGAAGGTCTCCTTGTAGGTCTGGAGGGAACGAAGATTCAGACCCGTGGTGAACGTGACCTCCGAAATGAAGAAGGTGAGCAACATCACGACCAACAGCGTGACGACGAGGGCGATTCCCCGCCGCCGCCGCGCCGGATAGAAGCCATGGTGGCGAACCATCATTGACTCCCGGCCTGCAGGCTGGGGATAAGATTGACAGACAGAGTCGCGGTGTGTGGCTTGCCCTCGCTGTCGGCGACGCCCACCGTCAGCCTGAGCGACGCCGGATATTTGGGATCGCCGGTTGCTGGATTGGAGCGCCAATCGGTGCGCCAATCCTCGAAAGCGTCGATGGTGCTGGTTCCCGGTTTCTGCAAAAACTCCACGAGAAACTCCGTGATGCCGAACATCAGCGGGACGCTGACCCCACCTGCGCGCATGTCGTCGTCGATGTAGAAATCCTCCCGGCGCATCAGCACCAACTCGGTGCCGTCGGCGCTTTCCACCACCCTATAGCCGACCTCGTGGAGCCTGGGGTCCTTGACCGGTTCCACCTGCCGATGAAATCGGGCGGGCACGGCGGCGTGGAAATGGATAGCCGTGAAATCGGTGCCGTGGAGAAATTCGGTTTCGGCGAAGATGCCCGACTCCCCTGCTTTTTCCGCGTGGTTCTCCAGGTATTGCACGGCCATCAGATCGTCGGTCACCAGCTTGAGCAACAGCCGCAACTCCTGCTCGTCGTTTATCCTGTCCTTCAGGTAGGCGGCGCCGCCGGAAATCTGGAAGAAGGCCGAGAAGACGAGGGTGAGCACCAAGGAGAGCAGGGCCAGCGAGATCACCAACTCGATCAGCGTAAATCCGCCCCGCCGATGGGGAACTGAGGATAGTCGATCACAGTTCATGGCGCTAACGGGGCACGAAAACCTGGGACTCATAGGAATGCTCCCGGATACCCTCATCCCACATCAAGCGCAGGGTCACCTTGCGCACATCCACGCCAGGCAGCGGGCTGACGGATGTGACTTCCCGATGCCAGCGGTAACCAGACATGGGGTGGTCCGCATCGAACTCGCCTTGATTGACGTGGAGCGGTGGCCGTCGTGCCCGCTCCCAGCGCAGCAGCTCATCGTTGACGAAGAGCATCGCTTTCCAGAGACCCCGCGTGGAAATGTGGATGGCGAGGGCGGAGGAGTAGGCCTGGTAGACGGTCACCAGCACGACGGACAAAATGGCCAGGGCCACCAGGACTTCCAGAAGGGTAAAGCCCCTCCTGCGGCTTGGCCTGCTGTTAGAACCCGGCGGTGGCGGGCAAGGTCTTACGGCATGGCGTTGGCCGCCATTATGGCGGCTGATTCGATCTGGCTGCGCCGATTGCCTGCGCTCTGCGCGCAGGGGGGAGGGGCCGGCCGCGGGTGGAGAGAGGGGTATCATTTGGCGTTGCACGCGCCACTCACGGACGCAGGTCATCGGTATAGCCCTCGATCAGATCGACACGCCCGGTAAATCCGGTCAACCGGAACGTCCATTCGTCTTGTCCCTCCTTGAAGTGGAGCAGAAACGGATCGATGAACCCGGATGAATCGATCGTGATGGGAACCACCTGGCGGGTGATGCGCCCCGCCGTGGTGCCATAGACCGCTATATCCTGCAACTGCAGGAATTCGGGCAGAATGTGGCGCCGCAGGCTCGCGGGCTCCAGAATGGGGTGGAACCGCCCCCGGTCGTCCCTGGCCTCCGCCCAGTAGGCGCCGGCTTCCAGGTCGATCTGGAGACGGTACTGCTTGCGGCCAAGAATGGCTTCGCTGCGCAGGAGATGGAGCACCGAGGATAGCCGGTTGATTTCCCGGTCGCGGCCAGATTCCAAGACGGAAAAGAATGCGGGCAGGCTCAACCCCATGACGACCGCCAGTATGACGATCACCACCATGACCTCGATGAAGGTGAAGCCCCCGCGTCTAGAAGTCGGTGTTGGCGATGTCCGCATCGAGGTCAATTCCGCCTTCCACACTGTCGGCACCCAGAGAAGTAATGATGTGGGAGGACCCGTTTGAGGTGTACAAGAAGTCGTTGCCCCACCCATCGGCCGGAAGCTTGTTGCCCGTGATGTATGGGCCCTGCCAGGCGCGGGGGATGCTGCCCACGCTCGGCTGCCGCAGCAGCGCCGACAATCCCTGCTCGGTGGAAGGATAGGTGGAGTTGTGCAGCCGATAAAGATCCAACGCCGATGCCAGGGAGCGGATTTGAATTTTGGTGGAATCGGCTTTGGCTTTCTCGGCTTGCCCCAGGAGCTGCGTGCCCACGATCCCGGCGATCAGAGCCAGGATTATCATTACGACCAGGATTTCGATGAAGGTGAAACCTCGGCGGCGGCGGGCCGGTGTCCGCTCACCGCGCGATTTGCGCGTTGCTTTCATGGCTTACCTCAGCAGTTGGTTCATTTGCAGGAGCGGAAGCAGGATCGAGATGACCATGAATCCGATAATCGAACCCATCACCAGGATCATCACTGGCTCGAAAAGCGCCGTGGCTGCTTCCAGAGTTGTCGTGACCTCTTGCGATAAGCGGTCGGCGACGTTTTCCAGCATGGTCTCCATATTGGCGGTTTTCTCTCCGATGTCGATCATCTGACAGATGTCGTCGGGTACGAGCCCGGTGCGGCCCAGGGCCACAGCAAAAGGGATGCCCCGGTTTTGCACGTCATCGATGACTTCCGCCATTCCCAGGCGATAGACCCCATTGTCCATCACCTCGCTGGAGATGACCAGCGCCGCCTTGAGTTCGACCCGGCTTTGCAGCAGGGTGGCCAGGGTTTGGGTGAACCGCTGCAGGATCAACTTGCGCCGCAGGGTTTTCCACACCGGCAGTTTCAACTCCGCGCGATCGCGGAACATGCGTCCCTTTGCGGTACGCAAGAATTTCATCAGCCACACGAACAGGCCGCCCCCCACGAGGAGGATCAACCACCAGTATCCGGTTATAGCGTCGCTGAAAGCGATCAGGATGCGAGTCGGCAACGGCAATTGCGCTCCGAAATTGGTCATCAACATCGTGATCCGCGGAATGATGAAGGTGACCATGAAAATCACGACGGCAAGCCCGAAGGCCCCCATAAAGGCAGGATAGACCAGCGCCGCGCCGACGCGGCCCCTCAGGCGGGCCACATTGTCGAAATGATCCGACAGGCGCATCATGACCAGACCCAGGGAGCCGCTGCTTTCGCCAGCTCGCACCATGCTCACCACCAGGTTGGAAAAATGATCGGGGTGCTGCGCCAGGGCATCAGCCAGCAGCATCCCCTCCTGTACCCGCCCGCGGATATCCGAAAGCACCGTCTTGATTTTCTGATCGCCGCTTTGTTGGATGATCATACCCAGCGCGGCGTCGTAGGGGATCGTCGCATGGAGCAGCGTACCGAACTGCCGCGTGAAATTGGCGAGCACCCTGGGAGAGAAAGAGGTGCGGCGTGGAAGGGCTCCCCATTTGGCAAAGTCGAACCGGAAGCTCTGGGACAAGCGGACGTCGATGGGGAATACGTTCCGTCCCTTGAGTATGGCCTTGGCCTCCGTTTCCGATGCGGCGTTGAGGGTGCCCTTTTGCGGCTTGCCGTCGGTGCTCAAGGCCCGATACGAGTACATCGCCACGGGTGTCGCCCCGGTTTACGATTTCTGTTTGCGATGCGGCAGCTTCTGATAGCGCCATACCGCTTTGGCGTGAGCCTTATAGGTCGAGGAAAATTGATGCGTCCCGTCGCCCTTGGAGACGAAGTAGAGATAGTCCACGGCCGCGGGCTTCAGGGCGGCCTCCAGGCTCGCCAAACCCGGATTGGCGATGGGCGTGGGAGGCAGACCGAAGTTGCGGTACGTATTGTATGGGGAATCGGTACGAAGATGGCGGCGGGTCAGATTTCCGTTAAACGCCTCAATCCCGTAAATCACCGTAGGATCGCTGCTCAGCCGCATTTTGGATTTGAGACGATTGTGGAACACCGCCGAAATGACAATCCTTTCGTGTTCGGCGCCGGTCTCTTTTTCGATGATCGACGCAAGCGTCAACGCTTCATATCCCGTCATTCCCGCCTGTCGCGCCTTACTCCGTAAGATGGGATAGGCCTGTTTGACGAATTCACGAACCATCATGCGGATCAGTTCCGCCTCGCCGGTGCCGAACGAAAAGTAGTATGTCTCGGGAAAGGCCAACCCTTCCATTGTTGCCCGCGGAAGCTCGAAAGGCAGCTCCAGCGTGGCGATAAACGCGGCATCGGTCGCCAGGTGCATGAACCGTTTGGCATCTCCTTTTCCTTCCTGCTCCAGCTTGGCTGCGATGTCCTTCAGGGAAAAACCTTCCGGAATCGTGAGACGGTGGAATTGACCGTCGCCCGCCACGAAATAATCGATCAGGTCGGAGGGTGAGATATCCCCCTGCACCACGTATTCACCTGCCTGCAGCCGGTGAGAATCACCCCGCAGTATCGCCAAAATCCTGAAAAATTCCGGTTGCCGGAGCACGCCTTCCCGGCCCAAACGGCGAGCCAGAGCGGTGACCGACTCGCCACGGCGCACGTGCACCGTGGCAGGCCCGTCTGCGCGGATGCCGGTGCTGAACTTGCCGTAAACGAAGATCCCCAACATGAAACCACAAAGCAGGATCAGAATGCTGAATACGGCGGCAAAGCCTCGGCGATCGTCCATGGTTACCGGCGTTGTTTCGATTTACGGAATATGGGTCGTGCGGGAGTACCCCGCAACGTACCTACCAGGCGGCCTTGATCCAGGTAGGCTTGCAGAATCGGAACCAGATCGCCCCAATCGCCGATCCACTCGGGGCGGAAAGCCAGTTCCACATCCAGGTTCAGGGCGGTCTGTGCAAGCTGGTGGATCGCCGGGGTAACCGTGCCTCGAATCGATCCCTGAATGTCCCCGCGCAGGCTGAACTGCTCCACGTCAATCGACTGGCCCAAGCGGAGTTGAATCCCGAGATGCTCCAGATGCGTGGCGGGCAAATTCACACCCATGAATTCGACACCTTCGATTGAGATATTTTGCCCTTCTCCTCTGATCTGCGCGGAAGGCCAAGGGTTTTGTGCACTGGCCGATTTGGACAGAATGCTCCGAATGGTCAACTCGCCATCTATGCGCGCGGGATGCAGCCACTGCACGATCGGGACCTCCGCCAGCTGCAATGCCGTCACATCGACGCGGGCGTCGCTTTCATCCCACGGCCAGAACCCCTCAAGCCGGCCTCGACCGGTGGTGGTGGCGCGAAAGGTCAACCCGTTGAACAACCCAAAGGATAACGGAATTTCCGCGTCATGAAAAGTGATTATCGATCTGACGGAATTGCCGACCAAGGCGTCGAGCGCTACCCTCTCGGCGACAAGACGATTCCA
The DNA here is from genome assembly GCA_022574555.1 of SAR324 cluster bacterium. Lineage (GTDB taxonomy): Bacteria > SAR324 > SAR324 > SAR324 > JACQKK01 > JACZRV01. The sequence continues at coordinate 17,275 of JACZRV010000038.1, forward strand.
TTTCAACTCAAGGGGACTCATCCGCATAACGATGCGCCGATTCCGATTGACGAGTGATTCGATGTAACGGGACCCCGCGTCCCCCGGGAAATTGACCATCATTCCGATCCAATACACGAGTGCAAAGAAGAGGATCAGTCCGACGGCGATGAATATTGCGCGCATGGATATTCACTTGCGTGCCGAAACACGCATGGACAGGCGCAACAGCGTATTGGAGCGAAAGGAAGGCGATACTTCGAATTGATCGATCACCATCGGCGCGCCGGAATTTTCGATCGAATAGACCAGATCCACCATCTCGTCCAGATTCAAACTGGTAATTTTGATCTCGACGGTCTCGATTTTCTTGTCTTTATCTTGGGGTATCAGGTTCAATTGAATCCGGTCGGCCACCCGCGCCCCTTTGGCGATCGTTTCGATATATCCGATCAGGGGCTCCTCGAGCCGATTACCCTTCGGCATACTCTCCAACCGGGCAAGTTCCAGGGCTAGAGCCTGGACTTGCAGCAGCGCCGATTTCCGGGCGGTTATTTGCGCGGCCAAGCGGGATTCGACGCCGTCAAGGGACTGGAAGGCAAAGTAAAACAGCACGCCGACGCTCACTACGATGAGAAGCACAATCAGATATTTCTCACGGTTCGATAGCATTGCGCCTTAACGTTCGATGGTGATGCGGAAGGTGATCTCTTGGGCCGTACGTTGATGAGCGATGGTGGGTTCGCTGCCTTCAAATCGGGGCATCTCGGTCAAACCATTGCGCAGCGATTCCGAATCGCTGTAGCTCTCCGTCGTTCCCGAAAGGGCAAATCGTTGCGGAGTGACGGTCAGCGTGTCCACAGTCAGTTCCGCATTCACTACCCCCACCAACTCGGTCACTTCCCTGAGCAGTTCCATGACATCGTAATTGTAATCTGTGAACCGCGATACCGACTCGTGGCTAGCTCGCAAGCGGTCGACGCGTTCCCTCAGAATGGGTATACCGTTGGCCAACGAGGTACCCGGGGGCAGTTCCTCGACCAGGATAGCCCGGATTTCGCGGTTGAGGCGGTCCAATTCCTGGTTCATCCCCGAAAGCCCCAGATATAGATTTCCGCCCACCAGGGTAATCAGCATCGCAAATACCACGGCCAAGGCCGCCAAGGGCCTCTTCAACTCGACGATTTGCTGCACCCACCCGCCGGCCTTGCGATAAAAATTGATCACGGCCGAGGAATTCAATTCGCCGGAGTGGGTATGAAGTTCCTCGAGAATTCCCATGAATTGACGCGATGCGTTGACTTTTTCGGGAGGGTTGGGCGAAAAGCCTATTTCCTGGCTTTTCGGGTTCCATTCCAGGTAGGGGGCAAACTGCCCATGTATGGAGAGGGTCGTCGGCTCGCTGAACCCGTGTATGCGGATGAACTGATTGATATCGGGGAGCACGCCTTTCAATTCGGCGCGCATGCGGTAGAGAAACAGGAGGCTCTGGGAGGGACCCTCCTCCTCCTGCTGGTCTCCCGCCAGGTCCATCAAATCCTTTGGTGAGCCCTGCTCCCTGGCTCTTTGATCATTGTCCTGTTCTTCAGAGCGGGCTCGTTGGCTCCTCCTGTCGAGCAGCACCCGGAAATCGATGGGAAATTTATCTTCTTTAGACAAATCCTTTTGAGTCGCGCTCAGGATGGACAGGATTGGATTCAGAGCAAAAGTTTTCACTGTGATCAATCGATTCATCTTGATCAGGGATACAAATACTTCCTCCGCACCGACGTAGACCTGGAAATGGAGTTCCGAGTGGAGAGGGCTTGCCAGATAAAGTGCCAATGCGGAAAACGTAATCTTGTGCGGAGTAAATTTGTATGCGGAACACAGCCGCGCGATATCGTCTACGGCAGATTTGTCCACCAGATAGGCCAGCACCATGGAAGTCCCGTCTTCTTGGGTCTGGATGGCGTAATCGAACTGATGTTTGTCCAAGCCGTCCAGGGTCTCGTTTTCCAGCTCATATCGAACGGCCTGCTGTACCTTTTTGACGTCCGAGAATGGGAATACCAAACGACGGATGCTGACCGCGCCGGTCGGCAAAACCACGACCATGGATTTCCGGTCCAATCCATGCGTTTCCAGCAAACGACTCAATGCCACACGCGAAAAGGGCACTGTGTCGTCGCCGCGATCGGTGCCGATCTGTACGATCCGAGATTCGGGACGGGTCTCCCCTCCCGACACCATCACACGCTCTGCCAGATTGGGTGCCAGCGAGACCAGGTTGAAAGAACGAGCCATCGGCAAATCTCGATAGGAACCGCCGTGCTGCCGATTTACCGGCCAACGTCGGTGACCCGGTTCTGGGCCAACGGTGTTCCGATGGGTTCAGCCCATTCCCCCACAAGGGGAATCGGCAATTCTGAGCGCATGAAATCGCTCTTTATCTGAAGGGAAATTAGAGGATGTGCCATCGCGCTTCCCCGAATGGGGAAAAGCAATTCGCGTTATGTCACCTCAAAGCGACCGCGATCCGCTACAGCGCGCCTCCCTGCTCGGGGGCGCCCAACTACTCGAAGACCTCTTCGCCGGATTCCCCTCCCCCGCCGCCATCCCCCCCCGCGGTGCTGCCGAATTCGTCGGCCATATCCACACGCTCGGTGGAGCGGCGTCGCGAGAACTCGGCGAATGCCTGATCCCCAAATCCACGTGATACGGTGTAGAGGAATTCGTTCAGCACATTGGCCATCGTCATCATGGTCGTACTCTTGCGCTTGATGCTAACGATATCCACATCCAGATAGAGTCCTGGATTGATGTGGTAGGGGTTGACCAGGGACGAGAACCGGTTGAATTCGCCCTGCAGAAATTCGGCCCGGTCTTCGACCACGGTGCGCAATTCCGGGTTGCTGTCCTCGAAAACGAGCTGCGTCTTCTCCATCATGAGAGGAAACCGGTCTTTCAAATCCGCAAGCCGAGCCTCGAGGGTCGGATTATCAGCCACCAACGGCGGATCCGCCGGAGCGACGAATGAAACCTCGTTCCACCCCGGTTCTGCTTCGACCTCCTCCGCCTCCCCGTCCTCGTTGGCTCGTGCGGCGAACCAGGAGCGTCGTACGCTGGGTTCCAGAACTCTTTTGGAAAACGTATCCCAGTCATCCTTGCCGGCTGAATCACGATGCTCCACGTAGATCTTGTTCAGCACATCCCAAAGCTCGCGAATGGTGCGCTCGAACTCCTGAAGCTGCAACGAGTAACTCTCCCGCATTGCGAGGAGCTGGTGGACATCGAAGTAGGCCAGCTCGATCTGATAACGCTCGTCCGGAAGCTGCTCGGGGTTGGTTTCCTCATATTCCCGAATGCGGCAGTTGCGGGCAAACCGGAAATTTTCGATATGCTGATACCCCATCCGGCTCCAGTCCAGGATGTGGGTGATGGCGTTAATTGCCGTGTTGAAACCGCGGTCGCGAATATTTTCGCTCTTGATAATCTTATGGACATTTTCCCGGACGGCCATCGGGTCGAATTCATCCAGTGGGATATCGGCTCTCAGCCCTTCAATCGCATCGAAGAACTTTTTCGCCACTTGTGAGTAGCGTCGTGAACCTTCCGTTTCTTCGTCCGAAGTGTGGCTGTCCAGAGCCTTGATCCGCTCGAACACTTTTTCCTCAGGCGTCAACTCCGGCTTGCCTTCGTCCACCAGATTTTCATTGACGGCCTCGATCTCGCGTTCGACGGCATCCATCACGTGCTTTCCGATGAGATCCTTGACCAGCCGGGCCGCTTCGGTTTGGTAGGGGAAAACCGGGCTGATTACTTCCGAGTCAATGATATTCAAGGCCAGTTTGACCTGGAACACTGCGGCGGGTTTCACCGGATGATCGCGGAAGGAGCACTTTACGATGGCGTATGCGTTTTCGCCCCGCACGAACGCCCCTACGTCGGTCTTACGCCGCAGCAGGCTGTTGGTGTGGGTTTCCAGATCGTTCATTTCCCGTTGCACGTGGCCGTGCAGATGGCCGAACATGTTGACTATGGATTTTTCCACCTCACCGGTGTTGAACTTATCAGAGCCGGCAATTCGATCGAGCAGGTAGGAGATCGGCCGGGGTGCATAGCGATTCAACCCGGACATCTCCTCCATGTCCACCAGGTCTCTGACTTTCTTGCCGAATTCATCCTCCATAGTGGTGATGAATCGGTTGAACATGTTTTGGTAGTTCTGGCTGAAGTAGGTATGGAGCTTGGATTTGATCCCACCCATCACTTCGAGCCGGCTGAGCACCTCCGGAGGCAATTTGGCGTGAATGTGATTGAGCACCTTATCGACGTTTTCGTCGATCATCAGCTTGGCCTCGGCGTACTCGTCTCTGCCATCCCGGTAGAGACTGTTCCGTGAACCTACGGCGCTCGCCGAATCCGGATTGATGACGTTCGGCCCGTGCTTAATCAGATCGTCGGCCATCGGACTCTCCTTCTCTGGGTCAATAGGGGGTGTCGCGATTTGGACACCGCTTGTTAGTCTGGAGCGTTCTACTCGCTTTGATTGGAAGCGAAAGGATTATTTCAATATATCAACAGCTTTCACCGGCCGCTTGATTCTGCGCCAGCATTACCCGCAATGTCCGGGGGAGTCAAGCCCATTCCCGCCTTCAGCACCGGTACAGGCCGCCACTCCGCATCTTTTGAACTTTCTTGTGCCAGTTCCCGCCTTTCGGTAGATCTTTACGCCCACTCGGGTGCGCCCCATTTGCCTAGCCGGCTTTGATGCTGTGTTGGGCCACGGCCAGCATGGCGATGGGCACTCCGTACGGATTGCAGGAAACAAAATCCAATTTGGTCTCGAAGGCGAATTCGATGTTCATCGGATCGGAAGCATGAGGCCCGCAAAGACCCACTTTCAGGTCTGGCCGCGTGATACAACCAAAATCCTTGGCCAAGCCAATGAGTTGTTTCACTGGCGCAGTCAATATCTGGAACGGGTTGTCCCGCAAGATGTCGTATTGCGTGAACGACGGTAGAAACATGTTGATATCGTCGTGGGACATGCCGGTTGTCGTTTGTGTCAGGATGTGAGTCCCGATGGCAAAAAAGTCGGATTGCTTGGCCATGTGGCCTGCCATCAGTGCCGCGGCGGGAAGCTCTATCATGGCGCCCACCCGGTGGTTGAAGGGCAAGGTGTCCAACCCCCATTCCTTTTTCAGATCGTTCTCCACGCCGTTTAGACCGCGGATAATAGTACCCTCGATGTTCCGCCCGTTGCGAATGAACTTCATTTCCTGGTCTCCCATCACCGCCGGTACCATCATGTCAAAATCGGGGACGGTGCCCTTCTCCTTCAGGTATTTGTAGGCTGCCCGCAAGATCGCCGAAAATTGAGCCTCGTAGAGGTCCGGATAGGAAATCGCGATCCGGCTGCCACGCAGCCCCATCATCGGATTGATGTTCCGCAACTGGCTGGAGCGGGAAGCCAGTTCTTCCTTAGACAGATCCGGGTGTTTGGATCGCATCGTCTCATAAAAGGCATCGGCCTCTTCCGGGCTATGGGGCAGAAATTCGGTAAGTGGGCTATCCAGCATTTTAAAGACGACTTTCTTGCCCGCCACTGCGCTGAATACATCGAATATTTCCTCTACCAGCCGCTGCTCCAATTCGTCCAATGCCTTTTTGCGCTTATCCGGTTCGTTGAGCAGAATCGCCTCGCGAAAAATGTCCAAAATATTGGGCCGGCGCAATAAATGGTCCATGCCGAACTGGCCAATGCCCTCGGCCCCGAGACGCAACGCGATGGATATGTCGTTCAGGTTTTCTGCATTTCCCATTACGCTGAGATGTTTCACGTATTTGCGTACGGAATCGATGAATTCCTCCAAACCGTTGGTGGAGGTATCGGGATAGACCATTTTTGCCGCGCCCACCCATAGGGTCGGATCGGTGTAGGTGGGCACCTCCATGGAGATGGTATCAAACTCGTTGATGCGCACGCCGTCCATCAGGACGTAGCCATCGTGAAATTCGATTTTTTCATTAAGCAGACAAGGCTTGCGCAAGCTGCGGGATACGACCGGAGCATGCGACGCATAGCCGCCCTCCGACGAGATCACGCCCGCGCCCACCTCGATCGCCTGGACATCCTCGGCATAAGTCGCCGCCATGCACAGGATTAATTCGGAATTGATACCCGCCAGGTTGCAACGCCGGTATTCGGCCATCAGCTTTTCGGTGCTGAATGCGATGCGGGCCACCGCCGCCCCAGGCGATCCGGCGATTCCGCCCACGACAGACGGCATATCGGCAGTGGTCTTGTGATCGATCACCGGATGCAGCAAGTCCTGAAGCTGAGAAGGCGGGATGGCGGTGATCATCTTTTCGGCTGAAATAAGCCCCATCTTATTCATGTCGATGAGCGTGCGAATCTCGGCCTGGGTCGATTTGGCATCGACCGGATTCTGCTCGACCAGCCAGATCGAAGATTCCTCGATCGTAAATTTGATCTGGCGAATATCGAGAAACTTCTCTTCGAGCTGGGTTGCGATTTTTTTCAAATCGGCCAGGTATTCGGCTTTGATGGTATTGATGTCGGCTCCGTTGTCCGACGTGGTATCGAATTCGTTGTGTCCGTAAAATCCCGAGAGCCGATTGTCTCCGGAGACGATATCCCTGGAGTAAAAATTGCCGTTGTAGGAATTGTCGCCGTAATTGCCGTAGACCATCATCTGCACCATCATCCCGGCCTCGATTCCTTCGTTCATATCGTCGCCGAGGTACTGATCGGCCAAGGAATTGAGCACCAGATGCAACTGCTCATAGCCGTCCTGGGGAAATTCGGGGACGATCGCGTCGCGAAACATCTTGCAGAGTTCCTTATCCGACGCGTTGGGGTTGGAATCGGCTATATCCTTGAAATCCTTTGATTTTTTATCTAGAAATCGCTGGCTGAACGATTCTAGATAATAGCGGTACTCTTGGTAGCTGAATTCCTCACCGCAGTAATTGGCGAATCCGCGGGCTACTTCGTCGTTGATGCCCACAGTATGAACCGAACGAATGCTGCCGATTAGGATCGATGGGGAGATGACAACCTTGAAGAGCATCGGTCGATCCGGCGCGCTGAAAGTTTTATTCGTCAGCTTTTCGATCTTTTGAATCGCCACTTTCAATTCATCAACTTTCAGCTCCTTCACTCCGTTGTCGACGAGCGTATTGGAATCTATCAGGAACCCGGGAGCGATAGGGGCCTTAAGCGCCGCCAACTGGAACATATTTCGGCCGCGCAAGCCGAATCGTTCCTGCAGATCGTCGCCCTCAAGAAACTCGTTTTGGTTGAAATGGATTAACTCCACCATGCAGGGATCTCTCTAAAATAGGGTCAGAACTTTGTTGACATCCTTTTTCAAGAATGTCTCGTACCTAAGACTCGCGCCCTCGAACAGGTAGCGCTGCAGCTTGGCGACTCCCTTGATTTCCTCGCCTGAAACGGAAAAGAGCAGGACGTCTCCATTTTTCACTTTGCCCCATTTGAATAGCGAATTGAGGTCGTTCACCTTTTCGCCGTCGTGGTAGACATGTACTTCCAATTCGGTGAACTTGGCCTTGTAGCTCTCGACGATATTCTTCCACGCCTCGACGTTCCCATTGTGAAACAGCTCGTTGGTCACCTGGACGGCGTATTTGGGGGTCATCCGCTTTCTACCCGAATCGGCAGCCTTGCCTTTGGGCGGAGCTTTGCCTTCAGGGGCCGCCTTCTGCGCCGCCGCCTTTTGCTGTGGCGCGGCGGGTTGAGGCGCTGCGGCGGCTGCCGCCGCGGCTGGTGCGGAAGTGGCAGCCGGTGCCGCCGCAGGCTTGGGGGCTGCGGCTGCGGGGGCCGGTGCGGGGGCCGGCTTGGGTTTCAGATTCGGATCGTGGAATTTTGCGGTTTCCCCCGCTGGGCGCCCGATCAATAAGTTTTGCAGGCTCTCCACCGCGTCCTTTTCCAGGGAGCGGTCCTCATCGCGCATGCCCCGGAGGTAAACGACCATGAGTTCCTGCCGACTGAGGTCCTGAACCGATTCCCATTGGTTGGGTTTCTTGGGATTGATCAGGGTAATGCCCAACTGAGGATGATGATAGGCAATGATAATGTCGAACCGGTTCCATTTTTCCGTTTCATCGATGATACCCTGGAAGCTTTGGGCGTCCGTCGGCATGTTGAACGACAATGTTCTATACGCCATCCGTTCGACGATCAATGCATTGAGCAAGGGACCGATCTGGGCCTTTTCCACCTGCTTGGTCTTTTCCAGATCGTCGATCAGATCGGCCAGATTTTCCCCGTTGGTTAACTGGGGGAGTATCGCTGAGACCAATCGGAAATGGGCCAGGGATTTGTTGTAGCCGGCCCGGTTACTCAGTGATGTGTAGTCGTTCATCATGGTGGACTATCCTTGCGGTGCCGAGCCAGTCCGAGCCTCGCCCGGACCATTTGGGTTGGTTACTCCGAAGTCTGGGTGCCGAAGTGGCCTTCTTCCTCCTCGCCGACATGGGATCGGCGGTGGAAGGTGGCGATGGCCGTATCCTGGAACCCTTTGGAGATGCCGAGCAGAAACTCGTTGAGGACGTTGCTCATTCCTTTGATGGTGATCCGATTGCGCTTGATCGTGGTAATGCTTATCTCCAACAGCAATCCGGGTTGGAGGTGGTAGGGATTTACGGCGGACATGAAGGTAAAAAACTGATCTTCCAGGAAATTCAGCCGCTGTTCGATAATCAGCCGATGGTCGGGATAATCCAGTTCGAAGATACCCGAGAGCCGCTTGCGGATCTGGATAAACCGCTCGTTGTATTCCTCCATCACCTGGGCGTAGGTCTGATTTAACTCTTCCAGGGAAGTCAGCTTGCGCTGGATAAAGGTGACCTCATTCCAAAGTTTTTCTCCATTCCCCTCATCTTCTCCCGCCTCGGCCGGTTGAAACCAACCGCGTTTTTGGGAGGGAAGATCACGGTTCAGGGTGCTATCGATCAGGTCCTCCCAGTCCTTGACCCCCCGATTGGACTTTTCCTCCAAATAGACTTGCTCCACCACATCCCAGAGGCGCAGCACCTCCCGGCGGAATTCCACCAATTGCGACGAATAGGCGATCTTTTCCACATCGATTTGCCGGGCATCGTAGTACTTGAGGTCGATTTCATAGCGCTCGTCGGGAAGTCGACTGGTATCGGTTTCCTGATACTCGCGCACTTGCAGATGGCGGGCATTCTTGAAGTTGTGAATGTGCTGGTAGCCCATTCTGCTGGTGTCGAGAATGCTGGTTATTGAATTGATGGCCGTATACCATCCCCGGGTGCGTATATGCTCGTCATCCAGAAACTTGGCGATACCCTCGCGAACGCCCAGGTTGTCATAATCCACCGTGCTGATCTCTGCGCCCAGTCCCTCGATCCGTTGAAGGAATTCGGCAGAGAGGAACTGATAGCGCTTGGAGTTTTCCGCATCGTCGTCGTCTGTGTAGTTCTCCACCGCTTTGATTTTTTCGAATAGGCCCTCTCTGTCGGAGAGTCCGGGGCGGCCCTCCAACATGAGCTGCTGGTTGATCTCTTCCACTTCCCGTTCGATCAAGGCCATGATGTGATCGGAAATCACGACCTTGATCAGGTGCTCGGTGAGCAACTGGTGGGGAATGATGGTGCTGATCAGTTCGGAATCTAGAATGTTGATGGACAGTCTGATGTCCATCACCGTATCGGGCCTTTTCAAATCGTCGCGAAACGAGCATTTCACCACTGAATAGGCGTTTTCGCCCCGGATGAACCCCCCCACATCGGTACGTTGCATCAGGATATTGGTGGTGGCGGCCTCGAATTCAAAAGCGCCCCGCTGCACATGACCCTGGAGATGACCCATGATGTTGACCATGGATTTCTCCACTTCCGCCGTATTGAACTTGTCTGAACCACCGATGGAATTGATCAGGGAAGAGATTTCCCGGGGCGTGTAACGATTCAGCGCGGCGTGCTCGTCCTTGTCCAGAAGGTCTCGCGTCTTTTTGCCCAACTCGTCTTCCACCGTGGTCAAGTACCGATTGAGCATATTCTGGAAGCTTTGGTTGAAATACGTGTGCAGGTTGGACTTGACGTTGCCCATCACGTTCAATTGTTCCAGCACCTCCGGGGGTAGTTTCGTCTGGACGTGGTTGAGGATCTTGTCCACTTCCTCGTCGATGACGAGCCGGGCCTCCGCATACTCGTCCCGGCCATCCCGATTCAAGCTGTTCCGCGAACCGACCGCACTGGGCTGCTCGGGGTGGACCAAATTCGGTCCTTGTTGGAAATTGACGGCCATGGCTTCTCCTATTTCTGCCCGGTCTTCCGGATACCGCTGGGGTGGGGTCGTTTATTAAGAACTGCGATCATTCTACGACCTTCCGGCGAGTGGCTACACGCCGGTTTCCTCGCGGCATGAAGCATTCGTTTTAGGACTATTCTTACCACACCACCGATCCCCGGATCGGTGGTGTGCCCGAACGGTGACAACATTTCGACCTTGGGGATCAACACTTATAAAAAATGGCGAAGAAGATCAAGTTGCAGATCACTGCGATCAAAAAATTCCAAAGGGGGCAAAATAGTTACCCATTTGCCTCAAAAATCGCCTGGTATAGTGGTAATCCGGCCTCGGAACGTCGTAATTTCTACCACCGGTCATATCCCTCGTCAACGCGATTATTTTGCAAAATCGGTTACGCGGACCCGAAATTGCGAGTCCGTCGGCCCGGTCATTGGCTCGAACCCTATAAATCCGGCTTGGCGGCGTTCGGCCCCCACGCCGGTTCAGACCCGGTTGCCAGCCAGATCAGCCGATTTACCGTGGACATCCCATTTCCTGCCCTCGGGCCAGCGAGACGCCGAACCACATGATAAGAGGTCAGGCTGACGCCGCGGCAAACTCTGGATGAAGTGAATCCGTCGCATATCTTGGTAATTCCCATGCCAATGAATGCACGCGTGCGCCCCGGACAACGGTCACGCCATCGATCTTGACTCAATTTTGTCTCCGGCACCAGCATATATGGACACCGCGAATTTGGCGTCGCTTGTGGCCGCGCCGGTTGGCCTTGAGTCAAGCGGCGAAATCCGCTATTCTCCAAATTTTTTCTGGCACGGTATGCGACAGTTTAAAGGGTTCCTGTGCCCACCGTTATCACATTTCCCCTGAGGGAGGCTCTCCATGGCTGCAGAAGTGGGGCATGTCGCTCCGGATTTCAAGTTGAAGTCAAGCAAAATGGAAGACGTTGCGTTGAGCGATTTCCGAGGTAAGAACGTCTTGTTGCTCTTTTTCCCCCTGGCGTTCACGCCCACGTGAACGACCGAATTCGGTCTCGTCGAGAACCGATTGGATGAAATACACAAGGCCAACGGTGAGGTGTTGGGCATTTCAGTGGACAGCCCCTTCAGCCAAGCCAAATGGGCCGAACAAGAGGGTTTCCGCACCACCCTGCTGAGCGATCTCGGGAAGGAAACCGTCAAAATGTACAGCACGATGTACGAGGATCTGATGGGCATGAAGGGTATCGCCAAACGCTCCGCGTTCCTGATCGACAAGAGTGGCACCATTGTGCAAAAGGAGATACTCGATGATGCGAAGAACCTCCCCGATCTCGATGGCCTGATCGGCAAGATGATCTCCATGGCCTGATACACGCCACAGAATATTTTCTGGGCTCCCAACCCGGCGCACCCTCACGGGCCCGCCGGGGAATCATAATCTTGGTTCCCGCTCTCTCGAATGCTCCCCGGGATCCGCCGGAAGCTTCGTCCGCAGTTCCTTCGCCTGGATCTCCCTTACACTGCTGACCGCCGGTTCCAATTCGGGCAGCATCCGCTTGGACGGCACCCCCAATTCGGGAAAGCGCCGTGCCGCGGAGAGCACATTGCGTTCGAGGGAGCCAATGGTGTCGTTGTAGGATTTGGTGGCGCGCTCCAGGTGGGTGCCGAGCTTGGTGAAATGCTCGGTCATCACCGCCAGCCGCTCGTAAAGATCGGCACCCAGTTTGCTGATTTCCTCTGCGCTCTCGGCAATCCGTTCCTGGCGCCAACCATAAGCCACGGCGTGCAACAGGGCGATCAGGGTGGTCGGCGTGGCCAATATCACGCGCTGCTGCACGCCCAGTTCGATCAGGGCCGGGTCCTGCTCCAACGCCGAACTGTAGAAGGCTTCCCCGGGCAGGAACATGATCACGAATTCGGGCGCCGCCTCAAACTGCGTCCAGTAGCTCTTGGCGCTCAGCTTGGTGATGTGATCCTTCATCTGGCGGGCGTGATCGGCGAGCAATGCATTCTTTTTTTCTTCGTCCTTTTCCTCCACCGCCTGCAGATAGGCCATCATGGGAGCCTTGGCATCCACCACCACGCTCTTGCCCCCGGGCAGTTTGACCACCATGTCCGGTCGGAGCAGCCCGTCGTCGCCGGCCACGGAAGCCTGCTCGACGAAATCGCAATGGGGCACCATCTCGGCGATTTCCACCACCCGCCGCAGGGTCATTTCCCCCCACCGTCCGCGCACCGTGGGTGTGCGCAGTGCGGTCACCAGACGTCCGGTCTCCTCTTGCAGCTTGACGTTTCCCTGGGCGAGTAATTTGACATGCTCATGGAGGCCCGTGTAGGCGGTCAACCGGTTCTTTTCCATTTCCTCGACCTGGGTCTGAAATTTCGCCAGATTCTCCTGCATGGGCTTGACCAGCGCCTCCACCGCTTTTTCCCGCTTTTCCAGATCCCCCGTGGCCTGGGTCTGGAATTTTTCCAGGGTTGCTTTTGCCAGTAGCAGGAAGTTCTGATTGTTGTTTTCCAACGCCGTGGCGGAAAGGGCCTTGAACGCTTCCCGCAGTTTTTCCTCGGCCTCCCGGATAACCCCCAACTTCTCTTCCCCCGTCTTGCGTTCCAGATCCAGCGTCGTTTCCAACCGCGCTACCTGGGCCATGCCGCGGCTCTTCGCAACCAGATAACCCATGGCGAAGCCGGCCAGCATACCCAGCACGGCCGCGGCGACGGCGAATAGAATTTCCATTTTATCGCCTCTGAAATCCAGATAGATGCACGCGTTCGGCCTTCCCGAACCACATCCGTGGTCCGGGGAAGTGGTCCGGGGAAGAGGACAAGTCGCAGTCGGTTTGGGGGGAGACCGATCAGGGATTGATGGAACCAGCGGAATCCGTTGTCGCGTCAAAATCGACTGGATCTGGGCTGGCTCCCGGCGATCACCTGCGCATTACGGCACTCCGGTCCTTGGGGCTGCCCAATCAATCTAATTATTCCAGGCCAAGATATCAAGGGTTGAAACCAAACGGGTGATGTAAGAGATCTTGTGTCAGTAGCTTTACGAAAGAGAAAAGGGGGACTCCTTGGGTGATTTAACCAGTAACCCAAAACCAAGGAGAACCCCCGATGGAAGCAGCAGTGATCACATCTGTGC
>JACZRV010000039.1 GCA_022574555.1 SAR324 cluster bacterium
TGGCATCGAGATTTCCAGGGTGCGGTCGGGAATTGGTGCCGGACTGGACGCGGGCCGGGATTCCGGCGCGGATTCCGGCGCACTGGCGGAGGGGGTGCTCGATCGTTCCATTCGGGGCCTCTTGCGGATTCAGCCTAGGCGGCGGATTATTGTCCGGTGTTATTTCGGGGTAGGGCTAAAAAGCCTATGATTAACAGCAGTAGCGGGGGAACTCGTCCCCCCGCGCCCCCCTTTTCCGCAGTCTGCGTCCCCATGCGGGTCATCAGTAAAATTGCTTATTGACTTAACTCAGTAGATAATGTAGACTGAAATAATGGGCAAGCTATGCTTGTCCGCACAAGGAAATAGGGACCGGAACACCGAAATTTACCAAACGAAGCCAATTACATTTGTCATATCAATTAGTTGATAAATTGGCTTTTTTTGCAGCACTTCCGTTCCTGAATCGAAAGCCTGTGTTAATGCCCCGCCAATCGTTCTTTCTGAGCTAAGGGGATAGGCAAGTCCGAATTTGTTCAACATATTGCAATCAACCAGCATCGGAGTGCAGGGGTCGAGACCCTTGCCGAGGATTCCAAAGGAGCAGCGCTCCTTTGGCCGCCGGAGGCAGTGGGTCACTTGGCTTTTAAACCGACATTACCCAGTTGGAGCCGCCAAAACGGCTCGGATGACTCCCCGAACATGCAATACCACGATTTTGGAAGTGGAAGAAACGGCCAATCCTGGAGTCCGCGTGTTCGGCGACCCAGAAAATGCCTTTGCTCCTCTACCAATGCTCCGCCCAGGGGCGCAAATCCAATTCCTGGGACCAGGCGCTACGGGGTTGCCGGTGTAGCATCCAGTAATTTTGCGCGATGTCGTCGGGGTTGAGCAGGCCAGCGGGTGGTTTGGCTGCTACCTCCTTGACGAAGTTTTCGCGAATCCACGGCGTATCGATCATGCCATCGATGATCACATGGGCCACGTGGATGCCCAAGGGGCCCAGCTCACGGGCCATGCTTTGTGATAGTGCCCGCAATCCGAATTTGGCCGCGGCGAAGCCCGCGTATCCAGACCCTCCCCGGATGCTGGCGGTGGCGCCGGTGAACAGAATGGTGCCCTTGCCGCGGGGCACCATGCGTTTGGCCACTTCCCTGCCCATCAGGAAGCCGGCGAAACAGCCCATTTCCCAAACCTTGTAGAATTTCCGGGCGGTGAATTCCAGGATGCTGAAGTTGATATTGCCGCCGATATTGAACACGGCCACCTCGATGGGGCCGATGTCGCTTTCGATGGATTCGATCAAGTCGATCACCTGTTCCTCGCGGCGGGCGTCCGATCCGTACGCGTGGGCCTCTCCGCCCGCCGACTCGATCTTCCCGCAAAGTCCGGCCAGCTTGTCGCGATCGCGACGGGTGACGCAGGTTACGAATCCTTCACGGGCGAAGCGGCGGGCGATGGCGCCACCCGTACTGTCTCCGGCGCCAACGACGAGACATACCCGGCGATCGTTCACGATAACTCCTTATGCGAGCGTCGATGCGATGGGGCGCAGCGATCAGACTACAAGCGGTCTCAATAACGCAAAAGCGCCGCGTGCTTCGAGACGTTCGCTACGCTCACTCCTCAGCAACGCGGCTCTTTAGAATTTTCTAATTTCGAGAATGCTTTTAATCTTCGGCCGCGACGCGAATCATCCGTTTGCCCACATTGTCTCCATGGAGCAAGCCGATCAGGGCGCGGGGGGCATTTTCCAGTCCATCCACGATGTCCAGGCGGTACTTGATGCGGCCTTCGCGAACCCAGTGCAACAGTTCTCTTTCCGCCTCCCGCCTGCGGCCGTAATGGTCCATCACGATGAAGCCCTGCATCTTCAAGCGCCGCACGATGAGCAGCCCCGGGATGCCCGCCGGGCTGGGATCGCGTTTCGCTTTGTCGTATTGCGAAACGGCTCCGCAGCATACGATGCGTCCACCCCGCCGCATCTGGAGCAGGGCCGCTTGCAGGGTGGCGCCGCCAACGTTGTCGAAGTAAATATCTATCCCATCGGGACAGGCGGCACGCAATCCTTCCGCCATATCCTGCCGCTTGTAATCGATGGCCTCGTCAAAGCCCAAATCGTTGCGCACCCAGTCGCACTTTTCCTGCGATCCGGCAATCCCGATCACGCGGCAGCCCTTGATCTTGGCGATTTGCCCGGCGACGGATCCGGTGGCCCCGGCGGCTCCCGAAACCACCACGGTTTCGCCCACCTGGGGCTGGCCGATATCGAGCAGACCGAAGTAAGCGGTCTTTCCGGTCAGGCCCAGCACGTTCATCCACAACTCCAAGGGGGCGTCCGCGTCCAACCGGTACAAATCGTCGCCCCGCAGACAGGCGAAGTCCTGCCATCCGCTTTCGCTTTCGACGATGTCGCCTGCATCCAACCCGGAATAGCGAGAGGCCACCACCCGGCCTATGGTAAAGCCCGGCATCACCTGGCCCGGCACGACGGGGTCCCGATAGGATCCCCCCTTATTGATCCAACTCCGGTTGGCGGGGTCCAATGATAAATACAGGGTACGCGTCAACACCTCGCCGGGGCCGGGTTCCGGTATCGGCCCCTCCTGCCATGTGAAATCCGATTCCTGCAACTCGCCGTCAGGGTGTCTGGCCAGTACAAATTGGCGATTCGTATCAGTCATACCGGTGCCTTTCCCTCGGTGGATGGACTCGCAGATCCGCACCCGGCGGATGTTGCCGACGGACTTTTGGCTGCGAAACCACAAAACCATTGAGCGAGGATATATCGGTTTCCGCGCCGCAGCGCCTTTGTGAGCGGCGCGAAAATCGACCACGGATTCATCGTCCCTTGAAAACCGGTGCCCGTTTTTCGATAAACGCGGTGATTCCCTCGATGTGGTCTTCGGTCATCATACAATCCCCAATGGCGTAGCCTTCCAATTCCAACTGGGATTCCAGGGTTTCATGGAGCGATGAATTCAACAGAGCCTTACCTCTGGCATAGGCATAGGTCGGGCCATCGGCCAGCCGCCGCGCCAATTTATCTATTGCTGCGTCCAGTTCGTCATCGGCGACGACGGAATTGACCAGGCCCATTTCCAGGGCCGTTTTCGCGTCGTAGCGGTCGGCCAGATACATCATTTCGAAGGTTTTCTTCATCCCCAGGGTGCGGGGTAGAAAGAACGTGCTGGAGCCATCCGGGTTTACGCCGATTTTGGCGTAGGCCAACGTGAAATAGGCGGATTCGGCCGCGATGGCCATATCGCAGGCGGCCACGAGGGATACTCCCGCGCCGGCTGCGGCTCCTTGCACGGCGCAAATCATCGGTTTGGGCATCTTGCGCATGCGGTAGATGGCGAAGTGCAGATCGTGAATAAAGCGGATGATGACCGCCTTGCGTTCCAAGGGGTCCAGCTTCTCCCGCTCCTTGAACACCTTGATGTCGCCGCCTGCCATGAAATGGCCGCCGGCTCCGCGCAAAACCACGCAGCGCACGCTGGTGTCGAATTCCATCTGGTGGGTATATTCCGATAACCCCTCTCGCATTTCTTCGCTGAGTGCGTTGCGGGCTTCGGGCCGGTTGAACGTGATCGTCCCGATGCCGTCCGCCACTTTTAACGTGATGTGATCGCTCATAGAAATCCTCTCCAAAGGTTGGGTTTAGAAATTTATTTCCCCACCCCGCCCTGCGGCACCGCTACGACGACTCGCGGTGCTCCCCTCCCACGTTGTGGAGAAGGGAACGGCGGTCGATCAAACTCTCCCTCTCCATGAAATGGGGAGGGAGTCGGGGGGTGGGGACACGCGCTGGCTGCGATTCGGCACTCACAGGGCGTCTCGGGCGTATTCGCAGACATAGCGGATCAGTCCCTCCATATGGGCCCGGAATTCGGCGAATCCGTCCAGTTTGTGGTAGCCGTGCTTGTCCATGTAGATCTCGCGATTGATCTCGATTTGCAGGCTGTGCTGGCCTTCCTCGGGACGGCCATGGCGCCGCACCAGTTCCATGCCCTTGAACAAGCGGTTGACCAGCACCTCATACCCCAGATTCCGCAGGAATCCGGCCACGAGTTCGGTAAATTCCGTGTCCGCAGTGGTCCCCTCCCGGTCGCCCAGGAAAAAATCCACGTGTCTGACGGGTTTGCCGTCCCGCCCGGTATCCGGCGGGCTCCAGGAATGGCAGTTCACGTGCCACACTGCGCCGAAATCCCGCCGCCGCTCGGCGATGATTGCCGCCAGGGTGGCGTGATAGGGCTCATAATATCGATTCAGCCGCGCCTGTACTTCCGCCACCTCGAGCTTGCGGGCGTAAATTGGCCGGCCCATCGCCTGGCTGCGCAGCAGGCCCTTGCCATTGCGGGTCTTGTGGCCTGGGAGCAGAGGCTCGGGCCAGGGCCCGGCCAACAGGCTCTCGTCCAAGTCCAGGGGCCCGCGGTTGAGATCGATATAACTGCGGGGAAACAGCGCCCTCAGCAATGTCGCGCCGTGACGGGGTGCTGCTGCAAACAATTCGTCCACGTGCATGTCTTCCGTGGAACGAATTTGATCTCGGGTCACCGCGTAGTCGAAGTCGCTGGGATACCGGTTGCCCGAATGGGGGGAATCGAACACCACCGGCAGGGGCTCGGTTTCGGGATCGATGCGTTCCAAAACCCCAGGCAGCGAGAAAGTACGGTCGGTGGGCTTCATGGTAACGAGCCCCGCACAAATGAACAGGACATGGCGTCGAAGGGATGTTTTGCCGGCATTTTTTTGGGCATTCCATCTGTGGCCTCCGCACCGGCCGATGGGAGGACTGATGTTCAGATTCTCTCTATCAGATTGGAGGCGCGGGTGCTACGGAGGCGGTCAGGTAGAAGAGCCGAGGGGCGTTACGCCAAAGTCTTGCCCACCGGCCGGGCGTCGGCTCCCGAAGCCTATTGCAGATGCAGGCACCTAGGCCCATAGGTTCCATGGCGCCGCCGCCTGCCACGATACCGCCTGCATCCGCTTGCGGATTCTGATACCGTTTCCCGGTTCACCCGCTCGGTGGCTGGAATGCCACCCGCATCACCCTTATCTGTGAGCTCCGCTCAGCGTATTTTTGTGAGCTCCGCTCAGCGTATTTTTGTGAGCTCCGCTCAGCGTATTTTTGTGAGCTCCGCTCAGCGTATTTTTGTGAGCTCCGCTCAGCGTATTTTTGTGAGCTCCGCTCAACGCAAGCCGTACCAGGAGGCAAGGAAGATGGAACTGGGATTGAAAGGCAAGAAAGCGATAATCACCGGCGGCAGCCGCGGCATCGGCAAAGCCATCGCCGAAATCTTTGCCGACGAGGGGGTGCAATTGGCTCTTTGCGCCCGCAACGGCGACGGGCTGGCGGCCACGTCACGAGAACTGGAGGCGCGAGGGTCTGCGGTCTTTCACAAGGTCGTGGACGTGGGGGACGGCGCTGCGCTACGGGCCTTTATCGCGGAGGCAGTCGCGGCCATGGACGGGCTGGACATCCTGGTGCACAACGCCTCGGCCTTCGGCGGTGTGGACGAGGAATCGTGGACGCGCTCTTTCAATATCGATCTGATGGGGGCTGTGCGTGGGGTGGAGGCAGCCCTACCCGCCCTGGAGCGCTCCGACGCGGCCAGCGTGGTCTTCATCGGCACGACCGCCGCCGTGGAAACTTTCATCGCCCCCCGCTCCTACAACGCCCTCAAGGCGGGCTTGATCGTCCATTCCAACGGCCTTTCACAGGAGCTGGGCCCGAAGGGCATCCGGGTCAATACCGTCTCTCCCGGCCCCATCTATTTCGAGGGCGGCCCGTGGGATCGTCACAAGCAGAACAACCCCGCCTTTTACGAGGCCACCCGGGACAAATGCGCCCTGGGCCGCATGGGCACCCCGCAGGAGTTGGCCAACGCCGTGGCCTTCATCGCCAGCCCTGCCGCTGCCTTCATCACTGGCGCCAACCTGATCGTCGACGGCGGCCTCACCAAGCGCGTCGATTTTTAAATTCGGCCGCCATTTCCAATTGCTTGCGGTTGGCACCTGGGCCGCTCATTTGTGCCGCAGTTTGCCGGGCAGGCTGCGGTCTTCGTGCTCTCAACCGATTCAGTTTAGATAGTCGCCGGCAGAAAGCGTGAAAACGGGTATCTCCACGTCAAACATTTTACCCGCCTCATCCCGCATTTGATAGGTGCCGTGCATCGTTCCCATGGGAGATTCCAACTGAGAACCGCTGACATACTGGTGTTCTTCCCCCGGCGCTAATATGGGTTGTTGTCCGACTACGCCTTCGCCTTTTACCTGCCTCACGGACCCATTGCTGTCTGTGATGATCCAATGCCGGCTGATCAGCTGAACCGTCCGGTCGCTGTGATTTTTCAGGCGCACCCGGTAAGCGAAAACATACTGGTCCTTTTCAACATCGGATTGCTCCTTCAGGAAGAAGCCTTCTACAGAAACTTCGATTCCTTGGGTGTGCGCTGATTCCAATTTAGACGCCTTCTGTCGGGTGAACCCAATGAGTAAATGAATCCATATCGGTTAACGCCGATCGCACAATGGGCACGATGCCACGTCTCTCACCAGGATAGCGGAAAGCCTGGGCTTGGCGTCGGGGAGTTCCATGGCATCTCCGCAATCAAAGGATTTGAACAGCGAGGAATTGCCCCTATTTAGATGAGGGACGGGGCGAAATGTCAATTGATACCCTGGGATCAGGCCCGAATGGCGGCGCCGTGCGGAACGGTTCGCAGGCAGGCCACGCCGATCAGGCGAGTGAAATGATGGTGCTGCTCTTTCCGCCGGAGCCGATCAAGCCAAGGGTCATTTAATCTTACCGCTTGGCCGAAATTGTCCGATATTGACCGTCCCGAATCGCTCTTGGGGCTGGTATGTTGGTGGCATGTATTACGTTTACGACCTGCGGCGCAATGGCATCACGCTTTACACCGGCATCACGGCAGAACTGGGCCGGTCGGTGAGCCGGCATCTTTCCGCGGGGCGGCAGTTTGACTCGCTGCATATCATCGAGTCGACCCCGGCCCTGGAGACCGCCAAATCGGCCGCCCGCCAGCGCCGCTATCTGCGTGATCCGATGCGCGCCACGGCTTTTTGAGATTGGGAGAATCGCATGGGTGCGGCCGCCAGAATCGTCTCGATGATTCAACACGGACTTCCCGGTAGACCCGCGGTGATCGCATTAGTGATCGAGATCGCGCTGCCGTCAGCGGTATTGGTCCTGATTCGGATGCGGCAATGCCAGAGCGGCAGGTAAACGTCTCCAACGGACTGCCTAAACAAAAGTTCCAGGGGAAATCCCAGCGAGGCGCTGCGCATCAACGGCTGGCTCAAACTCGCATCTATCGAAAGATGTCGTCCACTCTGCCTCGTGCCGTTGATGCGCCGCTACAGTTCTGCGTTTCCATTTTTATGCCATAGGTAAATTATTCTCTATATCTTTGATATTAAGAACGATATTGGCCAGCGGTGCTCGGGCCGTATCGGCACGTTGCCTATTTTCAAAGCAAATTCAGGCGACGACTGCCCAACATCTCAGCGACTCGTGCCGTTTGGATCAGATAGAGTGGGTTATAGGATCGGCAAAACTGGTCTGCGGCCGGGCCAAATCAGCCGGGGCGCGCAACGATGGGAATGCGATGTCCGGCGTTAAAAATTATATGCCAGTCCCAGGGAGAGGCTGTCGGGCCCTACGTTCATGCGGAAGTTCCCGGCTTGCAGGTAACCCTTGGTCAGGCCCTCGACCTTGAGTTGATTGAGCTCGTCGCGGGATGCCAGCCACTTGAATCCGCCGTAGCCGGTAACGGCGATGGCCGCCGCGATTTCGAATCGTTCCAGATCGGTATTATCAAACGTGCTGAATAATACCACGGAGACGATCGCGCCGATGGTGGCAACGGTGGCCCAGAGGGTTTTTTCCGCGACGGTCTGGGCTATGCGGATGCGCCAATTTTTTCGCTCCTCGTCGGCCAGGGCTACCGGTGCCAGTTCCAGGGGCCGGAGCTTGTTGGCCAGCCGGATACCGGTATCCAATTCTCGACGAGTCTCTTCCAGCAGTTTCGTTTGGCGGGCGGGATTGCGGAAAGTGGCGGCGTAATGGGTTATTTGAGGATCCTCCACCGAATGTACCAGCAGCGCCTCGGAAGTATTGTCGTTGACGCGCAGGGTCTTGACGATGGCGAGGGTTTTCCGTTGCACATCGATGACCTCGCCCTCCAGATCGGTGATGGGAACGTCCTCCTTGTAGATGATGAGAAAGTCGCCCAACTTCAGCCCGTCCTTGATGCCGAGATCCAATACAATCCCGCGGATGGAACTGGACAGCACGCGGCCCACGATCAGGGTGTTGTCGGATATGCTGTTGGCGAGCCGGAACAGCACCTCGTCCATGTTGCTGTCGTTGAAGCGCACCGATTCCTCGAAATCGGTGAGGTTGTTGATAATTTCGATCAGACGCACCCGGACAAAGAAACCCTCGCCTCGGCGCTGGATGCGGCTTACGAGTACCTTGTCCGCCCCAAGGAATTTTCCGCTTTCGACCCCACAAGCGATCTCACGGCAATCGATCAAATCGGGGCGTTGGCTCTCGTAGAGGGCGTCGGTTTCCCGGGGGCCCACGACGGAGAAGTGAGCGATATTGCTCAGATTTTTCTGCAGTATGAGGCCGATCTGCTCGGCTGCCGATTCGGTTACGTCGATCGGATTTATCCCCAGTATCAGCAGCTTGGTGCGGTCATCGGGTGGAAACAGTTGGGGCGTCTCGGCAAAAGCGGTGCCCAGCAGGAGACCACCTCCATCGCCCTCGAAGCTCGTTTGAGCATGGATCTGCGCGGGTGCAAAGAGAGAAACCACGAGCAAAGCGGCGCCGAACACCTTCCGGGCAAAATTTGCCCGAACCGGCCGGCGGCGGGCCATTCCCTTCGGGTCGGGGAAATGCGGTCTGAGAGAGTTCATCCGATCCGATATACTGATGGTTCGGAGCGCGCGGACGGAATATTCCGCCGATTGCGGGACTTTCCGCTGATCAAGCAAGAAAGGCGCCAGAGCCCAACTTGCGCGCCACCTTGGCCGCCCGTAAGCTGGAAACTCCGTCAATCAGCGATGCAAGGCTTCGGCCGCCGCCGAAAGCCAAACGAGAGGCTTACCGATGCGTATTCCACAGGCCACGCTCGATAAAATATTCGCTCACGGATCGGAGTGTTATCCGGAGGAAGCCTGCGGTCTGCTGAGCGGACCCGAAGAGGGGGACGCGTTGAGCGGGTTTCATCCCCTGGAGAACGAACTGGGCAGGCTCCATGCAAGAGATCCAAGCCGATTTCCTCGCGGTGCCAGGGAAGGGTATTACCTGGATCCCTTGGCTTTTCTGAAATTGCAGCAGGCTCTTGAGGCGGAAGGCCAACGAGTGAAGGTGATCTATCACACCCATCCCGACGTAGGGGCCTACTTCTCCGAGGAAGACCGGCAACAGGCCGCCTGGGCGGAAGGTCCGCTTTATCCCGGCATGGTCTACCTGGTTTGTGGGGTGAAGGGGGGGCGGCCCGATGGCGCTATCCTAGCCGTCTACAACGAGTCCACCAAGGATTTCGACGTCGACGAGGTGCTGCCGGCGGGGTGCGGGTCGCTGGGGAAAATGGGCTCGCAGCCGAGTGTCTCCCCTTCCAGCCGCTAGGGCTGTGGCCGCGATGACGGCCGGGAATGCACGCCCATGGCCGGTCGGCCTCGACGGTGCAATCGTGGTGCGGCAACGGGATCGAAGCGGTGAGCCGACGTGAACGCTTCCCACGAAATGGATACCCAGGTCGTGATCGCCGGTGCCGGCATGGGCGGTTTGGCCCTGGCCGCAATGCTCGGACGGGAGAACATTGCTGTCATACTCATCGACAAGGAAGAGCCGCCCAGGGACCGCGTTTGTGGCGAGGGGATCATGCCCATGGGGCTGGAAGTGTTGCGAGAGGTCGGCGTAGAGCCGGCATCCCTGCCTGGTGGCGACTTCATGGGGCTTGAGTTCCACACTCGGGGCCAGCAGCACACCATCCCTTTCGATGCGGCACGCAGGGGCCGCGGCATACGCCGCACGTCGCTCATATCGGCCTTGGATGCCCAGGTGCGCCGCTGCCCGTCGGTGAACCCCGTCATTGACGAGGTGCTGGAGCCGATCTGGGAGGGCGGACGGATCGCGGGATTTCGTGGCCGCAGGGGCATCTACCGGGCGACGGTGGTCATCGCGGCGGATGGCGCCCGCTCGCGGCTTTTTCGGCAAGCGGGTGTGCGATTTCGCCACCGGGGGTATCGCATGTGTCTTCGCCTTCACTTCCGCGTGGCTGGCCGGTTGGCGTTGGATCGAGTGCGCATCGGTCTATTTTCCCCCTACGACATCTACCTGACCCCTGTCGGCGAACAGGAATTTCTCTCGACCACAATGACCCACCGTGACGGTTTCCGGGCCATCCATCGCGACTACGAGGCCTACCTGCGGGGCTCGCCCTTCGGCGCCTATTTTACGGATGCCGATCCCTGCTCGCGGCAATTGAGCTGGCACCAGCCGTTGTTCCGGCCCGAGCGCTTTGTCGTGGGCGGCATGCTGGCCGTGGGTGATTCCGGCGGCGGAATCGACCCCTGTCTGGGCCTGGGTATGTCGATGGCCCTGGCCTCCGCCCGGCGTGCTGCCCAGTGCGTCACAGAAATATTGGATTCGGTGCCGCAGCGGGAACGGAGCGTAGCCGAATTTGACCGATGGCGAGCCCGCCTGTTCGGTCACTACGCTTTATTCGATTCCATTTTCCGTTTTTTGATCACCTCGCGTGCCGGATCGGAAACATTGCTTTGGGGCATGCGGCACTGGCCCACCACCGCGCGCGCCATCACCCAAATCGTGGCGGATAACCGCCCTTGGCGCACCTTCCGTTGGCGAGAACTGCTCCGGCTGGCTTAATTGCAAAAGCCCGCGGGGATGCGTAGGCTGGCATGCGCGAGGCGGAGGGGCGTACCATTGAACCCGGGAGCGGAGGAAAGGTGTGAGTGAACCAGCCATTAATTTGGATAGGCGATGATCAATTTCGAGGGCAAACAGGGGCTGGTTTGCGGCGTAGCCAATCAACGCAGTATCGCCGCGGCCATAGCCCAACAGCTAGGCAGCCTGGGCGCGGAACTCTGCCTGACCTACGGCCCTGATACAAAGGGGCGCTTTGAAAACAAAGTGCGCGTCCTGGCGGACGAGTTGAACGTCAAGCAGATTTATCCCTTGGACGTGCGCGAGGACCAGCAGATCGTCGAACTGTTCGCTTCGCTGGACAAGGCGTGGGGCGGTATCGACTTTCTGGTCCATTCGTTGGCTTTTGCTGATCGCCAGGATCTGTCCGACGTGTTTTCCAAGACCTCCCGTTCCGGCTGGGAAGTGGCCCTGGAGGTGAGTGCCTATTCGATGATCCCCATGGCTCGGGAGGGGGCGCGGCTGATGCGCAAGCGCGGGGGCGGGAGCATGGTGGCCATGACCTTCATCGGCTCGGTGCTCGCGGTGCCCAACTATCACGTCATGGGACCGGCCAAGGCCGCGCTGGAGTCGGTGATCCGCTATCTGGCGAGGGAAATGGGCCCGGAAAACATCCGGGTCAACGCGGTTTCCGCCGGAGCCCTCCGCACACTATCCTCTTCCGGCGTGAAGCAATTCGGGGAGATGCTGAAGGTCGCGGGCGAGCATGCGGCCCTGGAGCGCAACGTCACCCTGGAGGAAGTGGCCCAGGCAACGGCATTCCTGCTAAGTTCGGCAGCCGGGGGGATTACGGGTCAGTCCATCTACGTCGACGGTGGCTTCAATATCATGGCCAATTGAATGCGATGGTTGATTTCACCAACAGCGGTACCCCATACGCCGAGGGTCGTGTGCTGTCGTTCGAGAGCCAGGACAAGATCGATACCGCGGTGTTGGAGACTTTTCCCTATGCCGGGCCGACGCAAATCATCGTCTACGATACCAAGGAATTTACAGCGGTCTGCCCCTACTCGGGCCTGCCCGACTTCGCCACCCTTCGCATCGAATACGTTCCCGGCCGAACGATCGTCGAGCTCAAATCGTTGAAGTATTACATCGTGTCGTTTCGCAATGTGGGTATCTTCCAGGAACCGGCCACGGCGCGCATCTACGAGGATCTTTGGAAGCTGTTGCAACCCCAAAGGCTTTGTGTGAAAACCGCCTACCATACGCGGGGGGGGATCGACGCCTCTTGCGTGGTGGATTCCAAGCAGCAGCCGGTGCAATCAGTGGGAAGCAAAGGGTGACGCGGTGACGATTCGTGTGTTGGTCAACGGCGTCAAGGGTCGGATGGGCCGCGAGGTAAGCGGAACCTTCCGGGACGACCCCGAGCTGGAGTTGGTGGGAGGCACGGATCTGGGCGACGATCTGGCCGCCGCGCTGAGCGAATCCGGTGCCCAAGTAGCCGTGGATTTTACCGTTGCGGGCTCGGGTTACACCAACGCCAAAACGATGATCGCGGCCGGGGTGTGCCCCGTGATTGGCACTTCGGGGATCCAGC
Source organism: SAR324 cluster bacterium (assembly GCA_022574555.1). Taxonomy (GTDB): domain Bacteria; phylum SAR324; class SAR324; order SAR324; family JACQKK01; genus JACZRV01. Next base: position 12,504 of record JACZRV010000039.1, read on the forward strand.
CCGGAGAGGTGAGCGATTTGGAAAATTTATGCCGGGAAAAGGCTCTGGGAGGGGTCATCGCGCCCAATTTTGCCATCGGAGCGGTTTTGATGATGCGCTTCGCCGCGGAAGCAGCCCGTCATCTGCCCCATGTGGAGATCATCGAGCTGCATCACGACCGAAAGGTCGATGCCCCCTCGGCTACCGCGGTGAAAACCGCGCAAATGATCGAGGCCGTCAGACCCAAGGCGCCGCCGCCCAAGGTGGAGGAGACGGAGTTGGCGCCAGGGGCCAGGGGTACGAAGAGCTATCCGGTCACCATTCATTCGGTACGGCTTCCAGGACTGGTGGCCCATCAGGAAGTTATCCTGGGAGGGATCGGCGAGACCCTGACCGTGCGCCACGATTCGATCAGCCGCGAAAGTTTCATGACCGGCGTGACCCTCGCGGTGAAAAGAGTGATGAAACTGGACGAACTCGTGTACGGGCTGGAAAACCTGCTTTAGACCGATCCGCACAAAATCGAAGATAGATCGATGAGACGGCAAAGGAACACACAAATAAGCCCAGGTCTGGCGGTCGCGGACGACAATGGCCGGCCTGATCCGCCCCGCAAGCGGGGACCGGATTATACCACTGAAATCCTGGCCTACCTCCGTACGGCCCACGGGAAAACCCGCGTCGATGCCGCGGGCGATCACTATTACGACGGCGTCTCCGCCGTCTCGATACATTTCTTTCTAAATTCCGGGCTGCCTGCCAAGGAAGTCCTCTGGCAGTGGTATCTCCACTTCGATCGGGAGCGCTCCGAGCCCATATATCAGACGCTCCCGCCTCAGCGCGACGAGGAACTGTTGCAGATTCTGGAGCGGTGCGATTTCTTTTGGGAATCCCAGGCTGTCAGGGAATCGGGCTTGGTCTTTCTCGACCATCACCGCAGTTTGATATATATCATGCTGGAGGACTTCCTCTCCGCCCGTGTGGAAGCCTACCGCACCATGACCGACGATGAATTGCGAGACGCCCTGACGCCACGGGAAACCTGGAGCGAACGGCATCTGGCCAAGCTGATCCACGATATCCAAGTCCAGCCCCTGACCTCCGGACAGCGGCACAGCGTGTACGATCAGTTCGATTCCGGATATTTGAAAGCCACGGCGCGGCACATCATCGATCAGGTGGCCACCGACGGGTTCTGGAAAAATCCAGCGCCCGAGTTGGAGGATTTTGGAACCAATCTCATCGGCCTGGTGCGATTCTTGACTTCAGAATCGCGCCGCCTCGGCGTTCATGTCTCCCACACTGCCTACGAACGGGAATCGGGAAAGACCGGGTGGGATGGCACCTTTGGCGGTTCGTTCAACGGCGGCCAGTTTCGCCCGAAAAACGTGAGCCGGTATATGACGAAGGAAGCGCACTTCGCCACATTAGGCCTGCATCCCCAATCTTCCCTAAATGACGTCAAGTCCGCGTACCGGGATATGGTCAAGCAACACCATCCCGACCAGGGCGGCACGGTGCAGGACTTTCTCAGGCTGCAAGAGGCCTACGAGTTTATTCTCACCGAGGTTTTTTGAGCCACGGGATCGGAGATCATGCCGCATGATCGAAATAGTTCGCGGCGCCCGCGGCGAGCCGATTTCCACCCCATCAAGCACGCCCCTGGCGTTGATCTTCGCCTGGGCACAATGTAAGGTCCAGATTGGGTAGCGGTACAATGGGGGCCGGCGAATCATGGATCGATTGAAAGAAGAATGCGGCGTCGTCGCCGTCTACCAGACGGGGAAGGGAAATTCCGCAAGGAATGTCTCGCCGATCGTCGTCCGCGCGCTCCTCGACCTGCAGAATCGGGGTCAGTTGAGCGCCGGTCTCAGTTCCTACAATCCCTCCCGGGACCGGATCCTGCAGACTCACAAGAATCTGGGAACGGTGCAGGAGGTCTTCCACCTCAATCAATCCCACAAGTACCACCGCCTGATGGACGAGTACGCCGGATCGGCGGCCATCGGTCACACGCGCTACGCGACCAGCGGTGCTCAGGATAACGATCTGGCCCAGCCGTTCGAGCGTGTCCACGGGCGGATGTGGAAATGGTTCGCCATCGGATTCAACGGCAATATCGCCAATTACGACATTCTCACTCAACGTCTGGAATCCAGCGGTTACCACATCACCTACCACTCGGATACCGAGGTGATGATGCACTTCATCAACCGCGAGCTCCGTGGCGACGAGCAGCCCTCATTTACCGATCTGTGTGCCCGAATGGCCCAGACGTTCGACGGCGCATTCAATATCTCCTTCCTGAATGCTGTCGGCGATATGGCCGTGATGCGTGATCCGCTGGGAATCAAGCCCATGTGTTACGGTGAGCGCGATGGGCTACTGGTGGTCGCGTCCGAGAGCATCGTTTTGACCAACATGGGCATGGACTACCGGGACCTGGAGCCGGGGGAAGTGATTATCGCCAACCGTGACGGATACCGCGTGGAGCGCTACTGGCCTAAAACTGAACCCTCCCACTGCTTCTTCGAGTGGATCTACTTCGCCAATTTGGTATCGGTGTTGGAAGGGCGCTCGGTTTACAAGGTGCGGCATGCCATTGGCCGCGAATTGGCCGAAATCGAGCCGCTGCACGAACGGGACGACCACATCGTGATCTCGGTGCCCGAAACGGCCGATACCGTGGCCAATTCTTTCGGATTTCACCTGGGGCTTCCCACGATGAAGGGTCTCCTTCGCAATCGCTACGTAGGCCGGGCATTCATCGACGGAGAAAACAGGGCCGATACGGTGCGCGTGAAATACACCCCGCTGACCGAAATCCTGGAAGGCAAAAAAATCTTTCTCGTGGACGACACCCTGGTGCGGGCGACCACCCTCAAATCGGTCATCCGGGATCTGCGGGAACGGGGTAAAGTGCGGGAAATTCACGTTCGCATCGGCTGCCCGCCCATCACGGGGCCATGCTACTACGGCATCGACCTACCCACCATCAGCGAGCTGTTCGCGCCGCCGTTCACCAACGGAAACGACCACCCCGAACCGGCGGCCCTGAAGCGCATGGCCGATGAACTGGACGCCGACAGTCTGGTCTATCTGACCCTGGATCGGCTGATCAAGGCTATTGGCTTGCCAAACAAAGGGCTTTGCCTGGCCTGTCTGGATAGCAACTACCCAACGCCCATGGGCCGGGAAAAATACGCCGAGGCACTGCGCGCCTTCGCGAGTTAGGGCTTCGCTCCCTATCTCCCAGATCCGCTTACACCTGATCTCATTTCTCCGATCCCATACCTCCAATCTATGATCTATGAGGGCTGCGCCGCGGGACTCTCGGAAACGCGCGCCGCGGCCTTACTTGCCGGTGGCGACGAAGACGCCGTCCCATTCCTCGCCCGGCGGAGATTCTGCGAATTCCTTGCAGCGCTGGATGAAAACCTTGGAGGGGGGATCGTCGATGTAGACCTTCTGCACGGCGGTAAAGTGCTTGATGGCATCGTCCCATTTTTGACCGCGATACAGTTCCAGACCCTTATGGAAGACCGCCATGGCTTTCATCTGTTGCTCGCTCAATTCTCCTTTACGGGCAAGAAGCTCGAATACCCGCACCGGTTTTTTGATCCCCATCACCTGGATGAGGTCCAACTCCCGCGCCTCGACCGCGTCCTTGGCCGGTTCGTAGGTGTATTCGCTGACGGCGGTGAAGGTGCCCCAGTTCTTGTTGGCGCCCTCCAGGCGGGCGGCCAGGTTAACCGAGTTGCCCATCATGGTATAGTCGAACCGGTCTGCCGAACCCATGTTTCCCACCACCATCTCTCCGGTGTTGAGCCCGATGCGGTGTGTGAGATTCTTGCCGATGGCCTCCTCCCACGTCTTGTTCAATCCGCTCTCCTCGAACTGCTTGTTCAATTCGATCAGCTGCTCGTGACACTCCAGGGTCACCAGACAGGCCCGGGTGGCGTGATCCTCATAGGCCACCGGGGCGCCAAAAAAGGCGATGATGGCGTCACCCTCATATTTGTCCACCGTGCCCCCGTAGCGCATGATGGTATCGCTCATGGCGGTGAGGTAGACGTTGAGCAGGTGCACGAGCTGTTCGGGGGTCAGCTTTTCCGAGATGGAAGAAAATCGGGCGACATCGGAGAAGAATGCCGTCATTACCCGCCGCTCCCCACCCAGTTTGAGCATGTCCGGGTTGTCCATCAGCTGACTGACCACGTCGGCCGAAAGATAGTGGCGGAACGCGCCCTTGATGAAACGCTGGTCCTTGTCCGATACCAAAAAGCGGAACAGGGTGACGCCGCCCCACACGGTGAGGACGGTCAGAACCACGTAAACGAATGAGGTCCACGAGCGAACTTCCATCACCATGTACCGGTGTACGAAAGTGTAGCCGACGACCAGCACCACCGCCAGCACCGTACCGTATATGTTCGGCACGCGAGGCAGCGCCACGCCCAGAACCAGTCCGATGATGAGTATCAGCAGCGCCGAGAAGACATCGTTGACGATCGTGAGCTCGAAGTAGGAATCCGTCAGGATGTTATCCAGCAGTGTGGCGTGCACCTCCACTCCTGGATAGGCGACCCCCACCGGCGTCGTCCGCAAGTCGTAAATACCCACCTCAGTCGCGCCGATCAGCACGATCTTATCCTGCAACGTCTCCTTGGGAAGGTTGTGCTCGATGATGTCGTAAACGGAATAGTGTTTGAAGGTTTGTTGCGGCCCCTTGTAATTGAGCATGATGGAGCCATCGAAGTCCGGCAATATGGTCTTCTCGCTGCCGATGCGGATTTCTACGATATCCCCGGTTTCGCCGTCCGCGATCACCGTGATGGGGGCGTCATCATAGTAGTGTCGCAGCATCTGCAGGTCCAGAGATGGGTAGATCCTGTCTCCATAGCGCATCAGCAGGTGCACCCGACGCACCGTCCCATCCTCCAGGTCGGGGCGCATGTTGAAGAAGCCGGAAAGGTGGCCGCCCTCGTAGATCTTTTTGATATTGGATTCCACCATGACGCCCCAAGGAATTCGCCCTTTTGGCACCCTGTTGACCACCAACGAGATTTCCGAGCCGGCGATTCGTTCGGCGGATTCGACCAATTCCTCTTCGGTTACGTGGCTGATCTGATCCAATCCGGTAAAGAAGAAGTAACCCAGTACCGTGTTGGGCGTTTTAGCCAGGGATCTGCCCAACTTTGCGTCCCCATCCAATTCGACCACGGATTTATCCAGGTATCGAATGAATCGATTGGCTTTGCCCGAGGAGTTAAAGCCCAATTCTGAAAATACTTTTCGATACTCTTCGGTAACGCGGATCCCTTCGGCCTGCTCTGGTTCGGAGAACACGATATCGAGTCCGATCGTGCCGACTTCATAATAGTCGTTGAGCGCGTCCACCATTTCCGCGATCCTGGAGCGTGGCCATGGCCACCGCCCGTACTTGTCCACGCTCTTGGTGTCGATCACCGCGATGACCACGGTATCGGAATGGGGCTGGACTTCTCGACCCTTCATAATGAAGTCCACCCATTTCTTGTCCATCAACCCCAGATAGTTTCCCGCCGGGTCAATGGAATTATATAGAAACATGATAAGCCATATGAATGTGATCAAAAACGCGACCTTGAATCCGGACAAGGCGAATATTTTCTTAAACATGGCTTTTCTCGCTCATTGTGGTGATTATTCCCTGAGGGCGACATCCGGACGGTTATTGGTGTCGTGCCGCATCCATCCCGCCCGCTGACGCGTCAGCCGCCCATCTAATCTCGTCGTGACCCAAGCCACCGATGCCAGGCGGCTCGGGGGGCTCAGACCGCAGCATCTATCTTGGTTCCCGACTTTTCGTGCAGCCTATACCATGATGTTAAAAAATGCCTGGAACGAGCCTTTTTTTTCCGGAGAAGGCCTCTTGGTAGGCTTCGATCGACTCCAGGTACGCTTCCTCTTTTCGAATGCGCGCCCACAATACCAAACCATTGGCCACGCTGGCAATAAGCGCGGTCCAGTAGGCGCCCAGCAATAGCGGAATCGCGCCGACTTCCATCATTACGGCCAGATAGTTGGGGTGACGGATATAGCGATAGGGCCCATTCGTAACGATCTCCTGCTGATCCCTTGAGATGAGCCTTACGTTCCACAACGTGCCCAGTGCCGACATCATCCATACTCTCAACGCCAGCGATGCGCCCCAGACAACCAGCATGGGGATGACCAACCAGGCCACGAAAGGTGGTTCGGTGAAGATGACCTCGGCCCAGCATCCGGCCAGCCACCCGGCGTGAACCGCAACCATCACGGGAAAGACCGGCTCCCGGATCAACTGGGCGCTGCCGTCACGAATATCTTCCCGCAGGCGCTTGCGTGAAATGGCTACTTCCCACAGCCGCTGTGCGACCACGCAAACCAGAATCGGGTATTGATACGGCATGGGCCGATCGGCAGATGCGGTGTTGGTCTTTATCGCTCCCCGGCAGGGGAGGCAGTGCCCTGATCCCCGGCTCTATCAGTGGTGCGATGTTGCTGATGTTGCAGATGTTGCAGATTGCGAGATGGGCGGAGCTAGCTCACAGACCCACCAGATACTCCGGCGCCACGATTTCTATTTCTACAAGTGATCGCAGCCGCTCGTATTCCTTCTGCATGAAATATTGATTCCATTCGTTTTTGAGATTTCTCAATAGCGCTTCTTTGGCCAATTTGTGGTCAAGCGACTCGGGGAGCGCTCGATTCACTAATCGCAGAAGGTAGTTCTCACCGATGCCGGAACTCAATCCAAACGGTGCCTCGTCGGTCAGCCGAAACGCTGTTCGTTGGAAGTTGGGATTGACGCCAATACCCGGTATCTCGGCGTTCATTGCGTCGATCTCGGCGGAACGCACCGCGAAATTTTCCTTTTCCGCAAACTTTTGCAGATCGCTGGGTTGCGACATCTCGCCCAGCGCAGCCTGCGCCGCGTCGGTGGCGGATTTCCGGCTCCCTTGGACGATCAGCTTTTCCCGCGCCTGGAGCCGCACCTGCTCCACCGGCAAGGTGAAGGCCTCCTTTTTGCCGGTGATCTGATAAAAAACATGGCCCAGCACGGGGTTGCGCCGCCACACCCCCGCATCCCCAATGGCCATGGTGCGCATTTGATCGTAAAGGGGCGCGGCATTTCCCAGGACGTCCAACGTTTTCGTGCTATCGAACCAATCCGACTCATTGACCTCGAGCGACAATGAAGCCGCGACCAGCTCCAGTCCCGTTTCCTGAATCTTCTGCGGGAGACGGTTGGCTTCAAGATCGAGTTTACGTTCGGTGCGTTGTTCCTTCAATAATTCCTCTATTTGGGCTTCAACTTCCTCGAATGAACTTTCGGCGCCCGCCTCGACTTCTGTGACTTTGATGATGTGCAGTCCAAACGGGGACTCGACGATGCCGCTGATTTCACCAGGCTCCAGGGCAAAGGCGGCCTCCTCGAAATTGGCTACCATTTCGCCCTGCGAGAAAAAACCCAGGTCGCCGCCTTGATCCTTGGTCTTGTCCTCCGAATGGGTGCGGGCCAATTCGACAAAATCGCCGCCCCGCCGCAGTTGAATGAGGACGATTTCCATCTGCCGCCGAATGCTTAATTTGGCGTCATCGTCGAGCTCTGGGTCCATTCGTTTCAGGATATGACTGGCCCGCACCCGTTTGGGTGTGGAGAACCGGTCTTCCTTGTATCTGTCGTAATACCGCCGCACTGCCTTCGAGGGAAGCTTCACCGTTGGCAATACGTGGTCCATGGCCAGAATCAGGTATTTGACCTGGAACTGCTCGGGCTGCATAAACTCGGCCTGGTGCGAATTGTGATAGTTCTCTTCATCCTCAGCCGTTACCCGCACCGTCGACTCGTAATGGGCGGGGTCGAAAAAAACGAAATCGACCTGGACCTGCTCGTTTTCCATCAGAAACCTCTGCTCGACCTCCGCCGTGCTCACGGTGATTGCGGCGAGGAGGTTCCGCTGGTATTTCTGCAGCAACAGATCCTCGCGCAGCCTGAATTCATATTGTTCTGGATTGCGGCCATTTTGCTGGAGCACGGTTCGATACGTCGCAAAATCGAATCGACCGTCGATCTGAAAGATGGTTTCCGACTTGATATCGTCCTCGATTTCGCCGTTGGTGATGGCGAACCCCTGTTCCCTCGCTTCGGCCAATATCAGCCGCCGGTTGATCATGCGCTCGAAAACCTGCCGGCGCAGGTTCATCTGTTGGGCCATCGAATCGGCATTATCAGGAAAGCGCCGCCGCAATCGGTCCAGATCCTCTTGGTACAACCGGTTGAAGTCCCGCACCAGAATCTCTTCCCCACCCACCTTCACCAATACCTCCTTCGTACCGGAAAATGTGCCGATGCCGAAGGAGACGACGAACGTGAGCACGATCGCTCCCAAAAGGAGTTTGATCAACCACGATTGCGAGTGGTTCCGTAGGGTCGTCAGCATTGGTTGGGGCGTGATCCTCTTATCGCGATTCGTGAATCCGGAGTCGGATCTCCGGGCTGGTTGGCTTAGCCGCTACGGCCCCGTCTGCCGGGCTTTCCGTCGAGCACCCAACCTTAAGCCCAAGCCACCGGCACGTCAAGACCGCCATAGCGCGAACGGCGCTGGGGCCGGCGAATGATTGAAATCGACGCCCCATATAGGGAATCCGGCAACTGGCACGCGAAATTCAAGTTTTTCCTTGCCCTTCCGATAAATACCGTAGAGAAAGCGGGCCATCCGCAGATTAGCCCCATCGCCTTTCAGTCCGAGGAGTCCGGAATGAGCAAGTGGAACCGGTATCATTCGTTTTTCGGTGAGGAGCGCACCGTCGAGTTCGAACAGCGCGTCAACGCCGCGGTGGAAAGCGCCGTACGGGAACTGGACAAACTGGTCGATGACGAGATGAAAATTCAATACGTCACTCACGTATTCGCCAAGACCCTGGACCAACTCGCCGACTGGCTGTCCGACCCGAAGATGATCAACTGAATTCTCCTTATCCTTCCTGTCAATTGGCCGGCGCGGAGCATCCGCGACACTGCCAGCGTCGTGCTCTCCCAACTGAGCTACATCCCCATCGGAGGAATTGTGCGCCCATCGGCGCGGAAACCGGCCGGCAGCCCGGATCAACCAAGAGCCCGCAATTTCGCCCCCCGGCCAATCAGGGGGAAATGTTTTGACTCTCCCGCCTAAACCTGCCATATGGGCACAGTCCGAAATCTGTGGAGCGCCCATGATACCGCGGGAAAATCCCTATCGCGTCGAGCTGGAAAAGCTGATCGACCCCGTGCATGCGTTCGCCCTGTCCCACTACCTGGACGCGAACGGCATTCGCGTTCATCTGTCCGACCCGCCTCTGCGCTGTGCCTTGGGAGAGATCCCCTACCTTGAAGCGCCGTTGACCCTCTTTCTGGACGATCCTGATCAAATGCAGGCGGCGCGGCGGCTCATCCGCCGATTTCGTGAAGGGCCGGGGCCCGTACGGGGTGTGATCTGGCGATGTGCCCATTGCGGAGAAGAGCACGAGCCGGAGTTCGGATCGTGTTGGAACTGCGATACGCCGCGCCCCTGACCCGGGCTGTTCCTCTAGCGCTAATTTATTCCGCTGTTTTTTCGCCGCTGTATTCTCCCCGCAAAAACAGGGCGCCACCCACCGTTCCCAAAAAGCGTAACCCTTGCCCGCGGATCGCAGAATCCGCCATCCCGTGCCTACCAAAATACCGCCTGACATAAAAGCCGTGGACGACGAAGAATGGAACAACCGGGACAATTGGCGGATAGGACTTTTCTATTACAGCCAAAGGGACAGCCGGGCGTGGGTGCCCAAAAAGAGCAGTCTGGGCCGGCGGCGCATGGGGGTCACGCCCAACCTGGCCAAACCCCAGGCCCGAGCCTACCTGGGGATCGTGATGGGCGGATTCCTGATCCTCTTCCTCACCATTATCTTGATGGAACGCTGGGGGATTCTGCGGTAAGGGCCTTGTAATTAGCCGACTTTGATTTATAATATGATTATTGAATTCGTGCGGCAAGGGCCCATCTTAATTTGACAACCTGGTTTGCGGCTGCACCGCCAATAAATAAACTGAGACGCGTAAATACATTCCATTATTTGCAGGGCTACGACAATGGAATGTTTACCGAAAAACGTGACCTATATGTTATATAACGAATCTGAAATCGTGTATATAGGGTACACGAATGACCCCGAATTCAGGTTGAGGGAACACGAGCTAGCAGGGAATCGTTTCACACGGATGGATTTAAATTCACGTCCCCTGACTGCGGAAGCAACGAAAATAAAGGAAGCTGCCATTATAAAGGCCTACCGAACCAAGCATGGCGGACGATTACCTCGTTACAATAATAACCAACAAGTTGTAATCTAGAGGTTCATGTCGCTTTACCACCTATTAATCCGACGATAGCTGCTATCCCCAGTTTCCAAGAAGTGTTCAGCGATTCGAATATGGTTTGTTGGTTCGTGGTCAACGGGTCTGCGGCGAGAAAAGCTATTGTTGTAGCTCTCAATCCACATACTACCGTCAAAAAGAATATAGTCAGAAATACAAGTTTGAATGTTGGGGATACGCGCTCGTAACGCGTAGAACTAATTATTTTGAGCGCTTTTTGAATATCTTCGGAAACCAGCGGCGACTCTCTCAGAGCGGTTTGAGATTCGTCCTGATCGTGGCGAATGTAGCTACGATAAAATGGATCGGAGACAATCGATCGTAGCAACTCTAGAATTTTAAGCCAATCCATCCGACATACGTTCTTAAACTTGCAATACCCACAATTTATCGCAGAGTGATGTCCGATCACTACTGTCCCGTATAACTTTCTGAAAAACCTGATATGAGCAATATAATCAATATGATAATCTATAATTTTACTTGTATCGATTTCAGATCAGCCGTAGACTTTGGTCTTTCTTCTTCCACGAAAACACGGAAAGGGAGGGCCGATGCATACAGGACGGATCATTTTCTCGCAGTTGATGGATTTCTTGCCAAAACGCGATTTCGACAAATGCGTCCGGCGGTATGGAGGCAATTACCGAACCCGGAAAATTTCCTGTTTCGATCATTTTCTCTGCATGACTTTCGCGGAAATCACTTATCGGGAAAGCCTCAGAGATATAGAAACCTGCCTCCGTGCCGTGCAATCCAAACTCTACCATACCGGTATCCGAGGGAAGGTTTCCCGGAACACCCTGGCCAAGGCAAACGAGAAAAGAGACTGGCGTATCTATGCGGACTTCGCCCAAGTTTTGATCCGCATCGCCAGGAAATAGTATGCCAAGGAAGGCTTTGGAATCGACTTGGAGCAGGCGGCCTACGCATTCGATTATACCACCATCGATCTTTGCCTTTCGTTGTTCCCCTGGGCGCGATTTCGCAAACGCAAGGCCGCCGTCAAACTGCACACATTGATAGACCTGCGCGGAAATATCCCTTGTTTTATCAGCATCACAGAAGGAAAAACCCACGACGTCAATATTCTCGACGAGTTGGTATTGGAGCCTGGCGCATTCTATGTCATGGACCGCGCCTATATCGATTTCAACCGCCTGTATACCTTCACGCAAAGCTTTGCTTATTTCGTCGTTCGCGCCAAGAGCAATCTCAATTACTCCAAAAGAGCTTACCGGCCTGCCGACAAGTCTACAGGCGTACGCAGCGATCAAACGATCATTCTCAAGAGCTAAAAAACATCCAAAGAATATCCCGATACTCTCCGGCGCGTCAGTTACTTCGATGCCAAACACAAAAAAACACTACGTCTTCCTGACCAACAATTTTATGCTCCCTCCGCTGACCATCGCACAACTCTACAAGAGCCCCTGGCAGGTGGAATTGTTCTTCAAGTGGATCAAACAAAACCTTCGCATCAAAGCGTTCTACGGAACGTCCGAAAACGCTGTAAAGACCCAAATCTGGATCGCCATCAGTGTTTACGTGCTGGTAGCAATCATCAAGAAAGAACTGAAAATCGAGCGCAGTCTCAGCGAAATTCTGCAAATTCTCTCCATTACGTTTTTCGAGAAAGCTCATATATCTCAAGTGCTTACGAGTACCGATCTCCAAAAGGAATTATATGAGACTTGTAACCAACTGAATTTATTCGACTCTTAACGGGACAGTAGTGATGTCCGATATTGAGTTGTCCAGCGGACGCGAAGCCGCTAATCTTGGCCCATGGATACGCTGCGGGAATTCGTTGCGGAGATCGAGCGGTTCTGCCGTTGCTTCAACATCACGGAGAGCACCTTCGGCAACCGGGCGATCAACGATAGAAAATTCGTCGGCCGCTAGAGGAAGGGTCGGCCGGTGACCACGGCAACGGTAGATCATGTGAGGGCCTACATGGCCAACCACGAATCGGATGCTGCGGCGGGCAAAAAATCGGCGAACCTGCCGGCGAGTGACGAGCCTTCGGCGCCTGCTGCCCGGCGACGCCCCGGGGCCGCCGAGGAGCCCTCTGCCAAGGCAACGGGTGAAGCGGCATTCCGCTTCTACGACAACCGCCAGAAATATCTAATGTTCGTCCACACCTGCAGCGAGAAGTGGGTCGTGGCGGATCGCGTGGGCATGGAACTGGCCCACATTCAGGTAACCCCGCCCGCATTGCGCGTGTTCGACGCGGGCATGGGCGACGGGACGGTGCTAACCCGCATCCTGCGGCACATGCACCGGCTCTTTCCCACCGTCCCCTTCTACGTTGTGGGCAAGGAGATCAGCATCGAGGATGTCCGGCTCACCTTGGAGAAGATGCCCGACCGGTTCAACGAGCATCCGGCCATGGTGTTCGTGGTGACCAATTTGTACTACTCGGAGGCGCCCTCGCTGATGCCGCGCAATGTCTCCACCGCCGCCATCCTGAATTGGCAGGAGGTGGCGCTTTCCGGGAACACTGCCTACGAATTCGAAAAGCAGATCACCGATCTTCAACAGGTGCTTTCCGAGGGGTGGCAGGTGCACTCGAGCCAGAAGACCGGCAACCCGCTCTACGACCGGCCTTCCGTGTTGATACTCTACCGGGCCGATCACCAGGTGTTGCTCGATCAGGTCATCCCGCGGCTGGGCCAGGCCAAGGGGGACTACGACCTGATCGTCGCTTCCCAGCCCTATCGGGCGCGCATGCCGCTGGAGTTCAAGGTGGACCGAGTGCTCAAGCCCCTCGCCGAATCCTTGGCGCCCGGCGGACGCATGCTGACCGTCCATTCCTACGGCAGGGATCCCGGCATCGAGATCATCCGCAAGCTGTGGCCCGACGAAAACCCCTTCCAGCACGACCGCCACCAAATTTTGCATCACATGAAGGCCAAGCTCGGCCGCCAGCGCCGGGATTTGACCTTCAAGGCCTACGCCGACAAGCGCTCCATCTTCCGCTACGAGATGCACACGCTGCCCTCGGAAATCGGCACCAACATCGGTACGTCGACGCTGCTCGCCGCATGGAACGCGGCGGTTTACGTCGCTCAGATAGAGGATTGGCGCCTGGAGGAGGCTATCGCGGACTCCCGCTACCTGCACGCCACCCGCGAAGTGCTGCACGAGTACGGCGGGCTGTGGTTTAAGGACGAATCATTCGTGGTCTCGCGGCGCCGTGGCTGAGCGCGCTCCCGAGGCTCCACCCCAACGGCGGCTGACGGCGCGTCCTCGACGATCCATGATTCCTCCCGACCCAACCGCCGGAACCCCCGAGCCCCCGCGCGCATGGGCCGCAGCGCTGATGGGCGACTGGTCCATCGAGGCCACGCTGCCCAAGGCCGACGATCTCGCCGCGCTCCGCTCCAGCTTGCCGCCGGGGAGGCGGGTCTATTTGAGCGCGCTACCCCACGTGCCTCCCCGGCGGCTGGCGGATCATGCCATGCGTGTCGCCGAAGCGGGCTTCGAGCCTGTGCCTCATCTGGCGGTTCGGAACTTTCGCAGCCGCGGCGAGGCCGCCGAATTCCTGGGGGACGTGCGGGAGCGGGCGCGGGTGCGGCGTGTACTCGTCGTGGCGGGCGACCGGGAGCGGTCCGAGGGACCGTTCGGGGACAGTTTGCAGCTGATCGTATCCGGCCTGCTGCGGGAAGCGGGCATGGAGGCCATCGACGTGGCGGGCTACCCAGACGGTCACCCCAAGATTTCCGCCAACGCGCTGATGGAGGCTCTACGTGCCAAGATCGCCGCGGCGCGAAGGGCCGAGCTCGACGTCGGAGTGGTGACCCAGTTCGGCTTCGATGCCGCCGCCATGCTGCGCTGGCTGGGCCAGCTGCGGGGGGAGTTCCCGCAATTACCTGTGCGCATGGGGCTGGCCGGACCGGCGGGGGCCAAGACCCTGTTCAAATACGCCCTGCGCTGCGGGGTGCGGACGTCCATCCGTGGGCTCACCCGCGGCCTGCACCTGCTGGCGGACAATGCCACCCCAGCCAAGCTCGTGCGCACGCTCGCCGAAGGACGGGACGCCGATGACGGCGCGCCCCTCGCTCTTCATTTCTACTCGTTCGGGGGCATCGGCCGCACCGCCCAGTGGGCGAGGGATTTGGCAGGGGGGGAAATCGAACTGGGCTGACGGCTGCCGGATATTAGGTGCCGCCAAGCTCTAATTCCCCACGAATACAGACTCTCCGCCGTACTGATGACCGACGTGTTCGGCTGCATCCGATGAATGATTCTCGACCGAGCTATCGCCCTCTTCCGCGACATGGAGACGACTTGGTGGCTGAGGCAGGGGGCGGGCTTGCGGGGGCGGATCGTGGCGGGGGAGCCGTTCCGTGGCTTCGTACCGTATATGGAATATGGATGGGCCGCCGTCCACGCGAAACCAGCCAGGGCATTGCGAAGTCTCTCTGGGTGGAAAAATCGGCGTACCCACTTAGGTACTTTACGCAGGTCCTGATCTGAAAGCAGGGTGCGGGACAACTCCCAGGTCAAACGCAACCGGCGCTCTGCCGCTCGGAGGTGCTGCGGCGAAAAGAGCTTTGCATTGGTAAGCAATACTGCATAGGGGTTCCAGTCGCCGGCGACCACCCTCCGCCCAGCGGACGCAGCCTCCAAGGGTACGACTCCGCAGCCACAAAATGGGTCTACAACAAGGTCTCCAGCGCTGGACCACTCTTGGACGAGCGCCTTTGCCATTGAAATCTTCATCCGCCCGATGTACGGGGCGAACTGATGGAGGGTCAAATCGGTCGCTGAAGTAGATTGTGGCGTCCCATTCGGTTCCGGATGCAATGTTTTTGGTGCCTGCTGAATTTGCCACAAAGGATACGACCCCTTGCTTAGATACTAACCACCCACGCCTCTATCCAACTTCCGATATTGGATGGCCTCGGCGATATGGGCGGGTTTAATGCCAGGGGATTCTGCCAGGTCGGCGATGGTGCGGGCCACCTTGAGGATGCGTGTATAAGCTCTGGCGCTGAGGTGGAACTTTTCCATGGCCTGTTTCAGCAACGCCAACCCCTCTGCGCCCGGCGTGGCGTGCTTCTCGATTTCCTTGGACGTCATGGCGCCATTGAATCGGGTGGGAGAGTCTCGAAACCGCTCGATTTGCGCTTCCCGCGCCGTCCCGATGCGCTGGCGGATGAGTTCCGACTGATCGCCCCGCCGCTCCTCCGACAATTGCTCAAAGAGAACGGCCGGCACCTCCACATGCAGGTCGATCCGGTCCAGGAGGGGGCCGGAGATGCGGCTGCGGTACTTTTGCACTACTTGGGGGCTGCACCGGCATGGTTTGCGTGCGTCGCCCAGGTAACCACAGGGACAGGGGTTCATCGCGCACACCAGGAGGCAGTCGCACGGGAAATCGAGTGCCATCGCCGCCCTGGAAATGGTGAGTTGTTTTTCCTCAAGCGGCTGCCGAAGCAGTTCCAGCACGGAACGTGGAAACTCCAACAATTCGTCCAGGAACAATATGCCGTGATGGGCGAGGGAAATCTCGCCGGGTTGCGGAATCGAGCCACCCCCCACCAAACCGGCTTGCGAGATCGTATGATGGGGAGCGCGGAAAGGCCGTTGGGTCACCAGTGCCTGGGAGGCCGCAAGCTGCCCGGCGATACTGTGGATTTGTGTGGTTTCGAGTGCCTCATCAAAGGTCATCGGTGGCATGATCGAAGGCAGCCGCCGCGCCAGCATCGTCTTACCTGAGCCGGGAGGCCCGATCATCAGCAGATGATGCTTCCCTGCCGCCGCGATCTCCAAAACCCTTTTTGCCTGTTCCTGACCTTTCACGTCGGTCAGGTCTTCCCCTTGATCTTGTCGTTGAGCGAACAGGCTTTCGATATCTACCTCACGGACTACGGGTTCACGTCCATCCTTCAGGTAAGCTACGATATCCTTGAGGGTATCCACTGGGAAAAGGGGAAGCCCCGAAACCACCGCCGCTTCCAATTCATTTTCGCGGGGCAAGATCATGCCCTTGACCTCCATTCTTCGTGCTGCCAAAGCCATCGGAAGGATGCCCCGTACGGATCGGACCCGGCCCTCCAAAGAAAGTTCGCCCACGACAAGAAAATCCGCAAGAGCACTCGCCGGGAATATGTCCCATGCGCCGAGAATGCCGGCGGCGATGGGCAAATCGAAGCCCGAGCCGATTTTTTTCATCTCGGCGGGGGCGAGGTTCACTGTAATTCGCCGGATGGGAAATGAGTATCCGCTGTTGGAGATGGCAGCCGTGATCCGCTCCCGGCTTTCCTTGATCGTGCCGTCGGGCAGCCCCACGATAGTAAAATTGGAAAGCCCGACGGCCAGATCCACTTCCACCTCAATCGAGTGAGCCTCGACGCCCAACACGGTGGCCGAATTGGTCTTGGCGAGCATAGGGTTCCAAAACAGAGGTGTGAGCGGAGCCATCCGACCCAAGCGACGGTGGCAACCCGTTCGCATGGCGACGCCGTTTCGCAACACCGACGAGATCGATATTCTTTACTTAGTCGCAACGGGAAAGTCCATCCGAGCCCGCGTTCGAATGCCCCTTGAGCACCTGGAAACGGACTAAGAAGCGGCAGAGTCCAGGCACCGGCTGTGGAGGAGATTAGCAAGGTTCGCTCGCTGATACAGCGCCTATCAACCGTTACGACGGGCTGCCCGAGGACATTCTTACCGCCGTGGAAATGGGGATGGACATGATGGATTGCGTGATCCCCACCAAGCACGCGCGCACCGGCGTGCTCTTCACCCGCGTAGGCAGGCTGCGGGTGATGAACGCCGACTACCGCAAGGACGGCTTTCCCCCCGACACCCATTGCGATTGCTACACCTGCCGCAAATACACCCGCGCCTACCTGCACCACCTCTTCCACGCCGAGGAGATCTTAGGCCACACCCTGGCGTCGATCCACAACATTCATTTCTACATGACCCTCATGGCCGATATTCGCGAGGACGGGCGGGGCGGGGCAGCCTACCATCCCCGCATGATGGTCAAGGTGATCCTCTACGCCTACTGCTGCGGGATCACCAGCTCCCGGCGCATCGCCGGTGCTTTTCCGCAGAGCCGCATCATGGAAGACCCGCCGCGGCTGGCTGCAGGGCTACAACGGCCAAGCCATGGCCGGCTGCGGCTCCCAGGTGATCGTGGCCCACGGCGTGACCCAGGCCGAGAACGCCGGGCTGGAAGACAAGACGACCGAACTGTTCATCGCCACGAAGAAGAACTGGAAACAGCGCCAGGCCCAGCGGGAGCAGGAGGCTCCGCGCGGGCGCATCCCCAGCACCGCGACGCTCAGGGAGCGCATGGAGCGCATGGAGCGCAAACTGCTGACCCAGCGGGGGCGAACAGCCTACAAAAAACGCGGCGCCACCATCGAGCCGGTCTTCGGGCAGATGGCCATGCGCGGCCTCAACCGGTTCTGGCTCCGTGGGATCGGGAAGGTCAAAGGGGAATGGTCTCTATGGCAGCGGCATGCCCGCCCTGGCGCAGGCGACGGTGCTCGGGCTATCAGCCGCTCTGCGCCCATGGCATGGCTGCGGGAAGTCGATACGCCCCCGTAGGCCGCATGAGCACGCCTGAACGGCCAGCCCCCGTTGCCGGGAACCGAAACGGAGATGCGGCCAAGAATAAAGACCACGACTTCACAACATATCCGCGCCAGCCCGATCAGCAGGCCGGCATCAACCAGTGCCGAAACCGAAGGCTTTGTCGGAAAGGCCCTAA
>JACZRV010000165.1 GCA_022574555.1 SAR324 cluster bacterium
CAGACAGGCCCTTAATCTATACCCAATTACCCAGACCCGTTTACCCAAGGAAGGGGAAAATGCGGATTTCACCCCTAGCCAAATTCCCGATCATGGCATTGATCGTGATCTTTGGATTGCCCGTGGCGAGCCGCGCACAGGAATTCGATATTGAACGCGAAGCACTCAAATTCGACGACAGGATCGTCATTGCCCTGGACCAGATATCGTCTGAATCGACCACCGAGTTTTCGGGCGTTTCTCAAAAACAAGCGACCACCGAGGGCAATAGGATCGAAGCTGTGGGGAGTTTGGTTGTGGGCCCCGTCGCTTTCACAGTGGGTGGCGAAAGCGGCGAGTTCGAAGTGGAAACGTCAAATTACAGTCAAAGGAACCTGGCTGAAGAAAGCGGGGTGGCGATCGCACTCGCCTTTGGACCCATTCGATTGATTGAAAGCGCGTCGAGACGCTTGCTGGAGGTGGAAGTAAAGGACGCGGCCACCGGGGCGGACGTAGTCGATAGAGTGGAATGGCTCACCAACTCGCAGACCGGTGTGTTTCTCAGTATATTTTTCTTCCGATTCGGCTTGTCGGTCGCAGACAGCGAACTGAATTGGCGCCACAAGGAATCCGGCGTGGTGCTGGTTGACGAGCGCTACGAATTTATCAATATAGCCCAGGGCTATGCCATCATCGTTAACGATGGCGAGGGTCTCCTTTTCACCGCGGAATTGAAACAGGCCGCAGCTCCCAAAGTCGCCGGAGATATTATCGACCTGGAACGATCCTCGGAAACGTACAAGGGTGTCACCCTCGGCTGGATATTCAGCGATGGATCCGGGATCTCCATCAGCTTTACCGAATTCGAATCGGAACTCGGCTTCGTTGACACTTATCGACAGGAAGTCACGGTCGAATCCGTCGGATTCGGATTCGAATTCAACAATGGCCTCCTATTCAATATTTCCCAGTCTACTCAGAGGACGCAGGAGACGCTCTATTTCGGCGGATCTCCCTTCGATACCGTTACCGTGCGCGACACGACGCGGGCACGTTTGGGCCTGCGCTTCTGATCACCCGCCAAACCCCGCCTCCGCCAGCTTGCCATCGCCCGCCACGGGGCGTGTGATGTCCTCGCCGGGAAGCACCCGATCCACTACGTTGCGCAAAGCCTGGGCTGTTTCACCGTCGATGGTGGCACCTGGGTGGCGCACCCGATTGCAGCGGATGAAACCCCGCAGGCGGTAGAGTTCCTTGCGCACCCCCAATCCGGGCTGCTGCTCGAAGACGATCAGGGGCAGAAATCGGCGATAGATGCGCCACGCCTCGTCCCAGCGGCCCGATTTGGCTGCGGCGGTCAGAGGTATCAGCACTTCGGGAAAGGCGAATCCGGTCATGAATCCATGGGAGCCCCGCTCCAGATCGAAGATCCCGTAGAGCGCACCCAGCCCGCTGAGGATGGGCACCCGCCGGCTGCCCATGCCATCGAGCAGCGCCGTCACCCGCGGTGGCGAGGGCATGGCCTCGGCCTTCAAGCAGGCCACGGCGGGAATCTCCTCCACCAGCCGCAACAGGAGTTCTATCGGCATATGCACTTGGGTGGAGGCGGGATGATCCTGAGCCACGATGGGGATCGAGATCGAGTCGGCGACTTTTTGAAAATATTGAAAGATTTTCTCGGCGTTGGGGGTGGGCTCCCTCGTTGGAGTGACCATCACGCCGGATGCCCCCAGGCTTTCCGCCCGGCGGCTGAGAGCGCAGGTGGCGGCGGTGCCGCTGTGACTGGTGCCCACGATCACCGGAATCCGCCCTGCGGCTGACTCGATGGCGGTGGCGATCAATTGGTCCCGCTCTCCGTCGTCGAGCCGGTCGGCTTCGCCCAGCACACCGAGAATGGTGACTCCGTCGACACCCATATCGGCCATGGCGCCGACCAGGCGGGCGAAAGAGGCCAGATCCAGGTTTTCCTCCTCGTCGAATGGCGTGACGAGGATGGGAAATACGCCTTCAAAGGATATGGGTGTTTGGGTCATTTTTAGTCGGATTTATACCGGGGAGTGTTGCCAAAACTCTACCGGTGCGCCGCTTCCAGGGCCTGGGCCAGATCTTCGATCTGATCGTCTCTGTCCTCGATTCCCACGGAGAGCCGAATCAGGCTATCGCGCAGCCCATAACTTTGCCGCACGTCCTTGGGAATCGACGCGTGGGACATGATGGCCCCCGTCGCGGGATCGGGCGATGGCCCCGCGTGGATCGCCTTGGCCGCGAACTTCATCGATATCCGTCGAATGGGTCGTGGGCGCGAACTGGGAGAATCCTCATCGGGCGGATTTTTCCCTTTCCGCCTTGAGAAGCGTGAAGATCAGGTCCGATTTCGTGACGATGGTTTGGCCACCGTCGTTGCGTTCGACGATGAGCGCCTGAACGCGATCCTCCAGATAGGATACGAGGTCATCCACCGGGGTATTCTCCGGGACCACGGGGAACGGGTCCTCCATAAACTCAAGCACATTGTGGTGCCAAGCCTCGCTGTTGGATAGAAGCAATTTCAGCAAATATCTCTCGCCCAACCCACCCAATATTTCGCCGTTGGCGATCACGGGCAACTGGGAAATGCCGTGCTCGCGCATCAGTTCGATTGCCTCACCTATGGTCGCATCGGAAGAGACATAGATCAGATCCCGTTGATCGGAGTCCTTCTGGGAAAGCACGTCGCCCGTCGTGAGCCGCATCGGACTTTCCAGGTATTGATTCTCCCGCATCCAATCGTCGTTATAGACCTTGCTCAGGTAATTGCTGCCGGAATCGGGGAGGATGGTGACGATGAGGTCGCTTTCCCCACATTGTTGGGCGAGCAACAAGGCCGCCGCCACCGCCATCCCCGACGAGCCTCCGCTGAAGATGCCTTCCTGCCGCGCCAGGGCCCGGGTGACATTGAAACTTTCCTTGTCGCCGATCTGGTACATGTCGTCGATCAAACTGAAATCGACGTTTTTCGGCAATTCGTCCTGACCGACTCCCTCGACCTTGTAGGGTACGGTGGGCGGTTGCTTGCCTGTTTTGAAAAGGTCGTAGAAAATTGATCCCTCCGGATCGACCCCGATAATCTTGACTTTCGGTTCTTGTTGCTTCAGAAAGCGGCCGATCCCGGTGATGGTTCCTCCCGTCCCCACGCCGATCACGACATGGGTCACCTTTCCGCTGGTCTGCTCCCAGATTTCCGGGCCCGTCGTCTTGAAATGGGCTTCCGGATTGGCGGGATTATCGTATTGGTTGGGAAATACCGAGTTGGGTATCTGTTGGTTGAGCCGCAACGCTACGCTGTGATAGCTGCGGGGATCATGGTGGGGCACGGCAGTGGGGGTCACCACCACCTCGGCGCCCAACCCGCGCAGGGTATCGATCTTCTCCTGGCTCATCTTATCCGGCATGGTGAATATGGAGCGATATCCCCGCACCGCCGCGACCATCGCCAATCCCATCCCGGTATTGCCCGAAGTGCCCTCGATGATCGTCCCTCCGGGTTTGAGTTTTCCGCTGCGAATCGCCTCTTCGATCATTTCCAGGCCGATGCGATCCTTGACCGAGCCGCCTGGGTTGGTAAACTCCAGCTTGACCGCCATGAGAGGTTTGAGCCCCCGGTTGATACGATTCAGACGCACCATTGGGGTGTTACCGATTGCTTCCAGGATGTTGTCGTAAATCATATCTGCTGCCTGATGCGGACGCTGATGGCCGCGGTAGACCCCATCAGCCTGCTGCTGGTTTTAGTCCCTCGCGCTCGGCGGAAATTCCCTGGTCTCCGGCGCAGACATCCTAGCCCAGATCGTTCGTCGTGTCCCCTCTTTCCGCGCACTCCGGCAGGCGGTATTCCTGACTGCCGGGGGATAGTTCACCGGCCCCTGCGCCGCGTGGCCGATTTCGACGATGTAGGGCAGCTGGTCTGGGATTCACCGGATATCCCGGCGTAATCGTGGCCCCTTGGTGCCATAGAGATGTTATAACGAATGTGTTAATTCAATTCCGTCAAAGGAAATCCGGCATGAATGGTCGGGTCCAATCAAATCGAATGGTCTGTTCGGCCAAAATTGCTCGAATCACCCTAAATTATATAATATATAAATATGTTTTTTGATACAAAAGCCGTGCACGCCGGAATAACGCCCGATCCGGCAACCGGTTCGATTGTACCCCCCATTTATCAGACTGCCACCTATATCCTTGAAGAGGTTGGCAAAGACAAGGGTTTCGACTACACACGCAGTTCGAACCCGACTCGTGCGACCCTGGAAAACAGCCTGGCTATCCTGGAGGGAGGAAAATATGGAATCTCTTTCTCTTCAGGAATGGCTTCAGTGGATGCCATATTGAAATTGCTCTCGTCAGGCGATCATGTTGTTTCCAGTAACGATGTTTACGGGGGCGTGTTTCGTCTCTTTAATGAAGTGCTCAGCCGCTATGGCTTGAGCTTTACTTTTGTCAACACTTCCGAGCCTAGTGCCGTCGAAGAAGCCATCCGTCCGAATACAAAATTGATTTGGCTGGAAACGCCGACCAATCCTTTGTTGCAAATTACAGATATCGATCTGATCTCCAAGATTGCCAAAGCCCATGATATCCTCTTGGGTGTAGACTCGACGTTTGCGACCCCTTATCTCTTGCGTCCGCTGGAATGGGAGGTTGACATCGTGATGCACAGTACAACGAAATACCTGAGTGGGCACAACCAGATTATTGGTGGGATCCTAATTACTAATAGCGAAGAGTTGAATGGAAAATTGAAGTTTCTGCAGAAGACCATTGGCGCGGTTTCCAGTCCCTTTGATTGCTGGTTGACTTTGCTCGGATTGAAGACATTGTCTCTGCGCATGGCACGTCATTCTTCCAATGGGTTGGAAGTCGCCCAGTTCTTGGCGGATCACCCAAAGGTAGAACGTGTGATCTATCCTGGCTTGCAAAGCCATCCGCAACACGAGATTGCCAAACGCCAAATGAAAGCCTTCAGCGGCATGATATCATTCGACCTCAAAGGAGGATTCGACGCGGGCAAAACACTGATGAACAGCGTTCAGCTTTGTGCCCTGGCCGAAAGCCTGGGAGCTGTCGAATCGATGATTACCCACCCCGCCTCCATGACCCACGCCGATGTCCCGGAAGACATTCGTGTGGCACGAGGATTGACCAACGGGTTGGTTCGCATTTCCGTCGGCATCGAGGATGTGCGAGACATCATGGCTGATCTTGAACAGGCACTTGATAAAGTTTAGAAGACGGGAATCCGCATTCATCGGGTCAGTTAATCGTAAATCCGCAGAGCCGGCACTCAATCTTCGCTTGGATGGCCCCGTGGCCCTTTCGCCCCCACAGTTCCTAGCTGCAAAAAAATGGCTCTTCGAGCAAATCGACGCCAAGGCCCCGAGTCCCGAGATCATGGAGGTTTTCCCTGACCTCAGCGTCGACGACGCGTTCCGGCTGCAGTTCGCCTTGATCGGTCGCCGAATTCTTCAAGGCGAGACCATCATCGGCATGAAAGCAGCCCTGACGGCCAAATCGATGCAGGCGTTCTTCCAGGTCAGCGAGCCCAGCCCAGGCTACCTCACCTCCGATTTACTGGCCACCGCGGGCGAAATGGCCATCGGCCAATGGGTGATGACCATTGTCGAACCGGAGATCGCGTTCATCCTCTGCCACAAGCTCGAAGGGCCGGGAGTCACCACGGTGGATGTGCTCCACGCGACGGAAGGGGTTATGGCCGCCATCGAAATCGGCCATCTGCGTTACGGGATGGAAAAACGATCTTTGCAGCAATTTCTGGCTTACAATACCCTCAACGGCGCCATCGCCCTGGGCCACCGCATGGTGGCCCTACGCGATCTCGACCTGCGCATGGAGGGCATGGTAATGGAAGTTGATGGTCAGCCGGTGGGGAGCGGAACGGGTGTCGAGGCCATGGGCGACCCGGTCGCCGTAGTCGCCTGGCTGGCCAATACCATGGCCCGCTTCGAGCGGTGCCTCGAACCGGGCATGGTCATCATCACCGGCTCCATTATCAAAGGCGCCATCGTCCAGCCCGGCCAACACGTTCGCGTCGAGTTCACGCACCTCGGTGCGGTGGAGATGGAATTCAAGGAATAAGCGACCGCCCGCTTACGATTCGATCGCCTCCCCGTTTACGAAGTCCATGGCGATTTTGGCCAGCACGGCGGCGCCGATGGGGAGGGCGTCCTCGTCCAGATCGAACTTGGGGTGGTGCATGGGATGCACGATCCCCTGGTCCACGTTGCCCACACCCAGGCGGAAAAAGAGGGAAGGCAGCACCTGGGCGAAGTAGGCGAAGTCCTCTCCCCCCAGTTCGGGTCTTTCGAGCCACCGTACCGCGTCGTCCCCGAGTAACGCCCGTGCGCTGGCCATGGCTTTACGGGTGATCGTGGGGTCGTTGATGAGCACCGGGTAGCCCGGCTCTTGCTGGAACTCGAAATCCGCCCGGGCCGAGGCGCAGACACCGGCAATCACCCGTTCCATCTTTCGCGGCATCTCCCGGGCCAGATCGGCGTTCAGGCAGCGCACGGTGCCCTCCATTTCCACCTCGCCGGCAATGACGTTGGGGGCGGATCCGCCCGCGAAACGGCCGATGGTGAGCACCAGCGGTTCCATGGGGTCGTTTTCGCGGCTGACCAGATATTGCAGGGCCTGGTAGACCTGTACCGCGACGGATATCGCGTCCACGGCCTGATGGGGCCTTCCGCCGTGGCCGCCACTACCCGTGATGGAGATGCGGAAACGGTCCGTAAAGGCCAGCATCTCACCGTCCCGCAGCCCAACGACGCCTACGGGAATTTGGGGATGAACGTGGAGCGCCACCGCTGCGTCGACCCCTTCCAGCACCGCGCCGTGCTCGATCAGTTTCTTCGCGCCGCCGGGGGGCACCTCTTCCGCCGGTTGAAAAAGGAAGCGCACCCGCCCCCGTAATTCGTCTTTCATGGCGGTCAGCAGTCGTGCCGCCCCCAGGCAGCAGGTCATGTGAGCGTCGTGGCCGCACGCGTGCATGACCCCCGGAACCTCTGAGGCATAGTCGGCACCGGTCTCCTCGCTAATGGGCAGTGCGTCCATGTCGCAACGGAGGAGCAGGGTGGGGCCGTCGCGGCCGCTGTCGAGAGTGGCCATCACACCGTGCGTACCGGCAAGCCCGGTCACCGGGTTCAATCCGAGCTGTTCGAGCTCGTGTTTGACCACCATCGCCGTGGCCGACTCATGATAGGAAAGCTCCGGGTGCCGATGCAGTTTGCGCCGCAGCCGCGCCAAGTCGTCGCGGCAGCTTTGTGC
>JACZRV010000166.1 GCA_022574555.1 SAR324 cluster bacterium
TCCTCATGGAAGCGAACATCGAAAAATACGCTTTGGTCGCCCAGGGCTTCCATGGTACGCATGGCTTGGGACACGCTGGTAATCAGTGTTGCTCCTGACATTTGGGGTTCTCCTTGGTTTTGGGTTAACGATTGGGCACCCAAGGAGTACCCCTTTTCACTTTCATCACGCTACTGACACATAAACTCGTACATCACCTTTCTGTATTATCAACTTCACAATAATATTAAATTATGCGTCGTACACCACTCCAAATTAGGACACCACCAGAACGCCGGACAGGGTTGCGCAGGGGAAAGGGATCAAATATACCCATCCCTACCTCGATATCGATGCGGGCAGACCGCGCCCGCAAAAAGGGGTGCCCTGACCCGGCCATGGGATCGCCCGCCGCGTTGTCGCTTCCGGCCTGTTGGTAAATAATCTGCCCCTGGGCGCGCTGAGGATGATTAATTTTCGTGAGACGAAATAAATGAAGGAGACACCATGCCACACGTTACGGTGAATGGATTGAAGCTGTATTACGAAGAAACCGGGGAGGGGACTGCGCTGCTCTTTATCCATGAGTTTGCGGGCGATCACAGAAGCTGGGAAGCGCAATTACGCTTTTTCGGCCGGCGCTACCGGGCGATCACCATGGCGGCGCGGGGCTATCCGCCCTCCGACGTGCCGGAGTCGCCGGAATCCTACTCCCAAGATATTGCGGTCGCGGATGTGGTTGGACTGATGGACGGACTCTCGATAGATCGCGCCCATATTTGCGGACTTTCCATGGGGGGCTATGCGACCCTGCATTTCGGCCTGACCCATCCAGGGCGGGCGCTATCACTGACCATCGCCGGCTGCGGCTATGGCAGCGGCGGGCAACGGGAGCAATTTCACCAGGAAGTCGATGCGGCGGCGGCCAGGATGCTGGACGAGGGCATGGCGAAAGTGGCGGAAACCTATACCCTGGGGCCGGCCAGAGTGCAGTTCGTCAACAAGGATCCCCGGGGTTGGGCCCAGTTCCGCGATCAGTTCGCCGAGCACTCCGGCGTAGGGTCGGCCAACACCTTCCGCGGCATCCAAAAGCAGCGGCCATCGGTCTACGATCTTGGGCCACGTATGGAAAAGCTGGACGTGCCGACTCTGATCTTGACGGGGGATGAGGACGAACCGTGCCTGGAACCCGGATTGTTCATGAAGCGGAAGATTCCCGGCGCGGGGCTGGAGGTTTTTCCCAATTCGGGTCACACGATCAATCTCGAGGAGCCCGACCGTTTCAACCGCTCATTGCTGGACTTTCTCACCGCCGTGGATGCCGGCCGTTGGCCACGGCGGGATGCGCGCAGTCTGGCGGGTATCCTTTAGCGGGCCGGGAAGCGTTCCATTAGATCCTGGCCGTCAGATTCCACCCCGCCGCCGCAGAACCTCATCGGCCCTGCTCGCTCCGGCGGCTTCGGAATCGGCCGCTCCCGTTTGCCGGATCGGACGCGCTCGGGCCATCTGACGGTCCTCCTCCTTCGGGCCAGGCAGCCAGCCCAATTGACGCAGGGCAACATCAAAAAGGAACAAGAATATGCCGGCCATAACCAAGTATTGCCAAATCGGTTTGTAGACGAATTCTCCGGCATCACCAGCCATCATTTCGGTAATGGCCTCATTCCGCTCGGGGCCATCTTGGGAGGGCAGCAACGCGCCTCCGGTCTGCCGGGCCAGATTCTCCAGAAAGGCCGTATTGGGATCCAGATTGCGGTATTCCGCAGCGTACGGCACCGTGAGGCCCATGCTCTGCGGGCCGACCGCAACGTCTCCCCGTGACCCGCTGACGGTGAGTAAGTATTCCCCGGACTGTGCCAAGGGAAATTCGCCAATATAATGTCCCGGTGCATCCTGGGAAAAGACCACGTCCCGCATCGTCCGGTCGGGATAAGATACCGTGCCCCGCAACGAAAAGCGGTTCATGAAGCGGCCCTCGTCGTCGATCAGATCCGCCGTAACGACCGCCTTGTCCGTTTCGGTGCGCACCTCCAATTCCATACTGCCGGCTGTCGTGCTGCGCTCGGCCCAACGCACGATTTGCGCGACCAGCCCTGGGTAGCGGCCCCAATTCACCCAGGATTTACCCCACGCCATGGAAAGATCGGATGTGAAAGCCACACTGCGCCCCAGCCCGTAGCGGCGCACCACCAGAATCGGATCGCCTTTCGGCGCCATGAGCACGACTTCGGTGCCTGGCTTGGCCGTGGTGATCACGTAACCGTGGAGCGGTGGCAGTTCCTCATCGAATAAATCTCCCAGGATTTCGTGCGGCATGACGGTTCTGGGGCGAAAATCCAGTTCCTCCACCAGCCGCCGGGAAATCATGGTGGTCTCAGTGGCGAAGATTCGTGGAATGTTCATAGGATCGTTGGTGAAGTAGTGACGGCCTTTGCCCCAAATGGCGAGCCGCATCATCAATTTATCGTCGGCTTCGTCACCCAGCGCTACGGTGCTCAGGGTGATCCTATGGGCCGCGGCACCCTTGACCAGGGCCTCGAATTCCCGCATGGGCGTAAGCCCGTCGGACAGGGCAATGATGTGCTTTTTGTAGGCTCGAATGAGGCCCAGGTGATCGATGGCCGCCTTCAATCCCACGTAGAGATCGGTGCCGCCGCCGGGTTCGAGTCCCGCGAGTTTGGAGGATATCTCCTCGCGTCTGCCCACCTCGATCATGGGAACGGACCAGTACGCCGACGTATCGAAGGAGATCAATCCCACGCGGTCCTTTGGATCGAGGAGTTGCATCGCCGAAAAGGAGGCCAATTTGGCCACTTCTAGCTTGGACCCCCCCAGGGCCGACTCCGTCACGTAGCCCCCCATGCTGTCGGAACGGTCGATTACCAGCAACAACGCGACCGACGGGATTTTTACCTGACTGGCTACGTCCATATCGACAGGGAGCATTTTCTCCAGAGCCGTCTCATGGTAGCCGCCGCCGCCGAAGCTTTTATCGCCGCCGATCATCACGAATCCCCCGCCGAAATCCTTGACGTAGCTCTCGATGATTTCCATCTGGGCGAGCGATAGGGTAAATCCGGGAGCGTTATCGAAGACCACCACATCGTATTTCAGCAACCCCTGGATCGTAGTGGGCAATTGGCCCATGTCGCCGGCGGTAACCCGCACATCCTGCAGCTTCAGCGCTTCGATGAGAGGTCGGGAGTGATCCTCTTCGCCGTAAATCAGGAGCACCCTGGAGTCGCCCTTCACGGCTAGAAACCGCTGAAAGCGGTTGTTTTCGCTATTGCGGTCCCCATTGCTGTTGATTACCACCTCGTAGAGGCGGTGGCCCACCTCGCCCGCCACCAGATCAACGGGAAAGACGTTACGGCCCTCTTGCAACTCGACGCGATATTGCGCCAACGGCTGCCCGTCCTCGAAAAGCTCCAGCATGCCCTCCGTAGGTGCGGCGGAGGCGATCACGGCTTCCAGAGTGAACTTGTCTCCTCGTTTTGCCGACCTGGGCAAGACAAGGTTTTCCAGCACCACCTCTCCCGGCCGCGATCCGGTACCAGGGCTTGCCGAATAGAGCTTCACCCCGCGGCTGGTCATCGAGGCGATGATATTGAGCGCATCGCCGCTGGTCTCATTGCCATCGCTAAAGAGCACGATACGTTGCCGATTGACCCCTTCAAACTCAGCCAGGGCTGCTTGGAGGGCAATTTCGACGTTGGTGGCGCTGCGCTCCACCGCCTCGCCGATGGACACTCCGGTGAGGTTCTCTCCGAAAGGAACATCCAATGCGGCGTCTGCGCCGAAGGACATCACCGCCACGCGGTCGCCGGCGGCGGTCCGTTCTTCCACCTCTCGAAGGTAGTCCATGGCTCGACCCAGCATTTCGGGCGTTACGCTGTCGGAATGATCCACCAGGAACAGCCAGTCGGTGCGCTGTTCGGTCAAGCGCAGGGCGGGTTGCGCCAGCGCGCAAACAAGCAGCACGAGAAAGAGCCCGCGCAGCACCAGGGTCACCCGCGCCAGCCATGGGCCACCTTCAGCCAATCGTGCCCGTCCGAACCACCACAAGACGGGCAAAACGAACAAACCCAGAAACGCCCAGGGATTACCCCATTCCATTGCCACTCCGTATCCAAATCATCGGATCGATATCGCAGTGAAAAGACAGCGAAACAGGCATAATATCACGCGAAACCGCACCGCCAGGTGACGGTTTCGATCGGAAAATATGGAATAGCGAAATTTCTTTTCGGAAAGTCACGAGAATCGGTTCCAAATAAGCCATTCGACGACAAGAAAGGCGGCGCCGATCAACACGAGCCACGGCCATCCGTCCATGGTGATCTCTGCGGAACCCCTGTCCATGCCTTTTTCAATGGCGCGGCCCACGTATTTCAGGTTGCGGCCAGTTCGGGATTCCTGGGGGTCAAGGAGATTGACCGCAATCTGCTCTGCGGAACCATTGGCCTGGAAAGTATAAATCCCCACGCGTTCGGTGTGTCGAAAGCGGACCGGTTCCACACCGGGTGGAAATTCCCAAGTTTTGCCACCGGGAGCGGTCACGATCGTCCGTTCTCCGGCCCCGTGCGGAGGTCGCCACAAAAAGGGCTCACCGGCTGAAATCAACCGGCCGGCCTCCCAGCCGGCCCTGGGCCGCGCCCAATTCACCAGGTTGGACATGAAGAGCGGAAACATTTCGTCCGCTGTAAATCTGGACTCATGCAAGTCGAACCCTACGGTAATGATGCGCAGCCCCCCGGATTCGCGCAGGGCGATGAGCGGGCCGTGATCTCCGTCCAACAGCACGACGGTGCCCTGATCGGGCGTGAGCCGGTGGGCCCGATCGATCCGGAGTCGTTGGGGATCGAGGAATTTCATCACCGGATGGTCCGCATTCCATCCGGTCACGCGGGGATTAACCACCTGCGGGCCCGCTTCGAGTCCTCCTTGGGGGGAGATTCCGTTGAAAACGGCGATCGTACCTCGCACCAGCGGTGGGGGGTCGACCCTATTGAAGATCAACAGGTCGAATGCATTCCATCCTGCGGGGTCCACAATCGCGTCCAGGTCGTATCTGACTTCCGTCCCATGCAGAGCGCTCAGAGCGGCACGAATTTCGGCATCGTCATCCCCCAATACGAGAACCTGTGCCGGTTTCGGCTCGGATATCACGCCAAACGCCAGATCGTCGGTGGGGAAATCGTCATCGACGGACAACCGTGCGATCGCAACGCCCCAAACGCCGGCGGGAATTGGGACAATGACTGTTTTCTCTGCGCCGGCGGGTAGCGCAATGCTTGTATCCAGCAGCCGGCGATCGCCAACGTCCAGGGTGACCGGTAAATCAATCGCACCGCCCAAAAAATTGCGTAGGGTCAGGAGTGCCTCACCGCCGCTGATGGGGGGTAAGTTGGGACGATAGGCGAATCTGGTGATCGCTGCTTCGTTGCTCCCCCCCTCGACGGGTATGAAATTCACGGTGTCGTTGACCAGGCCAATCGTGGCCTCGTCATCACCGTAGGCCCCGTCGCCAATTAGAATCACCTGCCGTTGGTTCAGATCCTTGGCCACGGACAAGGCGAACATCAGCGAGTGCTTCAATTCGGCGCTTGCATCGGTGGCGGTCATTTCACTCAGAGTTGCGGCCAACCGGGCGTAGTCATCGGTGAATGCCAGCACAAGCCTTGGAGCGCGTTCCATGGCCACCAGCGCCATCTTCTGGCCGTCGCCGAGGTCGCCAGCCAGGTCGAGCGCCCTTTCGCGAGCCAAGTCGAAGCGAGTGCCGGAACCCGTTCGGGTGTTCATACTGGCGCTGGCGTCGATCACCAGCACCACATCCTTATCGAAGGCCACTTCACGAAGCAGCAACGGCTGGGCCAAAGCCATCACCAGGAGCGCCGCCAGCAACAGTTGCAGGAGCATCGGCAGGTTGCGCACGATTCGGTCCAGCCGCAGGGAAGCCTGGGATTCCCTGGTTATCTCACGCCAGATAAATAATGTAGAAGTGGGCAGGCGGCGTCGAAAAAGCTTGATCCCGTGGAGAATCAGGATCACTAGTAGGCTCAGTGCAAACCAGAACGCTAGGGGCGCACTCCAAAGCATCTGTTATCGACCCGTACATCGGAGAGAAGGGATCATTATCGGCACCAGCGCCGAATTCGGTGTGGGATAGTAGCGCAACGCTTGCCGAGAAACCCGCGAAATACCAAATGGCCGTGTCCGGACGTTCCAAGTTTCACCCCCTTCCCAAACGTCATTGGGATGCCGATATGGTGTATGGAGTCCATCCGGTGGAACTGGCGCTGCAAACCAATAAGCGCCAAGCTTTCAAGCTCTACCTCAGGGAGGGTGCATCGTCAAACCGGCTGGCACACATCGTCCAGTTGGCGTCTCGAATGGAACTCAATTCTCGATTCACGGACGGACGGGAGCTGGAGGCGTTGTGCGGTTCGCCCAACCACCAGGGCGTCGTGCTCGAATGTGGACCGTTGCCCCGTGGCGGCGAACGTGAAGCCATCGATGCCGCCAAACGAGCGGAAAGCATCCTGCTCGTGCTGGACCAGGTCAACGATCCCCAAAATCTGGGTGCCGCTATTCGCAACGCGGCCGTGTTTGCCCTCGATGGTGTCGTGGTGCCCAGGCAGCAGTCGGCGCCCCTGAGCCCCGCCGCGTCCAAGGCATCCGCCGGCCGCATGGAGGAAATTCCAATCTATGAAGTCGCCAATCTGGCACGATTTCTGGGTTTGTGCCGCAAATCAAGCGTGTGGGTCTTAGGCGCCGAGCAGGGGGCGGCGGTGGCTTTGGGGCGTTATCGGCCGGTTCGGCCCCTGGTGGTGGTGATGGGCGGCGAACACAAAGGTCTACGGCCTCTGGTGAAGTCGAACTGCGACGAGCTGGTCGCAATTCCCACCCGCGGCGGCGGCAGCCTCAACGTCGCGGCGGCAACGGCGATCATTCTGTATCACCTGACCGCCAACGACGATCCCTAGCGGGCACGACCCCCCGATCCACCGTCAAAAAATGTGTAGAACCCCGTTGCCTCTGAATTTTCAGGGAGATAGGATCAGTTTGGAAGAACAAACCTATCACCAACGGGGTGAAGTCATGGTCGCACAGGGAGTGCTTCCGTTCCAGTACGAGGATGAGGAAGGGGTAAAGGGAATGACGGCTCTGGCGGGGCTGCCGATCTATCTGGACCTGTTCCAGGCGATGGGGTTGACTCGGAGGAACAGCGATTCGATTCCGAAGGGATTGCCGAGCGTGGAT
>JACZRV010000167.1 GCA_022574555.1 SAR324 cluster bacterium
GGCACAGATGTGATCACTGCTGCTTCCATCGGGGGTTCTCCTTGGTTTTGGGTTACTGGTTAAATCACCCAAGGAGTCCCCCTTTTCTCTTTCGTAAAGCTACTGACACAAGATCTCTTACATCACCAAAGGTGCATAGAAAATTGACGACTGTGTAAAAAACTGTAATAATAAATGCCCTTCTCGAAATTTATTGTTGTTGGCGCGCAAATGCGGGCCGCTAATCCTGGGGTAAATCACATGCCCACTAACCGATACCGTTGGTTCCGTTTTTCAAGTATGGCTGCCCTGGCTCTGGCGGTGCTGCTGACGGGATGCGAAAGAGACAGCGAAACGACCACCATCAAAAGGGAAGTAACCTGTAGCGGCACGGTACAGGACCCCTATCTCCTGCGCGTGGGTGGTCCGGCGGAATGGCTCGATATTGCCGCCGGCAAGCGGGCCTATTTCCGAGTCGATGGTCTGGCGGGAGAAACGATCTATACCGTGCGCACCACAAGTTCGAGCAAGGACGACGTTGACCTGGTGCTGAATTACAGCGACTCGGCCCACGAGCTGGCAGGCGGCGTGGAAAGTTGCTGGTTTATCACCGAAATCGAAATGGGCACGGCTTTCGGGCATGTGGATGGCACGCCGTTGAGCCGCGCGGCCATGTTCACCGTCAGCGTCGCATTGGGCGCCAAAAACATGGTGCGGCTTCCCGCTGGTGCGAGCAAGGATTTCCAGGGATACACCTTGCCGGGCGCCGCCATCACCGGGATTCTGCAAGCCGAATTGGAAAACGTATTCTACCAGGTATTCGATTCCACCGGCGCTTTGACTCCCTTCCCGGGCAATGAGATTCCGGACCAATGCGATGTGAACACGGGCACCGCGGCCACGACTCAAAGTTGCGACGTCTTCTTGACGGCCCCCCCTGGTCACATTGTTACCGTAACCGATAATGGCGCCGCGAAGGTGAAGGTGACTCTGATACTCAACGTTTAATAGAATCGGTCAACCCGATGCTGGTCTCCACACCAGAGAAGCGCCGTAGTAAGAGAGGTGCCGTAGTATATGCCATCGGTAGCTCTCAGGACCGGCAGCGATGTGGCTAATGGAGCCCGATTCCCCAAAGAACTTCACCACTCCTTCGATAAGGTGTGTTTTGGACGGATGGCCGCAAATTCTGATAGCATTGAGGCCATCGGTGCTGATCACGACCGGCCTGGTGTTTGATCGAAAGAAAGATCGCGCCGCAACGTGGTAATCGAGTGACGAATTTCCACCGGGAGTGAGCCCACATACACGGATGCATATGACCAAACTCCGCATCAGCGCATCATCGGATTGCAGCGCCACCGGTTGCGGCGAGCAAACCACGCCGCGCATCCGCACCGGTATCGTGACTGCAATGCTGCGCCCGGGTGCCGCGCTCGCCTATACACTTGTCGCGTCGCTCGTGTTGGGGATGGGGGCGTGCAAAGACTCGACTGAGGTGCTTCCCCGGTCGGCTCCCAAGGATGCGATCCTCGTGGCCGCCGCCGCCAATGGCAACTTGAAATCGGTCAGTAGGGCTAACGGTAGGGCCAGATTTCTGCTCGATACGTTCGTATCCCCCCAAGCAGAGGTGGGAGAAATAAGATCCTTGGTTTTCCACCCCGCGAAAAACAGGTTCTTCGCCGGTAGCGACGTTGCCTCGTCCTGTTCGGGGTGCATTTACAAGATCGACGCTGACAGTGGGAAAGCGATCCTATTGGCGGACGATAATGGCATCGGCGCATCCGTGACGGGATTGGCCAAGCGCTCCGACGGCGATTTGTTCGCCTACTACGAGGGCGACACCCTAGCCAAATTGAAACCCTCCACGGGCCTGGGAACGATCATCGGCAGCGTGAGCCCACCAGGGTCGAACGGCCACGGCATCACGTTCGACACGGCCGATATCCTATATCACGCGGACGATACGGCGCTGAGCGTTCTCGACGCCACGGACGGAACCGTGCTTTCGTCCATTGCCTACAAATTCATCGGTTTTCCGATTCTTTTCGGTGTCAACGCTCTGAACTCCCTGACGGTCCATCCGCTGGAAAATCGCATCTACGGCCTGATGGACGACGGAAGCCCGCCCAGGTACCTGGTAACGGTAAATCCAGACAACGGTAAGGTCGTCCACTGCGGGACGGTTCCCGATTCCCTGGGCGGACTGGCTTTTCTACCGCCGGATGACCGATTTGTCACCACGCCCCCCTCTCCGCCTCAGGGCGCATACACTTTCGCGGCCAACGGCGAGGTATGGTTTGGCTGGGAAATGTCGTGCAAGCCCCATATATACCACGTATTCTACAGCACCGTGCCGCATCCGAGATCCGACGAATGGATCCCGGCCGGGCCGATATTGCACCCTCCGTATTTCCACACCTCGCTTTCCAACGACACGACCTTCTACTACGCGGTCGCCGCGCAAAATATGGCGGGTTGGAGCGATTTATCCGAGGTCGTTTCCGGTACGCCCAATAACCAGGTGGCTTTCATACCCTTCGATCCGGAACCGTCGCCACTGGCCAACCAGATATTTCTGGTGGATGACGATATTCAAGGACCGATTTCCATCGGATTCGATTTCACCTTTTTCGGGCGCGTCGTGACCGAGTTTTACATCTCCTCCAACGGATTCATCTCGTTCGACGCCATTACCGATAGTGGCTGTTGCGAGGGACGGCTGATCCCCAAAAAAGACGGTTACGAAAACCTCGTCGCTCTGGCCTGGACCGATCTCAATCCGGATTTGGGGGGTACGATCAGCTACGAGGTCTTCGGCGCCGCCCCCGACCGGACGTTGGTGGTGGACTTCTATCAAGTGCCCATGTTCGCAGGCGGAACGGTCACGGTGCAAGCGATCTTGAAAGAAGCAGACGGCATCGTTGAATTCCACACGGACAACATCGATGCGGGACAAGTTTTCACCCAAGGGCTGGAAAATTTCCGAGGCATAAAATTCCGCGGGTTTCCCGGATCGGTCCAGAGCAGCTACGGCTTGAGCGGATTCGGGCTCCGTTATCGCACCAGCGGCACCTGGCCCTGAGCAATTCCACGACGCCGTACCGGCGGTGGTGCCCGGACTCGAAAATTCGAGCCGACCGTGCCATCGCCGGACATGAATTGCCGGCCGGCCAGGCATGCCGGGCATGGTGCCTACTGAATTCACGCGCGATGCGGCCTGCCTGCCGTTTTTCTTTTCCCCCAAATTCCGGTACATCACAGATGACGGCCCGCCCCAAGGGCCGGTCGATCTCGCCCGCCGTGCAAACGCCGGAGGGTGTGATCATTCCGTCCACATCCAAATGAAAACACATGCGGGCCAGAGCCTCGGATAGCGAACACATCCGACCCGAGTCGTCGAAAAAAGCCGGGGAGGGCTGGAGCGGCAGTTTCGGTTTCGATCACGTCAAGGTGCTCGTGGTCGGGCGCGGACCCGTGCGCAAAGAGGCTCTTGAAATCTTGGCCGCCGCAGGCGCCGGGCCAAGCGGTATCCTTCTTTCCGAAAACGACAGTGTCGTTTTTCCGCGGGCTCTTGCTCCCGAACTGCGACTCGTGGGCCGCCACGGCAGGGTGCATCGCATCCCCGATTACATTGGGTCGGGCACGGCGGAGAAGGCTGAACGGATAGCGCAAATCATCGAGATCGCAAATCTTCACGGCTATACTCACATCTTCGCCGGCTACGGTTTCATGGCCGAGGATTACGATTTCATCCACGCGATCGAAAAGGCCGGATTGGGATTCGTCGGTCCCTGTTCCCAGGTGGCGTCACGCGCGGGGGCCAAGGACGCGGCCAAGATGCTGGCCCGTTCTCTGGGTGTCTCGGTGACACCGGGTGTGGACAACATCGCCGCGCTCACGTTGTTGGCGCAAGCCGGGCACGGTGGCGAGGCCGCTTTCCTCGACGAAGTCGCGCGCCACCACGGTCTGCAACCGGATGCGGATTGGGTGAGTCTCCCGATCCACGAACGGGCGGAAAGACTTATCGCGGCGGCGGCTGCGAACAAGGAGGATCTGTTCTCCCTGCAAGAATTGCAGGCCCAGACGGCGAAGGTCTGCGGGCAGCTCATCGAGGAAAATCCAGGCCGGCGTTTGCGCTTGAAGCACGTGGCCGGAGGGGGCGGCAAGGGTCAGCGGGTGATCGGTTCTCCTGGCGAAGCCGCCCAGGCAGTCTACGAGGTGCTCAATGAATCCAAGGCCACCGCCCCCGGCGCCAACAAGAACTTCCTCATCGAACTCAACATCGAATCGACGAGGCACATCGAGATCCAACTCCTCGGCAACGGCGAGTGGTGCATCGCGTTGGGCGGCCGCGATTGCTCCTTGCAAATGCACGAGCAAAAGCTGGTGGAATTCTCCATCACGCAGGAAATGCTGGAAAAGGCTGGCGAGGCCTACCGCGCGGCAGGGTTGGCTCCCCAGTCGGAGGTGCTGCGGGAAGATCTGGCCCTCCTGCGCAAGATGGAGCAACAGGCCGAAAATTTCGGCCAGGCCGTGGGGTTGGACTCCGCCTCCACCTTCGAGTCGATCGTATTCGGCAACCGCCACCATTTCATGGAAATGAATACCCGCATCCAGGTGGAACACCGGGTAACCGAGCAGGTCTACTCGCTCCGCTTCAGAAATCCCGCGCACCCGCGGGAATGGTTCGACGTGGACTCCCTGGTGGAAGCGATGCTCCTTGTGGCGGTGCACGGTACGCGGCTGCCCCGGCCCGAGCGTGTGACACGCCATGTCAGCGGTGCTGAAGTGCGGATCAATGCCACCAACGATGCATTGCAGCCCCACGCGGGCGGAATCGTGCTCGACTGGACGCCCCCCATTGCGGACGAGCTGCGGGACGACCAGGGCATCGGCATACCCAACCCGGACACGGGCGCATTCATGCCCTACCACCTGGCGGGAGCCTACGATTCCAACGCCGCCCTGATCGTGACCCACGGCGAGTCGCGGGAGGACAATCTAATTCGTATGGCCGAGATCTTGCGGCATATGGAGATCCGTGGCCACGACGTGATGACCAACCAGCCATTTCTCTACGGGCTGGTTCATTGGCTGCTGGGCTGCGATGCCATGGCCAGACCGGCCACGCCCTTCGTGCGGTCTTATCTGGCGGCCGTGGGCGCTCTGGCCCGTTGCGCCGGTGAGATGGACCCCGATATCGCCTGGCAGGCGCTGGCCCGGCGCGCGGCGGAAAAATCATCCGAGGCAGCGCGGGTTCATGCCGCCAAGACGACCCTCATCCTGCGGCCGTTGCAGCGGCTGCTGGCCTCGCCCCACCACTTGGCCGGATGGCTGGCACCCCGGCGCCGGCGCCGCTGGGAGATCATCG
This sequence comes from SAR324 cluster bacterium, assembly GCA_022574555.1. Classification (GTDB taxonomy): domain Bacteria; phylum SAR324; class SAR324; order SAR324; family JACQKK01; genus JACZRV01. The sequence continues at coordinate 5,354 of JACZRV010000167.1, forward strand.
ATGGCCACGTGGAGTGGCGGCAGAATCCCTTGGACGTGCTGGATCAACTGTACCGTTTCCTTTGCCTGGAAGATCGGCCCGACACTTCGGCCGAAGAGCGAATCTGGGCCCACGATCAACAACTGCTGGAGGAAGGTCTCGCGTTCTATGCCGAATTGCGTGGCCGATTGGGCACGCCCAACGGCGGATGGCCGGCTCTGCGTGAGCGCCTGGAGTCCGCCACCCCACCCAAGGGCCTATCGCCGCGGCTTTGGCAGGCGGCGCGGGCCAGCCATCGGGGACACCAGTTGGGCCTGGATTTGTTGGAGCTGCCCGTATTGGTGGGGGCGGACGCCGGATTCTATGGGCTGCGGCTCGACGATAACCTGGAGCCGGTCATTCCCGCTTCGTTTCAGGACGAGGAACTGGTGCCCGGCCTGCACCGGGCCTTGGCGCCACCGCCGCCCACCCGCTCGAACCAGATCGTGGCCTGGAGCGGCGGCACATTCTATTCCCGCCCCGCGCCCGGCGCGGAACCTTTTGTCACCGCCGGCGCCCGCTTTCAAGCCGGCGATCAGGTGGGTATCCTCGAGGTCATGAAGATGTTCAACCCGGTGCTGGCCGGGTTTGGCGGAACGATCACGAAGGTGCTGGTCTCGGGCGATGCGGGGATCATCGTGCACAAGGGCCAGCCCCTCTTCGACGTGGAACCCGATGAACCCCTTGCCGGCGATAGGGGGGAAGACGACCCCGCCCGCCGCCGCGAAAAAACGATGGCGCTGATGGAGCGCATCTGACCGCTCTGCAAGCGCCATCTCGTTCTAAGATAGCGAGCGCAATCGGACAACGAATGACTGCCACCGGCACGCATTCTATTTCGTAACCACGCGGAGGCAACCATGAACCATGGGATTTTCATCATATTGATCCTGGCGTTGGCCGCCTGCGGAGAGAGTGGTGGCTCGCCGCCCGGTACACTGAGAAATTGCCGCCCGGCGCGGGTCAGGCCTCTCCGCTGGGCACAATGACGGCAAACTTAGGAACAGGAGCCAGACCGAAGCGGTCACCGCCGAATCGAGGCGATAAAAAAATCTTAAATCTTTGTTTGACAAAACGAAATTGGAGGGAGTATAAACAGGGCGACGAACCAGCAACCATGAGGTCGCCGTTTGGAAGCAAAAGGATTTGCTCAAACAAGATTCCCCGCTGTCGGTATTCGACCCGCTCAGGGCATGGCCACGGTGGACAGGAAACCGGATATTCCCTCCCAAACCGGTGCGGAGGTTCGCAGAAGCACTCCGATCCGGCCTAAGCATTCCGACTCAAATCATCAGGTGCGTCGCGCCGCTTTGCGGCGGGACGTGGCCCTTCATTTTATAAGCTAAGTACTCCGGAAACGCCGCCCAGGGAAGGGCTGATCGCGAAATGGACCATTCAACGAGAGTTTCCCATGCGTAGTCGAGGCAACGCCATCGTCGGCCTGGATATCGGCACGACAAAGATCTGCGCCCTGGCAGCCGATCCCCTGGAAGGGGAGCCGATGAAGATCACCGGGTTTGGCATGGCCAAATCGGACGGCATCAGCAAGGGCGTGGTGGTCAACATCGAAAAGACGGTGCGTTCCATTCAGCATGCAGTACGGGAATGCGAGCTGATGAGCGGCACGCAGATTAGATCGATACTGGCCGGCATCGCCGGTCAGCACATCATGGGCCGCAACAGCCACGGCATGGTGACGGTGCACAACAACCGTACCGTCTCGGAGGAAGATATCCACCGCGTGATCGAGGCCGCGCAGGCGGAGGGTCAGGTCGTCCTGACCTTCGGCGGGTCTGCCGGCCGCAACTTCCGTCCGATCGCCAACGTCTTCCAGGAGAAGTTCGGCGTCGAGACGGTGGTCGCCACCGG
>JACZRV010000168.1 GCA_022574555.1 SAR324 cluster bacterium
AATTTATCGCTACATTGCGGGCGGGTCAAGTCCGCGACTGGCCGCGCTGGAACGACCGTCTTCATTTCTTTAATCGTCTTCTCCGCCAGCGCTCGGGGCGGCCCGCGCCGCGTTTTTTCACGTGTTCGACAAGAATTTGCTTGGACTGCGCGATGATCTGTTCGACAGCTTTCCGAACGCTAATACTGAACGGGTCGTCCCCATGGAGGTCCAAGATTACGGACTCGTATTCAATTTCCGTTTCAACTGGCCTACGGTCGATCTCGCCACTTTGAGCCATATCAACGAGGACATTGCCATACGCCAGAATATTATTGCGGGCAGTGATGATCGCGTCAAACCACTCACCCGCCTCGTCCCCGAAATAAGCGGTATACAGCGGCCGCAGCTCGTTCAGTTCCACAATGACGGCCCCGTGCTTCATCAGCCGGTGGATCGGCAGGTAATATTGAATCGCCGTCACATTCAGCGGGTCTTTAACCATGTGCAGTGCCGCACGATTGATCGCGAAGGCAACCTCCTTGATCTCGCTGGCGATAGCATAGCGGTTGCGGGCAATGCGAATCGTCTCTTCCGCCTTGGTGAAGAGATGAATAGCCCGCTCGGCAATCTCGATCTCGCGCTTGCCGAGGGTCTCGCGGCGCCAGGCGTTCACGCCTCTGTTCGCCACCCATGCGCCGAAAACTAATGCGGCCGCACTAACGACGGCGGCAACACTGGAGATCACGTCGGGCCACATTGCCTCGCCTCCGATCGGAGTAACGCTCATTCAGTCTTATTTGGTTCGCACCATTCGGGGCACCGTGTGCCGTCCATCTATTTCGCAGGTCAATTCAATGGGTTTGAAAATTGACCCTACCCCGTTAAGGAGGCCCTTGTCTTCGTTGACCCGTGGGCATTCGCAGGCATCCTGGAGCGACGCGGCCATTATCGGTAATTCGCGGCCAGGGACTATGCGGACGGGTAGGGGCTGCTATAATGTAGAATGATCGGAGCCTGCCATGGGCCATTTATCTCCGATCGTTGTGTCCCCTTATGGTCGGGGACACCGAATATTTTCAAAACGAAGCCAATTACATTCGTAATATCAGTGACTTGAAAATTGGCTTGGTTGCAGCATTCCCGATCCTCCATTGTATCGTGTGTCAATTCCCGGCCCATCGCCCGTCCTGCTCAAATCGGATGGGCCTATCACATCATGGGGGCCATCGAACCGGTGCCGCCCGTCACGGGGGAACACAAACGGGGGCTGGAAGGCCAGCGACCCATCAAGAAATGAAAATCATGTGGGGGAACTCGTCCCCCCACGCCCCCCTTTTCCGCTAACGGCTTCACCGCCCGGTCAATTACAAATCTGCAACTCATTGGAAATACATGTAAATGGGGTGCAGGGGTCGAGACCCCTGCCGAGGAATCCAAAGGGGCTTTCCAAATAGGCACCGGCCTTTGGCCGCTGGAGGCAGAATTTACAGGGTATCGGGGTTCACGATGTTCACGATTGGATCGTGCCGGGCTTATTTTGCGAGATGATCCGTGGCGTTGGCCAAGCCCGTGCGGGCTTGTTCCTGCATGGGGTCGATGGCCATTGCGCGCCGGAAGGCGTAGGCGGCTTGGGGCCAGTGTTCGAGGTGGGTTTCACTGATACCGAGGAATGTCCAGGCCCGTGCGTTGTGGGTTTTTCGCTCCAGATACCGTTGCAGCGCCATGCGGGCCGCGCCCCAGTCCTTTTGGAACATCTGTGATTCCGCCAGGCGGTACAAGGGTTCCAACTCGCCCGGATTGACCTCCAGAGCTTGGCGGAATGCCGCTTCCGCCTGCCCGTGCCGCTCTGCAGCGGCATGCGCCAGGCCCAGGTGATGCCAGATATCCCACTCCTCGGGATATTCACCGCTGAGGCGCCGAAGTTCCGTGGCGGCTGCGGCGGGCCGGCCCGTTGCCGTGAGTATCCGCGCCAGATAGAGCAAGGGGCGATGGTCGGACGTCTCTCCTTGGGCAGCGGCCTGGAATGCCGCTTCGGCCTCCTCCCACTGGCCCTGGGCAAAAAGCTGCTCGCCCAATTTCATTTGCTGGACGAATTCCGGGGAGTTCCATTCGCGGCGCTGGGCATGCAACCGCTTCCAGTTGGCAAAATAAGGGTCGAGCACCCCGCCTTGAAACGGGTGCCAACCGGCAGGCCGGTTATCGCTGCGGAGAAACGGATCGACCGCGAGCGCGACGTTCATCCAGTCGTTGCCTTGAGCGGTGGAGATGCCGGCCACCAGGCCCAAAACCAGATAGGCCAGACCATCGAGCGGATTCCGCAGCCTGGCGACGGATGCCTCGGTCCTGGCCTCGAAATCCTGGCGCAGCAGGTAATGGATTTCTCCCTTGAGTGCGAGCCAGCGAGCGTTCCAGGGTTCGGCCTTGGCCGCGGCCGTGACCGCCTTGCGCGCCGATTCGAGCATGGGCCGGCGGGCGGCGTTGTCAGGCAGGTAAAGCAGGGCTTGCACCAGCAGAGCCTCCGCCGTGGCGCCCAGGGATTTTCCGCGCAAGCCGGGCTCATTCTGGAACGTGGCCAAGGCGACAATCCGCGCCGCAAGGTCCGGCTGGGAAAGTGCCCTGTGCCCGGTCACGCCATAGAACGCCTCCACCGGCCCCCACCCGGCGGGCTGCGGGGAAGCGCGGAGGCCCGGTTGCCCCGATTCGGATTCCAGGCCCACGCGGATTTGGGCGGGTCGTTCCAGGGTCGCCAGGAGATGCGCCATGGCCCGTTCGATGGCGTCGCGGGGGGAATCCCGCTCTAGATCCACCTCCCACTCCCAGGAGATCTCATCGGCGAAATAATCCGGGTCCGCCGAGGCCATACGCAGTTTGACCCGAGCCAACCGCAGCACCCGGTGGATCGTGCCCCGCAGGAAAAAATCCACCCCCATCGCCTGCAACTGCTCCGGAGCCGGAGTGGCCCCGGGGTTCAGGCCCAGACGGGCTTCCCAGAGCCCGGCGGTGGCGACGGGCATCACCGCGAATTGCCGGGTGTACAGCAGAGCGTCGTGTATTCCGTCCTCGAGATGGCGGGCGAACCAGTCGCGGTCTTCACCACGCCGGAGGTCGGCGATCGGCGCGATGGCAACGCGCGTCTTCGCCTGCTGCGCCCAGGCAATCCCATCCGTGCCGTGTGGCTGGGCAATCAGGACGAAAGGCGCAATGGCCAAGATCGCCGCAAGCCAACGGCATCCCTGCGACAATGTACGGAGATAGGCGTTGCGGCCCGGTGGCGCCGGACGGTGGAGAACCATCCGGGCCCCGGACGTCGTTCGATGCGCAAACCGGCGCCAAGCAGATGGATCCGCGTGATGGGGACCGCGAGCCGGCCAGCGCGCACTCGGAAAAGACTTACCGATCATGGGGCGCCATGCCGATAACCATCAATGCGGCGCTTAATAATCCGGGTCCGGCCGTCGGTAGGGATTGGCAGGGCCGTTGTAGGAGCCCATCGGGCGATCGAGGGGCTGTGGGGTCTCTTCGCTGACCGAAGAGGAAACCGGCTCGGAGAGGGGCTCTCCGCCAATCTGGTCGATTCTGCCGATCAATCCGCGCAGCTTGTCTTCCATCAAGCGCCGCTCTTCCTTGAGTTCGTCGATCTCCCGCCTTTGGGATTCGATGGTTTCGACCGCGGTCAGCAGTTTGAATTCCAGTGCATCCAGCAACTCATTGGACATGTCAAAATCCCTTTCAACCGTGCATCCAAAACGGGCATCCTGGCCCAGGCGCTCGGGTGTGTAATTATGACACCACCCCAACGTCCGCTGTCCGGAAATGTAGGCCCGGTGGGCTGAAAAGTCAACCTCTTTCAAGCGGATATCAGGATCGCGGGGCGGAAAGGTGCCCGATCGGCCATCCCGCATGTGGGTTTTCGCGCCACCCTGCCCGCACCGATTGCTGGGCCATTGAGCCCGTGTTACATCTCGTTTGTCCGGCGATCGCATGCGGCCATCGCCAGACCGTTGGACCCTCATGCCGGCGCCGGCCGTGGACCCACGGTCTCACCATGGCAGTGTTATCGACGGCAAAGTATCGACGGCAAAGTCATCGATGCGAAGTATCGCATATGGAGCGCGCCATGCCTGAAGAGATGGTGGACTGGATCGACGAGGCCGGAAACACGCTGGAGTCCGTGACCAGGAGCGAAATCCGTCTCCGCAATCTGCTCCACCGGGTCTCCGCTACGTTAATATTCCACCCGGATGGACGGCTGCTGATCCATCGCCGCGCAGGGGACAAAGACGTTTTCCCTGGGCTCAGCGATTGTTTCGTGGGAGGTACGGTGGCCCGCGCGGAATCGTTCGCGGACAACGCATATCGCGAGGCGGCCGAGGAGATGGGTGTAACCGGCACACCCCTCTACGAACTGTTTGGCTATCGGTTTCGCAACGAGGAGGTAAATAATTTCACCATGGTCTTCGGATGCTGCTACGGCGGCCAGTTCACTTTCCAGGCCGAGGAAGTGGCCGAGGGTGGTTGGGCCGATCAATCCCGGGTGGACGAGCTCCTGAACGCAGGAGACCTTTGCCCCGATAGCGCCCAGGGCTGGGCTCTGTACCAGGCACGACCCGCTGGAGGGTTCTTGCAAGATCTGGCTGAAGGACGGCTCACCCCTGTGGATCGGGATGGTACCACGCCCGGTACCGTCGATTTGCCACAGCGATTGGGGCTGTGATGACAATATTGAGCCGCGAAATCATGCGATGCACCCCCTTGCCGCGCCGTTACGCCCAACCGGGCCGGCAAACCGGCCGGCTTGTCGTGGGAGTGGTGCTTGCGTTTCTTCTCTTGCCGCAAGCCTTGCGGCCGGCAGAACCGATCGAGTTGCGGCCGGTGGATCTTCAACTGCGGGAAGCGGCATCGGCCGGCGAGGTGCAGCGGATCAAGGCGTTGCTGGGGCAGGGCGCGAATCCGAATACCGTGGCCTCCTCATCCGAAGAGATCTCCTCGAATCTAAACGCCGTCGGGGCCGCGGTGGAAGAGATGTCCACCAACATGAACTCGATCGCGTCTTGATCTCCTAAATAGTCGGAGCCCTTAACCGTATCGTAAACATGCCAATCAGGATTGTCTTCTTCGTAATTACCAAGGGCTGCACTGATGCCACCTTGAGCAGCACCAGTGTGCGAGCGGGTCGGATAAAGTTTGCTGATAACGGCCGTCTTGGCAATTTTGGAGGCGTACAGCCCGGCCATCAAACCGGCGCCACCAGCACCAACCACTATAACTTCAAATTGGTGAACATTATCCATAAGAGAATTCCCGGCCTAGGCCCTCCAAATTACGTATATAGCGATCACATTTGCCCCAAGCACATAGGCGATGACAAAATTACGGAACCAGCGCTGTGCGTTAGGGGAACTGAAATAATCATCCAATATCTCCAGCACACCGTGCACTCCATGGCCTGAGACGACCATTATAAATACAAGGACCATTAATTTGGCAAGGATAGTGATCCAAATTGCTGTGCTCAGCGGATTGGCAAGGCTATTGGGGAAAAAGGCCCACAGCAATATATCTGCTAAGTTTGCGCCTGTTTTTGCGCTTAGGATCAGGGCCCCGATAAGACCCGCCAGCAGCAATGCGTACATAGCAATCACTGTCAAGCGAGTGAATATCCACATTATGGTTTCGAATTTGAAACCCCGTTTTGATAGTGGAAGGCTTCTAGTTGCCATTTAGCCTCCGAACCTGTTTTGTAACACAACGAAAAGGATAAATCCGCACAGCAGTGCATAAAGTACCCATTCGATGCTGATGGCTTTTTGATAGTGGGCGAACATTTTTGGAGACAAGTCCATAATGGTAATGCGCAAGCCATTAATGGCATGAAATAACCCGAAGATCAGAATAATGATTTGGAAGATCCAATTGCTAAAAATGCTATTGGCAGAATCCACCCCAGCTAATATGAGAATGTAGAGGCTAAAGAAGATAAATAATGCAACCCCGCCGATACGATGCAAGATAAAGGCCAAATATGGCCCCTCTCCCTTGTATCGTAAAGCGGTAGTAAGACTGACATTTCTTTTCAAGCCCATCTATGAATTCTCCTACTCAAATAATATAGAGCATCACCTTTAATTACTCAATTCTAATCGAATAGATACAACAAATTATTATTGATATCCTTTATTGAGTCCACTGCAAAAACTACCCTACCACACCGTGAAGTGCGCACGGCACTTTGCAAAGAGCACAAAGTTCACGAAGAAAACATTTAGAATGCGTGTGAAAAATACGAGTTTTTGCTCCGAAAGACAAGTTTTCAGATGATTTTTGTGAGAAAACGACCATTATTTTACAAGATTCTAAGTTTTTTAGCATAAAAAACTATAACCTTTGTGTGCTTAGTGGTGATGAAGCCTTTTTGCTGTGGAGTCGACTGTGCAAACAGTTAATCTTCACCCAAGAAATTCAATATTAACTCAGCTGTGCGTAACCCAGATTTACCATCTGTAAAGGTAATCTCATTAACAATAAAGTTTCTGCGATTCCTTGCATCGGCCGCCCTGTCTTGCAAATAAGCGTTCAGCTCTTTAACTAATTCCTGCTCATTTTCTGCCACACGACCCGCCTTAGCCAACCGGAATCGCTGGTGAGTGGGCCATTCACCAATCTCCATGAGCGAGAGTGAAAACTTCTTCGGCTGTCCGTCTCGTACAGGGCTAGCGCCTTTACTGATGGTGTGTACGCTATTCCAGCCACCTGGCGTATCGATTACTGCGGCAATTATTGGAGTATCATGAATGGCTGTCTCGACCACCATTGTGGAATAAACGGTTACAAACACGTCCGAATATGCCATCATGGAGGCTTTCTCATCCATGTCTTCGCCACTGTAATAGCCAAGTGAGCCACCCAATGCCACTGGCCGCACTATATGTACGTGTTGATATTTCTGCTCCAAGATGTTTTAAAATAGAAGAATCTCTGCAAGACCTTGGAATTCCAGTAATGCATGATGATCAACATGGAACTGCCATAGTAGTACTTGCTGCCTTAATAAATGCATCAAAAGTTGTAAACAAAAAAATAGAAGATTTGAAAATTGTCATAAATGGCGTGGGTTCTGCAGGAACAGCCATAGCTAAATTATTATTATGCATAGGTATTGATAAAAAAATTTGCACATCTGTTAAAGAGGTTATACTATGTGATATCAAAGGAATAATTTATGAGGGTAGAGATAATTTAGATAAAATAAAAAAAGAAT
>JACZRV010000169.1 GCA_022574555.1 SAR324 cluster bacterium
GTCCTCTGGTATGCCGTTCGCTTGACCGATTTCTACCCGCTCCTGGGCCATCTTTAGGAACAGCAGAAAGGTGATCTGCTCGACGTAATCCAGGTAGGACAGCCCGATGTCCCGAAGGACGTGGGCGTAGTTCCAGACTTTGTTGACGATGGTGGCAGTGTCGTTGGGCATTTTCAATGTCCGCTGTGCAATCAGGAGTTTTCGTAACTTTGGATTAGTAGGTGTTCGGCCTTCTTCAGATCGTCCATGGATGTGATGGTAATTTCCAGATCACCGGTTCCGAAGTGTCCGATCTTGCTGACATCACGCGTGAACCCCGCTTCCAGATCGATACTGGCTGGATCGACCTTGACGAACACCCCTAACTTTGCAGCCTGGGGGAAGGCTTCGATACACACGAAGTTCTTGATCCGCTTGAACGCGTGGTAGAATCGCAATTCCTTAAACTGCACATCATCCCCCAGCCCCATCAAGAACGCTTTAATCGCATCGTATAGGTCTTTCATTTCCGGGCTCATCTGGGTCAGCCGGTGCGTAATTGTTTGGGTGAAATAGGGATCGGCCACGTCCGAAGATGTCGTATCATCAACCGTGGTTGCGGCCATCGGCTTGTCTCCCCCGTCAGCCGTGATCAAATTAACCAGTTCCAGGGCCAGCAGATCATCACCGTAGTGGCCGTACCGGATCAGTTCAATGCTCCGGTTGATTTGCTGGACAGCATGTTCGTCATACCGGCTGAAATCCCCGGCAATGCAAATCAGGCGCGTGGCTTTCCATTCAATGTCCTTGGCTATGTCCTGGCCTAGTTTGTCCTGAACCAACAGCGTAAATTCACCTTTATGATCCAGCAGCCAGTCCAGGTAGAACAACCCTTGATTGATCACGTTTTGGTTTACTGATCGCTTGTATTCCACGATCACCGGGGCACCATTTTCATCCAGGCCCAGGGAGTCGATTCGGCCCCGATGTTTGTCTCCGGTATAGTATTCGGTGGCCAGGAAACGGACGCCCAGCAGATCGTCCATGTGTTGTTCGATCTGGGTTTGCAGCGACTTTTCAACAGCCGCCGTCCGGCGATCCAGTTCAGTCACCGAACCACCGTTGATTCGGAATAACCGAAAGTCTCCCATCGATCACACCCCCAGTTCGATCTGATTGGTTGTCTTCCGCCCCCGCTTCGCCTTCCCGTTTCCCTGCCGCTGCCTGTTGGCCTTGATCCGTTCCAGCAACACGCTGGCCGGTTCGTCTTCCGGGTCTTGCGGCACCGACTGGCCGGTGAAGGCTTGGTGAAGGATGGATTGGCGCAGGCTGCCATTCAGTTGATCGAAACCTTCCAATGAATCTTCCAGGTGGTTGATGCTGGTCAGCAGGGCGTCAGTTTCGGCCACGTCGATTGCCTGTTCGACCTTGGGTGGGATCGCCACATGCGCCCGCCGAACATCTTCCAAGTTTAGTGTCTTTCGGGCTACTTCATGGGCAAGTGAAGTCATTCTGGCAACCATGGCTGGATTCCTGAACCAGATTTCAATCCAGTTGGATTCAAGTTCATCATCCACGGGGATAACCCCGACTGCCCTGGCAGTGTTAGCGCCAGATAGTCCAGGGGGCGCAACGGCTGTTCGGTCAATTGCACCGACCAAGGTGATCAACACTTCACCACCTTGTAGGTGGGTGAGTGGATACCTGTCTGCGATGGACTTGGAAATTCGTTTCAGACCACCCAAGTCGATTCGACCGTCGTCAATGTCTCCTACCCTGACGAACGGAACACCGTCCGGCAGGTCGTCGCCAGGTTGAAGAACACCGTATGCCACTTGCGATCAGTCGGGATTAGCTGTTCCACCGTCGCCCAACACCACCCGTCCGGCAATTCGGGCAGCCCTTCGGTGTCCGGCGGCTTCGGCCACCTGGTCTTCGGTGGGGGTGTCCGTGCCAAATTTGGCCTGGGCATGATCCATCTGCTGGTCGGGATCGACCGCGTCCAGCAGATTGTTGGCCAGTTGCTTCAAGGTGTGGTCTGCCTGCTTTTCGACCTGCCCCTTGCCGACATCATCCAATGCCTGATCCAGCCGCGCCAGCCGGCCGGCCATGGTAGTTAGGGTGTCCGCATCCCGCGCCCCGATGGCCATGCGCGGCTGATTTGGATAGGCAAAGTGTGGAACTGCTGCTCAATATTAATGCCATGCCTTCCCAAAATTGTCATAATTTGAAATATTTCAACATCGTAGAATGCCTTCAATCTGCCGTCAGCCATCTTGGCGAGCGGAACCAGCACCGCTAAAAACCAGCGCGTGACCAAGAGACCGGCCCGATTTCCCTCAACAGAATTTTTCCAGATGGTGTCGCCAGCACCACCTGAAAGAATCCTCCAACCCCCAAAAATCACGATTTGGAAAATGTGGGGAAGAATCGGCCCGTGGGTATATCACTGGCGACGGGAAGCCATGTACCGGGTGGATCTCGACCTTGAACAGGCGCCCATGGCCGGGATGACCGGTGGCGCTTTGCATTGTCAACCGGCTGAGGTAGGAAGCCAAGGCGGGACAAATCCTGATCAGCCCACAGGTGATGAGCCGGGGGGTCCGCATCGTATCAAGCGAGTCCGTCGGTGAGCTTAATCTCAAGGGGTTGCCGGCGCCGGTGCCCACGTCAAATGTAATGGGTTTGCAGGAAGATTTGCGATCCCACAATGGGCATTCGCACCATGATACCTAGTAAACTTGAGATCGGGGGAGCAAGCGGGGCGGCGGCGTGAAATCATAGCGATTGGAGGATCAAATGAAAAATCCTGCAAAGAGGGTCACGGCTAGGGACACCATCAATCCGGTTACCGCCAGCGTCATTCAAGGCGCCCTGGAGAACGTCGCCATGGAGATGGGATACAAACTGATGCGCATGTCCTATTCAAGCATCATCCGGGAATCCGAGGATTTCGGGGCCGCCCTGGTGGACCGTCAATGCCGGCAGCTTTGCGAGAGCAAGCAAAGCACGCCTCTCCAATCGGGACCCATTCCGGGTTATGTCCGTGGAATTCTTCGCGAATTCGAAAAGCGGGGCGAGTCCATCCGCGACGGCGATGTGATCATGCATAACGATGCCTACGGTGGCGCCAGTCACGGCCCCGACGTGAGCTTCACCGTCCCCGTATTTTATCATGACAAGCTGGTCGGATATTCGGTGACGACCGCCCACCATCTCGACATTGGCGCACTGGCCCCTGGAAGCTGCGGAATCGTCGAGGCGCTCGATGCCTATGCCGAAGGTCTCCAGTTCAAGGCCATCAAGGTGTATGACGAGGGCAAACGCAATGATGCCGTTTGGCAGATATTGCGGGACAACATTCGCGTTTCGGACCTGGTCGTTGGAGACATGGAAGCCCAGGTGGCCGCCAGCCGCATTGGAGCCGAACGGTTCGTGGCGTTGATCGATCAATACGGCCTCGACACGATCGATGCCGCCGCCGAAGCACTGTTCAATAATTCCGAACGCATGATGCGCGACGCAATCCGGAAACTCCCCGACGGCGAGTACAGCGCCACGGGCTACATCGACGGGTATTTGGATGATAAAGACCCCTCCAAGCGGGATCTGATCCTCAAGGTAGCGATTCGGGTGCGGGGGGACGAGTTGACCGTCGATCTCACGGGCACCGCGCCACAGGTGTCGGACCGGCCCATCAATATGCCCTTCGAAGGCACTGTGGACGTCGCCATCTGGTTGGTGCTGCGCTCGGTGCTGCTGGATTCCGATGTTCATGGGCACATTCCCCAGAACAGCGGCCTGACTCGCCCTATCACCATTATTGCCCCCGAGGGGTGCCTGGCCAACCCGATCTTTCCCGCACCCACTATCGCCCGGTTTTGCCCCGGCAATGCCCTCGCGGACACCGTCATGAAAGCGCTGGCCCCGGCCGTGGAAAAGCAGGTCAGCGCCGGAATCGGGAATCTCAAAGTAATTGCCTTCAGTGGCATGGAAGCCGGTAAGCAATGGGTGCATATGGAGATTTTCGAGGGATCATACGGCGGACGTTACGGCAAGGACGGCATGGACGCTGTGGATACGCTTTATGCCAATACCCGCAACAATCCGATCGAGGATATCGAATCCCACGTCCCTCTCAGGGTAAACCGCTATGAACTGCGTCAGGACGGTGGCGGATATGGCAGGTGGCGGGGTGGCATGAGTAGCATCAGGGATTTTACCTTTCTCTCCGATGGGGCGGCCGCGGTGGAAGGAGAAGGCCATAAATACAAACCGTGGGGCTTCAAGGGGGGAACCGATGGCCGTACGGCCGAATTGGTTTTTGCGTCAGCCAATGGCGAAAAAATCAACATGCCCTCCAAGGTGCAACATATGCCGTTCGGCGCGGGAGATACCCTCTCCTGTATCGGCGCGGGGGGTGGGGGCTACGAAAATCCGCTGGATCGCGATTTGGATCAGGTGCAAGACGACGTGCTTGACGATCTTTACTCTGTCGAAGTGGCGCGCGAACATTACGGGACTGTGATCAGCACCGACGGCACCCTGGACCGCGAGGCGTCCGGCCTATTGAGGAAGCGGCGTAAAGGATAACCTGCCGCGCCACCCGCCTCCATGGACCCCGGCTGGAGTCTCAGACCGGCTGATGCAGCTCGAACGATTCTTGCAAATCGGGCCTATCTGTATCGCCGGGGCCGCTGTGATTCCAAATTTATGAAATCAAGGTTGCAATAGAATTTTCCAGCGCCCTTTTGAGCCCGCCCCCAATCCTGCCCGGCACTTACTTTTCGGCGGCGATGTGGATGATAATATTTCCGGAAGGGTCCGCGACAAGAATGCTTCCAGGGGGCACCAAGGTCGTGCTGTCGGTTTGCAACACAATCGCCGGCCCGGCGATTTCCCGCTCAACGGGAAGTTTGTCCCTGAGATAAAACGAGGTTTCGAATTCCTGCAGTTCCCCATCGACCCTGAATACGGCGCGGTCGGTCTTGACCAGGGCCGCTTCCAGGGTGCCGCCCGTAATTTCCGGCGGTTTTCCGATTTTCGGCGTTGATCCGATTCCGGCCACACGGATATTGACGAACTCGATGGGGCTGTCGGGGAAAAAGTGGCCATATTCCGATTCGTGCAGCCGATGGAACTGCTCCATCACGGCCGTCATGCCGGATTCGGTAATTTCCCCCTGGGGCATATCGACGCGCAACTCATATCCCTGCCCAACATAGCGTGCGTCCGTCGACCGAGTGAAGGCGATGGAATCAGGGGCAATCCCATCTAATTTAAACTGGTTGGCGAGCGAGTTTTGCATGTGTTCAAAATCATCGTTCAACCTCCGGAAATCCAGATCGGTGCTGACCTGAAACTCGGTCTTGATGGAATCGTATTTCAGATCGGTGGTGAGCAATCCCAGGGCCGAGGTCAGCCCCGGATAAAGCGGCACGATGACCTCGGGAATACTGAGCATCATGGCCACCTCGACACCGTGCAAAGGGCCGGCGCCACCAAACGCCACCAGGGAATAATCGCGCGGATCGATTCCTTTTTGCACCGTGCGCGAACGGATGGCATTGGCCATATTGCTGTTGACGATGGTGATGATGCCCTCCGCCGCCTCGATTTCGGGCAGCCCCAACTGTCCGGCCAGTTCGCCGATCACGCGTCTGGCGGCCACTTCGTCCAATTCCATCTCCCCCCCCAGGAACCGGTGCTTATCCAGCCGGCCCAGCACGAGATTGGCGTCGGTCACCGTGGGTTGGGTCCCTCCGCGGCGGTAGGCAGCCGGCCCAGGCCGCGATCCGGCGCTGATGGGTCCGACGTGAAACGCGCCGCCGGAATCCACATAGGCAATGCTTCCCCCACCCGCGCCAACGGTATGAATATCGATCATCGGAACCATCACAGGATATCCGGCGATCCATGTATCCCGTGCCGTTGCTTCACTGAATCGGCCATCGGTGACGACCCCGATGTCCGCGCTGGTTCCTCCGATGTCGAACGTGATCAATCTGCCGCGCCCGCATAATTCACCCGACCAGGCGCCACCCAGCACCCCCGCCGCCGGGCCGGATAGCAAGGTCAATACCGGCAGCTCTGTGGTCATTTTGATGGTGGCCACTCCCCCGTTGGATCGCATGATGTGCAGGTCCGCCTTGATCTTGGCCGTGCGCAAGGCAGCTACGAGTTGATTGATGTAATAACTCACTTTGGGGCCGATGAAGGCATTCAGGGCCGCCGTGGTAAATCGCTCGAATTCCCGGAACTGAGGCGATACGGAAGAAGAGGTGGTGACGAAGGCTTCTGGAAATTCCTCCCGCAATATCTCGGCCGCCCGGTTCTCGTGGGAAGGGTCCAGGTATGAGAACAGGAAGCAAACGGCAATGGATTCCACACCCTCGGCTTTCAATTCACGGGCGGCCTGGCGTACCTCCTCCTCGTTGAGGGGCACCAGCACCTCCCCTTTTGGGGGCACCAGCCGTTCTTCGACGACCTTTCTGTGCCGGCGGGGTGCCAGCGGCCGTTCCTGCCACGGAATTCCCTGCATAATCGAATAATGCTGCGGCCTTTGATGGCGCCCGATATGCAGAATGTCCCGAAAGCCTTTGGTGGTGACGATGCCTGTACGGGCGCCCTTGTATTCGAGTACGGCGTTGGTGGCGATGGTGGTGCCATGATAAATATGTTGCAGGGCGTCCGGATCGATATTATTTTTCCGGCACAACGCCAACATGCCGGTCATGACGCCCTGGGAGGGATCGTCCGGCGTGGTGGGGACTTTATGGATAAATGTTTCGTTGCGTTCGGTATCGACGTATACCACGTCGGTAAATGTGCCCCCTACGTCCACCCCAATCAATTTCATCGTATTATCTCCTGTTGCCGCCGTTCCGGAAGGAAATTCATGGGAGAACAGAATCCACCGCACCCCGGAACGACTTTTCGGCCCTCTAATCCGCCGCTACATCAATCCCGCGATCATCCTGCAATCTCGCCCTTTCTTGCTCCGATTCGCCAAAAGGCGCAAGTCCGGTTTACGATGAACCGGCGTTGGCTCTTGATATTCCCACTCCGGCGCGAGTGCGGGTGCGCAGAACGCCGCTAGAGAAAACCGGGTACGGCCATGAGCGACAGGTGTAAATTGGATGATCTTCACCGTGAGCGCGGTGGGATCATTTCCGCAAAGCAGCGAGAAATCCGCCGAATGAAGAAAGAAACCGGCCCCATGTCGTCGCAGGTGCAAAACCTGCGTTCCCAAGA
>JACZRV010000040.1 GCA_022574555.1 SAR324 cluster bacterium
TGCCCCCGTGGATGAGATTGTTCACGATGTCGGGTGAGGAATCAACGATGTACAGGCCGTAGGAACGCCAACCGGCCGTTCCGCCCACGATGGCGTTATTCGTGATCTTGGGCGCGGCGTTGTTGTCAACGAATATACCGTAAGTGTTGATGCTGGCTGTGCCACCGTCGATGGCGGTGTTGCCGCTGATGATCGCTGGCGAGCCAAGAATTTGTATCCCGTACGCACTGGACGGGGTGACGGAACCGGTGGCGGCGGTGCCGAATATGGTGTTGCTGCTGATGGTGGGTGCGTTTACGCCTCGGATCACGATCCCTATGGAATTGGACTGGGATCGGCCACCGTCGATGAAATTTCCCGAAATCGCAATAATCTGTGACGGGTCCGAATCCGAGTCATCGTCTATAACTATTCCGACGGATCTGAACCCGCCAAATAATTCGTTGACATTTTCTCCTCCCGTGATGAGACCGTTGTTGCTGATCTCCACGGACCCAGGATTGAAGATGTCGATCCCGGTCGGCTGCTCTCCGGTGCCGCCGCTGATGACGGGATTATCGGTGATGGTCGCACTTGCGCCCTCCAGGACCCTAATGGCGAAACTTGCGACGCCTAGGCCGCCAATGATGGTGTTTTTGACAATGGTTACATGAGTCCCCGAAAGCAGGGCAGTGATCCCAATAGTGGCATTCCCATCCGCGCCACCGTAGATGGTATTCCCTCCGAGGGACAGGCTTCCGATCACCGGCTGGGCCCCATTGACGACGTACACCGCATAGCCTACATCGAATGATTCTCCGCCATTGATGGTGTTGTTGGTGAGGGTCGGCGAACCGCCGTCCAGTACGACGGCGGCGTTGACTTCCGCGAACGGCCGGGCGTTGACGGTGAAACCATCGAACCGGGTGGCTGTGGTGATCCCGCTGCCGGCCTCCACCACGCGAGTCGGGGAGAGAACTTCGCCTCCGCCGATATTCGGATCTTCGACAACGGTGGCGCCGGCGGCCAGGTTGCGGGCCGCGCCCCAGTCGGTGGCATCGTAGCCACCGTAGAGGGACACCCCTTCCACTAGCGCGATCTGCGTGCCGGCGTCGTAGTCCACCGAGTAGCTCCCCATGGCCACGTGCACCTGGGGCGCCGGGTCCGATGCGGTCAGATAGGGCAGGAAGCTGGCCGCCAGGACGGTGCCGGCCTGGATGGTGGCCAGGGGGCGCGTGATGTCACCGATGGCCGTGTCGTTGCCGCCCGTTCCGTCCACGAACACTACGGCGTCGGGGTAACACACGGTGACGGCGCAGGTGGTCAGCTCAAAGCTCCCACTGCCGGTGCCGATCTCCAGCGCAGCGGACACCGTACCGCCAAAGGCCGCGCCGGCAGTCACCGCGACGACCAGTTCGTCGCCGTTGGTGGCCAGGGCCACGGTGAGATCGCCGCTTCCGGCCGTCTCGTCGCCAGCGGTGGTGACGGGCTCCGCGGTGCAATTCGCAAGGTCCCCGCCGGCACAGTTCTTATACAGCCGGCCGTTGGACACCCTCACCAGTACGTCACCCGTGATCCCGCTGATAACGACCGGGTCCGACCCCACCAGGGTGCCGGGCTCGGCGTCGCCTTTGGGGCTCAGGGTAAAAGCGTCGGGGGTGTTATCGTCATCGAGCGGCAGGATGCCGTCTCCGTCCGTATCGACGTAGTCCTCGAACGCGGCGATAGGAATGATTTCGCCCTCGACGGCGTAGAAGTCCTCGAGGTTGGCGCGCACGGCGACCATATCCACGCCTATGGCGGCCTCGCGCAACTGATCCAACAGGTTCTGGTTGTTCAGCGTGCCGTTGACGTTCAGCTCCTCGGCCATCCCCACCAGCAGGTCCTGCATTTCGGCTTCCACGCTGTTGCCGCTGGCGGCGGAACGGTCGTGGGCGGCCTGCATCAGGATGGCGGAGACGGCGATCAGCACGGCGTTGCCAGTGCCCGAACCCTCGAAATCGAGGGTGTCGAAATCGGGAATGTCAGTGGCGGCCACATTGAAAATGGCCAGGATTTCCCCCTGGGTCTGCTCCGTCGACTCGTCGAACGTGCTGCCCATGGCCACGGGGGGTGTGGGGCCATCGGTGGGATTTATGATTTCGCGCCGGTGATGCGGCTCAACTGGCCGAAGAAGGCGCGCTTGCGGGGGGTGTTGATCTTCCAGTCGATGGGCACCTGCTGGAACCCCATTTTGCCGGGATCGGAATAGCCCCAGGAGCAGTATTCTCCCAGGGCCGCCGTCAAATTATTGGCCGGTTGATCGAAATCGAAGTGATCATCCTCGTTGAACAGGATCGGCTTGGGCGTGTAGCCGGCAACCTGACGGGTGCGGCGCACCATCCCGGCGATTTCCGGCGGGTCGTCGACGCCGTTGCCGTGCAGCAGCAGAAAATCCGCCTCCCGCGCGACCGGCCCGCTGGGAATGCTCCCCCCGGCGTAGCTCGTGCTCACCAGCAACCGCCGGCCCTGGTGCGATATGCCCTTGGCGTGCAGGATCAACTCGTGCTCGCGCGGCGGCTTGAGGATATCATGGGAGTAGTGCGCCCCATCGCACTCGTTGGCGATTTCCAGCAGCACATTGGTATAACCTTCGCTCAGCACCCAAGCTGCGGCCGTTTCCACGGCTCGGAGCACGGCGGCCTCGTCGTCCAGCCGGTGGTCCTGGCCGAAATCGAATAGTCCCAGAATCACGGCCATGCCCAGCTCGTCCGCGCGCTCCAGGATGCGGGATAGACGCAAGAGGTAGTCGGCCCGCAGGCTGCCATTGCCTTCAAACGCCGAATTGTGCCAGGGCTGCTCCTGGGAGTAACGTTCAGGATTGCCGCCTTGCAGGTTCAACGTAAACGCCAGCAGACCGTGCTCCCGCCACGAAAGCATGGCGGCCAGGAATTCGCGGGTATTGCGCAGCGCATCGTAATGCGCCACTTCGGAATAAGCCCATCTGGGGCGGGTATGGGCGTTGGCGTCGTCGAAGATGCCGTTCACCATGCGCGCATTGAGCAGCAGCCCGGCGATTTTTTTCCCATCCCAGGTGCGTCCCTCGTAGGCCGGGCGGCCGTTGATGTGAAAAGCCTCGCCTGCGATGGATACGGTCGTCTTGCCTGCCATGTGATGCGTCTTTGTGGGTGAATCGCCGGAAAAGGGCTCAGGTTGTTGCAGCCCAAGGGCAACCTTATCATAATGTCACCCTGGCTCGGGATAATGGGCCCGGGATGATGGGCCCGGTACACGGTGCAGACGCGAAACACATCGGTGTTCATCGACGGTTAGCGGTGGTTCAATCAAGCCTATCCCTTGGATTGGCACGAACGGGGCGGCGGCCCATTTCCGTCGCAGGCTGAAGCATGCAGCGGATGCTCTGACCATGGAACGATACGACGTGTTCAACGGCGATGCGGACGGCCTGTGCGCGTTGCAGCAGTTGCGCCTGCATGAGCCCACCGCGGCGACCCTCGTCACCGGGGTCAAGCGGGACATTCATCTGCTGAGCAGGGTGCCGCAGGCAGCGGACGCCCACGTGACCGTGCTCGACATCTCTCTGGATTCCAATCGGGAGGCGTTGAACGCCCTTTTACAACGCGGCATCCGTGTGCGCTGGTTCGACCACCATTTCGCGGGGGATATCCCCGATCATCCGGGCTTCGAGGCCCACATCGATACCGCGCCGGAGGTCTGCACCAGCCTGATCGTCGATGCCCATCTCGGTGGTGAATACCGGGCCTGGGCGGTCGCGGCGGCTTTCGGCGACAACCTGGCCCAATCGGCACGCAAGGCCGCGGAGGCTCTGAATTTGAATGATGCGGCCCTGGGCGAGTTGCAGACCCTGGGTGAATTGCTCAATTACAACGCCTATGGCGAGTCCCTGGCCGATCTTCACTTTGCGCCCGACGCGCTTTACCGCGCACTGCATCCCTATGCCGATCCCCTGGCGTTCTTCCGCCGCGCCCCCGAGGCCCAGCGCCTGCGCGAAGGCTTCGCCGCCGACATGGCCCACGCGGGGTCGCGCGAGCCGATCCTGGACGACGGCGTGGGGCGGGTCTTCCGCTGGCCGTGCGAACCCTGGGCCCGCCGCGTGATGGGGGTCTACGCCAACCGCCTGGCCAACGAGGCGCCCGAAAAAGCCACCGCTTTGATCGTGGACAACGCCGACGGCACCCTGCGCATCAGCGTGCGCGCCCCCCTTGCGCGGCCCCAAGGTGCCGACGATCTCTGCCGCGCCTTCCCCAGCGGAGGCGGCCGCAAAGCCGCCGCCGGGATCAACGAGCTGCCCGAGACGGAATTGGAGAGGTTTCTGCGGGCGTTTCGGGTGGCGTTCATGCCCTAAAGGGCCTCCCCGTCGCGAAATGCATCAATCCGCCACTTCGACGATGGCCTCGATTTCGACGGGGATCTGGAAGGGGAGGGAGGCCATGCCCACGGCGGAACGGGCGTGGCGTCCGGCGTCGCCGAAGACCTCGACGAACAGATCCGAGCAGCCGTTGATGACCTGGGGGTGCTCCTTGAAGTCGTCCACCGCGTTGACCATGCCCAGCAGCTTGACGATGCGCTTGACCTGGTCCAGGCTGCCCAACTCGTTCTTCATCACCGCCAGCAGCACCAGGCCCACCCTGCGCGCATGGCCCATGGCCTCCTCAGTGGTGACGTCGCGCCCCACCTTGCCCGATGCGAAGGTGCCATCGGGCTGCATGGGGCCCGCTCCCGCCAGGAAGAGCAGATTGCCCGTGCGCACCACCGAGACGTAATTTCCCGCGGGCGTGGGAAGGGGTGGCAGCTCGATGCCGAGCTCCTGCAAGCGTGCGTCGATGGACATGGTTGTCTCCTCCTTGTAACGCCATAGGGTGTTTGGGAACCGCAGATGAACACAGATAAACACAGATAACTACGATTGCCTTCGATACTATTTGAGTAACCTTACCACTCGACCGTATTGAGGGCGGGGCACAGGACGACAGACAGTGCGGGTTCGGTGATATTGAAACCACTTGTCTCTACCAATCTATCTGCGTTCATCGGCGGTTCCATTGCGGTGCTATTGGCCGCTGCGCAGGACGGCCCCCAATTCCTTTTCCAGGCGTTTGGCGATCTTATTGCGTACCTTGGCCACTTCCTTGTCGGTCAGGGTGCGGTCGTCGGCCTGGTAGGTCAGGGCATAGGCCAGGGATTTCTTGTTCTGGCCCAGTTTTTCGTCGCGGTAGTGATCGAAGAGCGCCACCGACTTGAGCAAGGGGCGGCCTGTCTGGGCGATCATGGCGGCCACCCGCTCGGCGGGCAGGGCGGCGTCCACGATGAAGGCCACATCCTCGTAGACCGGCGGCTGAGGCGAGATGGGGTCCATCTTCCGGTCTTCGCGCCAGTGCTCCAGCAGCAGATCCAGGTCGAGTTCCAGGACGCAAACCGGTTGGGGCGGCAGATCGAAGGCGGCGGTCACCCGGGGGTGAAGCTCGCCCAGATGTCCGGCGGCCCGGTCGCCGAGCATCAGCCGGGCGGAGCGTCCGGGATGGTGGGCGGGATCGTCGCTGCGTTCCCAACGCGCAGCGGATATCTCCAACCCCGCCAGCAATGACTCCGCCACGCCCTTGATATCGTAGAAGCCGAATGGTGCGTCCTCGCCGGCGGCCAGCCACGACGCCGGATCGCGCGCACCCGTGAGCAGTGCGGCGACCTTGCGGGGTTCATCCGGTAATTCCTGCCCGGCCCGGGGATGGAAGACGGCGCCCGTCTCGAAGATGGCCACGCGCGGCTGGAAACGCAGATTGGCACGCGTGGTGTTCAGCAGGCCCGGCAATATACTCCGCCGCATATGAGCCCGGTCGCCATCAAGCGGATTGACGATGGCAACCCACTGATCCAACGCGGTGTCATCCTCTCCAGGGTGGCCCGCAGCGAGCTTCATCTCGTCGGCGCGGGAGATGATGGAATAGGTGATCACCTCGTCCAGCCCCGAGCCGATGAGCAGGTCGCCGATCCGCGCCGTGCCGTCCAGCACCCGGTTGCGGCGCTGAGGGGGCAGGGCATCCTCGATCAATGTGTGGGGCATGCGGTCGTAGCCATGAATGCGGCCCACCTCTTCCACCAGATCGGCGGCCATGGTCACGTCCTTGCGGTGGGAGGGCGGCGTCACTTGCAACGGATCGCCGGCGTCCACATGGAATTCCAGGCTCTCCAGGACGCGAACGATCTCTTCGCGGGGTACCTGCACCCCCAGCAAACCGTGAACGAACGCCACGTCCAGGGGAATGGCCTCCCGGCCGCGAGGCCGCGGGTAGAGGTCGCCGTACTCGGGATGGACCCGGCCGCCGCAGATCTCGGCGATCAGGGCCGCGGCGCGCAGGGCGGCGGGCAGGCATTGCTGCGGATCGAGATCCTTGCCGAAGCGGTCGCCCGCCTCGGTACGCAGCTTGAGGAGTTGGCCGGTGCGGCGGATGTTGAGGAACTCGAAGTTGGCCGATTCCAGCAAGACGTGGGTGGTGGTGTCGCTGACCTCACTGTTCTGTCCGCCCATCAGGCCGGCAATGGCGATGGCACCGCCGCCGTCGGTGATGAGCAGCATTTGCTCATCGAACGTGCGCTGCGCACCGTCCAGGGTGTGCATGGTCTCCCCCGCGCGCGCCCGGCGCACGCGCACCAGGGGCTTGCCGCCTTCCCCTTCGCCGCGCAGGGTGTGGTAGTCGAAGGCGTGAATGGGCTGGCCCATCTCCAGCATCACGTAGTTGGTCACATCCACCACGGCGTTGATGGGCCGCATACCGGCTTGGTTGAGCCGCTGCTGCATCCAGAAGGGCGAGGCACCCACCACGATCCCCTCGACGAGCAGCGCCACGTACCGTGCGCACAGCTCCGGGTGCGGGAGTTCCAGGGTGACATAGCCGGGGGTGGGGGTGGACTGACCCTCACCGCCCGACCGCCAAACTTCTCCGTGCAGGGGCTTGCCGGTCAGGGCGGCTGTTTCGCGGGCGATGCCGTAGACCGAGTGCAGATGGGCGAACCCGCCCTTGATATCGAACTCCAGCACGTGGTCGCCCAGGTAGTCGACGAGGGGCGTGCCGGTGGGAGCATCCGGCGGCAGGATCAGGATTCCCTCGTGCTCCTTGCTCAACCCCAACTCCATTTCAGAGCAGATCATCCCCTCCGACGGCACGCCGCGGATCTTGGTGGGCTTGAGTTTTATCAGTCTTCCATCGCCGGCATGGCCGTCGATCAGGACCGCGCCGACTCCGGCGAAGGGCGCCTTGAGCGGCTCTGCGGGCATCCCCTCGTTGACGTAGCGCAGCACGTTGGGGGCGCCGGTGACCACGGTGAGCGGTCGAGCCCCGCCGTGATCGACCGTGGCCAGACAGAGCCGGTCGGCATCGGGATGGGCGGCCACGTTCAACACGTGGCCCACCACGATCTTGTCCCGGTGCCATGTTTCGCCGATGGCGGTGACCGTTTCCACCTCCAGCCCGGCCAGGGTCAACCGTTCGGCCAATTCGGCCGGTGAGCGGTCAATATCCACATATTCGGCCAGCCACTTGAGGGGAACGCGCAGGGGCATGGGAAAGACCTATAAATTTCTGAACCGCTTTCCGCTGATGAACACGGATAGACGCGGATATTATTTTGAATTCACAATTCGCTGGATCTGGACCTTTGGCCGCCCGGAATTGATCAAAAGACAAATATTCAGGTTGGAGGCCTTCAGATAGTTGAGGCACTGCGCCATATGGCTCTTGTTCAGAGAATTAGCGGCTTTCAATTCCACCAGAACCGTTTCTTCGACGACCATATCCGCCAAGTAATCTCCCACAACTACTCCGTCATAAAGGACGTCATAAAGGACTCTGTACGGCGCTTGTTGGGTTACGGCCAACCCGGATTTCCTGAGTTCAATGGCCATTGCATTTTCATAGATCTTTTCAAGGAATCCCGCGCCGAGGGTATTCGATACTTTGTATGCTGCACCGATAATCGCTTCGGTTATCTGGTCAAATCTGCGTGTATCCGTGTTCATCGGCGGAAGGATTTTGCGCCTTTTCGCGAGCCTTGGGGGTATATCTCATCAAAACTGCCTGAGGAAGCGCAGATCGTTGGCGTAGAAATTGCGGATGTCCTCGATGCCGTGATGGAGCATGGCCGGGCGTTCCACCCCCAGACCGAAGGCGAAGCCGCTCCACTCCGCGGGGTCGTAGCCGCCGTTGGCGAGCACCTTGGGGTGCACCATGCCCGCCCCGGCTACCTCCAGCCATCCGCTGTACTTGCAGATGCGGCATCCCTGCCCCTCGCAGATGATGCAGTCCATGTCCATCTCGATGCTGGGTTCGGTGAAGGGGAAGTAGCTGCCGCGAATGCGCAGCCGCCGGTCCGGTCCGTGCATCGTGCGGGCGAATTCGGCCATGGTGCCGATGAGGTCGGTCATGCGGATGCCGTGGCCCACCGCCAGCCCCTCCACCTGGAAGAACTGGTGCTCCGAGCGGGGTGTGATCTGCTCGTAGCGGTAGCACTTGCCGGGCAGAATGACCCGGATCGGGTCGGGGTGGTATTCGCGCATGCAACGGATCTGACCCGGGCTGGTATGGGTGCGCAGCACCACCTTGTCGTTGACCCGGAAGGTGTCCCACATGTCCCGCGCCGGGTGGTAGGGCGGGATGTTGAGCAGCTCGAAGTTGTTCTCGTCGGTCTCCACCTCCGGGGCTTCGTAGACCTGAAATCCCATCTCGGCGAAGATGGCGCGCATCTGCCTCAGCATGCGTGTGGTGAGGTGCAGGCGGCCCATGGCCACGGGTCGGCCGGGCAGGGAAATATCCAACGGCTCGGCGTTTAGTGAGGCTTCCAACTCTGCCTCGCGGAGGATTTCCTGCCTCGTGGCGAAGGCCTCCTCCAGTGCCTTCTTGACCGCGTTGCCCTTCTGGCCCACTGCGGGCCGTTCCTCGGGCGCGAGCTGGCCCAGTCCGCGCAGCAGTTCGGTCAAATTTCCCTTGCGGCCCAGGTGGGTGCGATACCACTGGGGCAGTGCATCGGCACCGCCGATCTGCTCCAGGGTCGCCAGCGCCTGGGTTTGTAAGGTCTCCAACTCTTCCAGCATCTTCCGGTCCTCATGCGTAACGGTCTGCCCGCTCGTCCGGCAGGGGCACAACCCAAACAGTATTGTTTAACGGATGGAATGCCCGGAGGCAAGGGGCGAGCCGCATACCGGCTCTGAGAGCGCCCATGACCGCTGCCACGATTTGACTTTGCGGTGGCTCGGGTATGAAGTACGGTCATCTATAGGGGTAATCCACTCCTTCCTTCCCTTCTTTCGGGAGGCTGACCATGGCCACCGGAACCGAACGGCGGCTTTCCGCTATCCTGATGAGCGACTATCCTGATGAGCGACGGGGTAGGTGGCGTGCGTGAAGCGCACGAGCAGCATTGTCTGATCGACCCGTTGCAGGGCGAATGAGCGTGAATAAAAATCAATCGACATCCCCGCGCATCACGCGACTCTCCTGGGGGTCTATCGAAGTGGAAGGGGGGCGCCGTTTCAAGGATGCCAAGCTCTGGCCCGGGGGATCGCGGGAGTGGGACTGGGGCGAGACGGGGACGCATCACAGCCCCGGCATTCAGCCGGCCGACGTGGAAGAATTGCTGCGGCACGGGGTCCAGCGGGTGGTGCTTTCCCGGGGCCAGCAGCGCCGGCTCCAGGTCTGTGCCGAGACCCTGCGCATGTTGCGGGAACGGGGGGTGGCGGTGGAAGTGCTGGAAACCAGCGAGGCCGTCCGGCGCTACAACGCAATCCGGAAAACCGAGCCGGTCGGGGGTCTCTTCCATTCGACGTGTTGAATCAAGCGCCCCAACGGGCGGGTAGCTGATCTGGCCGAGACGTAACCCGGCGCTACCGCCCTCCCGACAATGTTAGGCTCATCCCTTGCCGCTCTCCAACCGTTCCCGCACCTGACCGGGAACCAGGTTGCGGCGGTAGGTGAACAGGCGTGACGAGTCGACCAGGTCCGCGCCCAGGGAGGGCAGAGCGCGGCAGGCGATCCAGTATTCATGGTGCGGCAAGTCGGCCACCAGATCAAGCTTTCGGCGCACCGCGCTATCCGATGGATAGTTTACGTGCTCCAAATGCACGGTGCGGCCGCCCTGGGCACAGGTGAGGGTGAAGTCGGGCACGAGGCAACGGTTGCCCGGCAGGGTGAAGACCAGATCCGCCGCCGCCGCCCGCCAATCGGTCTTTTGTTTATTGAAGCCCTCGACGAATCGCGCCACCGCATCGGGCACCCATCCCCCACGATCGGGATAATGACTTTGCAGCAGCCGGTGGGGCTCCAGGACCAGATGGGCCATCTTGCCGCCCCGGCGGGGACGCAGATCCGCTTCCGCCTGCCAGGGCGGGGGCCACAAGAGCAGGGCCGGGAGAAACGACGCAAGCTGCAACCCGTAGCGGGTGGAGGATTCCAGCACGCTGAGGGGACCGTCGACCCGGACATGCAGATCCTCGCCGTGTGATCCGCCCGATGCCTGAAAGAGCAACCCAAAGAACTTCAGGTAGCGCAGAAGAGATCGCAACCGGAGCGGTTCGGGCCAAGGCGCCCGGATGTCCAGCCGCTCCGCGGTGAGCAGCAGACCCTGGGCCTGGGCCACGTTATAGCGGAAGATGAGCTGTTGCGGGTTCTGGCGCGGTGTCTCAAGGAGCACCTGGTTGTCCCGCAGGTCCCCGAACATGGCTCGTTCGACGGATTCTGCCTGCAGCCCGTGATCGCCGGCTACGGCCCGTAAAATATCGTCCCGCCATTGGTCCAGCCCATCGCTGCCCTGTTCGCGCCAGCATTGGGCCGCCCGGTCAAAAAGTTCCGCGCGCAACCGGCGCGGATCTCCCTGGCCCGCGATATCGAATTCGCTTTGATCCATGAGCAGCTTGGCCAAGCCGCTTACCTGCTTCGGATTGAGCCCCGGCGGGGAGACGGCCTTGAGCGCCTCTTCCAATTCTCCGCGCGGACGTCCCTGATGCGCGTTAAAAAGCGCCAGCAGCGCTTCCGCCGCCGCGCGGACGGCCTCATGGGCAGGATCGAGCAGTACCGGCCGCACCCGATCCCCGCGCCGCCGGAAGACGAGGCGGTTACCGGTAAGCATCGTGGCGGCGCCTCCTGTCGCTGGTCGATTCCTCGCTGGTGTGGCGGGTGAGGATCTCGTAGAGCACGGCCCGCTTGCCCCGATACTTACGCAGGATGCGGCCCAGCCGCTGCACGTGCTCACGTACGCTGGCGGTGCCGGAAAGGATCAGAGCCACGCCGGCCGCAGGAAGGTCGACCCCCTCGTTGAGCACCTTGGACGTGACCACGGTGGGCCAGCGGCCCTCTTGAAATCGCGCGAGAATCTCCCGGCGCTCTGCTATCGGCGTCTGGTGGGTGATGATGGGCAGCAGAAAGCGGCGGGAGACTTCGTATGCGGTGGCGTTGTCGTTGGTGAAAATGATCACCCGCTCTCCACGGTGGCGTTCAAGCAGGCTGGCCGCAATGCGAAACTTATCCTCCGCGGCGTATGCGATGCGTTTCTGCCGGTAATAGGCATCCAGTGCCGATCGGCCTTGGGCGTTGCGGCTGGCCGCGAAAATGAACCGCTGCCAGCCCCGTGGCGAATTGAGTTGGACGCCGCACTCGCGCACGAAATCGAGATAGACGGCTCGGGAATCGTCATATTCGGCCCGTTCCGTCTCGCTCAATTGGGCATGGAGCACTTGCACCTCGTAATCGGCCAGATAGCTCCCGCTGAGTTCATTGATGCCTTTGCGGTAAATCACCGGTCCGATCAGTTTCACCAGGTGCTGGTGGGCCATATCCGGACGTTCAAGGGTGGCGCTGATGCCCAACCGGTAAGGCGCGATGATCGCCTCGGCGATGCGGCGATACCGTGCCCCGGCGAGATGGTGACACTCGTCGAATATTACCAGGCCGAAGCGCGCGCCGAACCGCTCCGCATGGATGTACGCCGATGCGTAAGTGCACACAGTGACCGGCTGGAGCGAAAAGCTTCCCCCGCCCACCATGCCGGGTACGATCCCCAACGCGATTTCGAGCGTATCGCACCACTGGGCCGCCAAATCCAAAGTGGGCACCAACACCAGGGTGCCCCGTTGTACGCGGAAAATGGCGTGCAGGCCCACGATGGTCTTGCCGGATCCGGTGGGCAGTTCCACCGTGCCCCGCTTGCCGCGGAGCCATGCCTCCAGAGCCTCGCGCTGAAAGGGGTAGGGTTCCCGCAAACCGGTGGGGCGGAGGGTCAGGGTGGGATAGTCCGCCGCTCCGTCGGTAAAACACACACCCCGGCGGGTCAAGTGGTGCACCAACGCCCGGTAGTGGATGGCGTGGCAGCGGTAGGCGCCGATGCGATGGTCCCAGGTCAAAAATTCGGGTAACGGGTGGGGCGAATCTTCGCCGCCGGCGGTAAGCGTCAGACTTCCCCGGTCAAACGCGATAGCGACCGCTACGCTGCCCCCGTTCACGATCTACCCGGTGCGCGGCTATACGAGATTGATCTTTTGCACCAATTTAGGTATACCTCGACCTGACATTGCAGGTGTAATCGCTTGGTTTTATGCGACCCTGCAAACCTTCCCAGAGGGGAGATGCCATGGCGGATCAGAAGCCGATTCATCATCAGCCTCGACAGCAGCCACCACACGAGGCGGTGCTTCTGAGCAAGATCATCACCGAGAAGAAGCAGATGCAGATCACGTTTCTGGACGGTGATATCATGGTCGATGGGCTCCGGTGGCATACCCCTTATCATCTCGGCATGCGCGATGGAAAAGTGATCAACAAGTCGGCGATAAAGTTTTGGCAGGTAATCGATTGAGCACGTGGCGAGGGCAAAGTCCCAAATTCGTCACGCCAATACGGCCGTTTCGTTGCGAAGTCCGCGCATGACTCGTTTGGGCTGGTGCTTGCATCCCGCCATATAAATTAAATTATTCTCGCAACTTACCGAATCCAGTTCCCTCACAATACGCCGGGCCTATGAAGATCTGGGACATGTTCCGGGGCCAAAGCCCCCATAAATCCAAAAAGCCTCGCGTACACGAATCGCAGGAAAACGATTCACAGCGCCAAATCATCAACAACTGGATGATTCCGTTCGGCGTGGTCGCGGGTTTCGCCATCGCCGCATTTCTCTGGCTCAATTTTATCGATCTGCAATTGTTCGGCGAGGGCCGTTCCTTCGTCGACGTGATCTTCCTCAGCAACCCGGCGGACGTGGGCAACGCCCTGGGAGGGGTCTCCGAGGTGCTGATCGCCATCCTGG
This sequence comes from SAR324 cluster bacterium, assembly GCA_022574555.1. Lineage (GTDB taxonomy): Bacteria > SAR324 > SAR324 > SAR324 > JACQKK01 > JACZRV01. The sequence goes on from JACZRV010000040.1 coordinate 13,282, forward strand.
GTCTGGTGATCACTGTGGTTGCCATCGTCGTCCAGCTCGCCTCGCAGCGGTACACCCCCAAGTTGGTGGAATTGTTTGTGGCGGACCGCATCAACGTAGGCTACTTCATGCTCATGGTCGTGACCAGCATGTACAGCCTGCTACTGGTCTATTCGATCAAATCCGATTTTTTGCCGTTCTGGGGCAGCGTATTTCTGCTGACCATGACCACGCTGATCCTGGGATTGTTGCCGCCCTATTTTCGATACGTTTTCATGTTCCTTACCCCGGGGAACATCATCCGCATTATTCGCAAAAACGCCAACCAGGGCATGCAGAAAGTGCTGTCTCTAAAGGATCCCAATGCGGACACGCACAATTTGCAAAAAGAGGTGGCCAACGCGATGGAGCAGATCAGCGATATATCCCTGAGCGCGGTTTCTCAGATGGACAGAAATCTCGCCCTGTTGAGTATCCGCACGCTGAAGGATGTGATGGTGGATCACCTGCTGATCAAACGAAGAATGCCTCGCAGTTGGTTTCGGGCACAAAAGGAGCATTTTCCGGCCGTGTCGACGGAATTCCTGCAGGGAATCTACGAGGCCCGATCATGGGTCGAGATGAAAGGTTTTTTGGATCTGGAGTTGATCTTCAAGCAGGCCATCAACGAGATGCCCGATGCGGTGAGCGCCGTGGCCAACAGCACCAAGATGGTCGGGCTCTATGCCATCCGGCTGAATGATATACCGGTTCTGCGTTCGGTGATCGAATTCTTCAATACGTTCCTGCGCCTGTCGTTGAACAACCGCAACCCCAAAGCCCTCTACAACCTGTTCTACCAGTACCGCCTGCTCGCCGAGGCCGTATTGGAGGTGGACGAGGAACTGGCCGAAAAAATAGCATTTTATTTCAAATATTACGGCCAAATCGCACAGTCCTATAATGTGCCGATGATCCTGATCACAGCGGCGTTCGATCTTTCGCACATGCTGCGCAAGGCATACGACAAGGACGTTCCCAATATTCGAAATTTGATCACCATTTTTCTCGAAGTCGACGATAACCCGGCCACACAGAGCAACGAATTCGACCTGCGCAGTGTACGGAAGGCACAGCTCAATTTCGCCAGCTTCCTGCTTTCACGGGGAGACAACGAACTGGTCAAATTAATTTTTGAAGACATCAAAGACGAGCCCCGGGAGCGAATGGAAGCGATTCGGGCGGAGATGATGGCGGTAAAGGACCGCAAGTTTTGGGAAGTGACGGACCGCGGCGTGGACTTCTTTTATCTCGACGATGATCAAAAACGCTATCTGGACGTTTTTTACTCCCGCTATATGGAGCCGCACTTCGCCCGCCAATCGGTCGAAGCCCAAAAAGCAACGGCCTGACGGCACTCTTCCCGATACAAGTCTCAGTCGCCGCTTCCGCAGGTTGATCCAGATGGTCCGTTCGCGGGCAATGCGGCCAGAATCTTCGCGCTTCATACGCAGTCCTTGCCGTTATCCCGGTGCCGTCATAGGGGCATCCCGATTCCTTGCCTCCTGGCCCGCAAGGTCCCGTTTAGGCCCAGGTTGGCAGGTTCCGGCAGTCGGGAGATAAGTTGAAAAATGGATTGCAGGCCCTGGCGGCTGGAATACGACTTTCCGCATGGATTGACGAGGGTGAAACGGCAGGAGCGATGGATTCTGAATCATTCAGGCAGGCGCTGGGCCGGTTTGCCTCGGGAGTGACCATCGTCACCACCGTATCGGCCACGGGGGAGCCGGTGGGTTTCACCGCCACCGCGTTCAGTTCGCTGTCGCTCGATCCGCCCCTGGTGCTATTCTGTCTGGGGCACGATTCCTCGAGTCTGGAAGTGTTCCGCGAGGCGGCGGGATTTTCCATCAACCTGCTCGCTACGGGGCAGCAGGCGCTTTCCCAGGCGTTTGCCCAGACCGGTGGAGAAAAGTTTACCGGGGTAGCCAGCCGCACTGGAAGGAGAGGGATTCCGCTCCTGGAAGGGTGCCTGGCAGTCCTGGAATGCCGCACTCAGGAACAGCTGCCCGGCGGCGATCACACGATCTTCATCGGTGAAGTGGAAGCGGTTCACCTGGGAGAAGGTGAGCCCCTGGTTTACTTTCGTGGCGGATACCGTGCGGCCTCGCCATAGGGGCGATCCCGTTCCGACGTGGACTACCCCTCAATTTTCCAATTTTAGCAGCGTGACCTTGTTGAGGATGATTTCCGGAACCAGCCGATCCGTCTCCTCCGGCAGAAGAATCTCCTCGTCGTTCAAGTAGACCGATACCCCGTGGGATTTGCCGACAGTAAGCCGGATCTCCTCGTCGGCGGTCCATTCACCCGTCTCCGCCGGTTCGATCAGGACATCCACCGGCTCCCGGCGGTCCACGGATAACCGTATCCATGTCCGTTCCAATCCCCGAATCCTGAGTTGCAGGGTTTTAGGGGCGGTCACCGGCAGGGGCGCCTGCGCCTCCACCTCCACCGCGATAATCGGCGCCTCGGACGTTGCGGCCCGCGCGGAGAGATTGGCCAGCGGTTCTTCGGAAGACTCATCGGCACCATGCGATGTCTCTTCGCCATTGAGGGATGGGGCGGATTCTTCCCCGACCGCCGGTGGCGGATCGGAAGTCGTGTCGCTGCTGAAGATGAGAAAGCCCACCCAGCTGACCAGAGCAGCGGTCACCGCAACGATGAGTATCTTGGGCATGGGTAGGGTCACGAAACGAGGACTATCGACTTCCGTGGGTGGTTCCAAGGGCATTTCCACCTTGCCCTGAAGTTCGGTGATCCGCTTGAATTCATCCAAAATTTCGTCACCATCCAGCCCAAGTGCCACGGCAAAGTTGCGGACAAAGCCCCGGACAAAGGCCGCGGCGGGCAATTGTTCCGCTTCGCCGGCCTCGATCGCCGAAAGAAAGGCCTGGTTGATGCGGGTATTTGCTGAAACCTCGGGAATCGAAAGCCCTTTGGCTTCCCGAGCTGCCTGCAACTTTTCGCCGAGGTCGGCGAACATTTCGCGAAGTTTTTCCGATTTGACTTCCATATCGCTCGGGGCGCGGTTCAGGATTTCGGCAGATAGCGGCCAATAAGGGGCCGCATGACTTCCCGTGTGGACTCGGGAATGCTTTCCAGCGGTGTGAGGAGCGCATCACCCATGGCATTGACGCAGCGGCATGAACGATCGGCGTCGATGGTCTTCACCGCTTCGGCGAGAATCTTCTTGGAAGTGACGATATTGTCTTGCATCACCTTGATCACCGATTCGATGTTCACCTCTTCCTCGCTCTCGTGCCAGCAATCATAGTCCGTAGCCAGGGCGATCGTTGCGAAGCACATTTCCGCTTCGCGCGCCAATTTGGCCTCCTGCAGATTGGTCATTCCAATGACGGACCCTCCCCAGCCGCGATAGAGATTGGACTCGGCCCGGGTGGAAAACGCCGGACCTTCGATACAGATGTAAGTACCGCCCACGTGATGCCGGGCCCCGACTTTTTGGGCACTGGCGGAGAGCACCTCGATCAGCCGTGGGCAGATCGGATCGCCGAACTGAATATGACCCACCATTCCGTCACCGAAAAAGGTTGATTCACGCAGGTAGGTGCGGTCGATGAACTGATCGGGAATTACGATATGGCCCGGTGCAATATGCGCTTGCAGACTGCCCACCGCCGACACGGCGATTAGATGGGTAATGCCCAAACTTTTAAAACCCCAAATATTGGCCCGGAATGGGATTTCACTGGGGATGAAGCGATGCCCTTCGCCATGGCGTGCCAGGAACACCACTTCCCGATCGTTGAATCTCCCGCTCACATAACGCGCGGAAGGCGCTCCGTATGGTGTGGACAGACTTATCTCCTCGACGTCCTGAATGCCTTCCAAGGCATAAAGGCCGCTCCCGCCGATGATACCGATTTTCATACGAACTCCGGGGGAATCCAGCGATCCGGGCGAAAATCAAATCGAAAGTGGCGAGACACAGAATCGAACTGTGGACACGAGGATTTTCAGTCCTCTGCTCTACCGACTGAGCTATCTCGCCATATTAACAGAACTTGATTATGGGGTTTGGGCGATCTATGTCAAGACAGGTCCTCTGGGTGGAGAGCCCCTCCCCAGGGTCCCAGCGAAGATCTGTGGGGCAATTCCCTGAGCACGACGTACATCGGGGAGCATCGATCGCCGATGGCGCGGCGTTTCGATTTCCAGTCTCCGACATCAATTATGGCCGAGGCGCCGAAATGGACCGTCAGGTGCGGAAATACCCGGACAAGGGCCCAACCCGCCGCAACCTCCCATCGGCTCGGAATGGGCACGGGGCACCCGTAGCTGGATTCACGCTCCCTGCCCGCTTGTATTTACCCACACTCATTTGGTAAAACAAATCGAAAGATCGGCATCTTTCGTGGCATTGGATGGTTTGAATCTCGCGCTTTTTTCCGGCAGGGGGTTGATCCTCGATTTGGGGTCCACTCACGTCGTGCTGAGTTCCCGGCACAGGGACCTGGTTTTGCGTCAGCGCAACCGTGTACGGCTTCCCGGCAACGCTCCAGCCGGCAAGGCTGTAAGTAAGCGCGCTCGCTCCGGGCGTCCGGATCATAATCCTTCCCCTGCGTCGCCGAAGCCGGAATTGATATCACCGGTGCGCCACGGCCGCGTGGCGGATTCTGAAGCCATGGATTCTCTATTGGAGGGTCTGCTTCACGAAGCCCGTGGCGGACATTGGCTGTCATGGATCATCAAGGGCACAACGGGCCTTGTTACGCCACCCATCCTGGATGACGAGGAGCGATTGCGGCTGGAAGACTTGGCGCACCGGCATGGATTGACCTCCACACGCCTCATCGACCTGGGGCAAGCTTTAGCCGGCGGCTGTGGAATCGACCCACAGCGGCCACGCGGACAGATGGTGATCGATATCGGCGGCGGAAAGACTTTCATCGCCGTTTATTCCCTGGGCGGAATCGTGGCGTGGCATTGGGCCGATGTTGGGGGCGAAATCCTGGATCAGGGTTTGGCGGACTATGTGGAACGGAGATACCAGATTCAATTACCGCCCGAAGAGGCGGAGCGGGTGAAGATCGAGCTGGGCTCTGTTTATCCCCAGGAGAGGCCGCAACGTACCGACGCCTTGGGTGTTCAAACCCGCTCGGGCCTGCCACAGAAGATCACCTTGGACGACAGCGAAGTGCGAGACGTGCTGGTTGACGGCTGTGAGCGGCTGGTAATGGCCATCCATCATGGATTCAAGAAGGTCCCGCCGGAGATGACCAGCGACATCGCCCTCGACGGTGTCATCTTGTGCGGGGGCGGAGCCCTGCTGCGCGGACTGCCCGATTTCATCACCGAACGCACCGGGCTGCCTGTGCGTCTGGCGCCGGATCCTATCAACGCCTCCATCAGGGGCGGAGCGGGACTCATGTGATCCGGCGTACCCAGCAAGAGCCGAGCCTTGCGGAAGATTGTGGCGGATTGAACGCACACGACAATATATTGACCCCATGATCGAACTACTCAAACGTCGCATCATTGTCATCACCCTCGCTCTGGTAGCCGTGGCATTGGTGAGCCTGCTGGCTCTCCGCTCACGCAATCCGGAGCAGGGATGGCTGATCGAGGAGATCTTGCAGGCGATCGCCTACCCCGTCCAGGCCGGATTTCACAACGTCGGGCGGGAAATCAGCATGCTCACGGAGCGGTATATCGTGCTGGTCAGCCTGAAGCAGGAAAACGAGAAGTTACGATCCCGTGTTCAGGCACTGCAAGAGGAGTTGAATCACCACATCAATGGATCGATCCAATTCAATCTCCTGCGCGAGCAATTGCGATTTTTGGAGGATAACCCGGAGAAAAAGATTTTTGCCGAGGTGATCGGCGAATCGGTTGACAACTTTCACCATATCCTGGTGATCAACAAAGGACTGATGACCGGAATTCGACGAAACTTTCCCGTGGTCCTGCGGGAGGGCGTGGTGGGGCGTATTCAGTCGGCCACGGCCACCCAGGCGATCGTCGAGCTGGTCATCGACCGCCGGCATCGTTTTCCCGCCTTAGTGCAGAGAACACGGGAACGGATGGTCGTCGCGGGAGACGAGGACACACTGCGTCTTGTTTCCCGCGACCGCGGAATCGTTGTTGGCCTTGGCAGCGAGTTGCGGATGAACCGCGTCCGCATGCTGGCCGACGTGCAACGGGGTGACCGGGTGATCACCAGTGGATTGGCTGGGATATTCCCCAAGGGCATGTTGGTCGGCACCATCAGCAATGTATACCGGGAGCAACACGAACTCTTCCAAACCGCGGAAATCGAACCGGTGGTGGACTTCAACAAGATCGAGTGGGTGTTCGTGATCCTGAGAAAGCCCGGGACCGGGAACTATCCGTTGTTCACCAATCCATGAAGTTTCTTTTTGGCTTGATCGCGGGGGTGGCCATTTATTGGATGCAGATAACACTGGCGCCGCACCTGGCGGTATTCGGCTACAAGCCCAACCTGCTGCTCATTACCGTCCTGATCTTCGGGCTGCGGTGGATCAACCCTTGGCTTTTCGTTTATGCGGCCGTTGCCGGATTGGCCCAAGACGTTTATTCTCACGGGCTGCTGGGCGTCTACGGACTCAGTTTCCTGGCGGCCGCCGCGCTGGCCAATTTGACAGGTAAACTGATATTCGAACAGAACACCCTTGTGATCGCTTTGATCGTCGTGGGCCTGAGTATTATTGAGGGAATGATTGCATTGACTTTATTGAACATCCTGAGCAGCGAGGCGCTCTGGTGGTCCTGGTTTTTCGGCCGGGTGATCCCCCAGGCGTTCTACCACGGTGCCTTGACCCCGTTGTTCCTGTTCGGTCTAAACCGGCTGGAGCGCCGGTTGACAGGTTGGGTACAACCACGCAGATAATTGACCGGGTACCGACTCGGCACAGGGGACTGGAGTTTGGGGCGCATCTGTGGGTTGAGTGTTCCCCATCACGCTGGCGCCATTCGCGGAAAGACCTCCGATAGCCATGAAATTCTCACTGCTGAGCATAGAAGAGATTCAATCGTTCCGCGCACGATTGGTGGTGATTGGCGGTGTGATCGGGCTGGTGATGGCCACCTTGTTGTTCCGCATTTGGTTTCTTCAAATCGTCGATGGGGCATATTACGAGGAAGTCGCCAAGGGAAATCGCATCCGTGTGATCCCACAGGAGGCGCCGCGAGGAATTATCTATGATCGCAGGGGCACCATCCTTGCCTACAATCGACCGGCGTTCAACGTCCAGATCATTCCCGAGGACACGCCGGATCTCGTGGCGTCTTTGCAAAACCTGTCGCGCCTCACCGGCCAACCCTATGCGGAGCTGCATCATATCGCGCAAGAAAACCGTTCCAGATTCAAGTTCAAACCGGTGCTGCTGCTGGAAGACATCGGGCGCAAAATGGCGGACCTGATCGATACCTATCAGGAGGATCTCCCCGGGATCAGCGTTTCCGTCGAATCCAAGCGTCTCTATCCCAATGCCTTTATCACCTCCCACGTCGTCGGTTACGTGGGAGCCATCGACAAGAGCCAGCTCAAGAAGCTGCCCCTGAACCGAGTGCGATCGGGCAGAATCGTCGGCCGGGCCGGAATCGAATTGGTGCAAAATACCATGCTGATCGGATTGGACGGTGGCCGGCAGATCGAGGTGGACCATGTGGGCCGCGAGCTGCGCGTCATGGGTGATCCGGTTAATCCCATCCCCGGCATCGACATCTATCTCACGATCGACCTGCGTTTACAGCAATTCGTCAAAAGCCTGATGATCGGCAAAACAGGCGTTGTGCTCGTCTCCCGGCCACGCACCGGCGAGATATTGGCCATATCCAGCATTCCCGATTTCGATCCCAATTTGTTCGTGGGGGGTATCGAAGAGGAGGCGTGGCAAACGATCACGGAAGGGGAAACCAAGCCCCTGGTCAACAAGGCCACGCAGGGCATCTATCCACCGGGCTCGACTTTCAAGATGCTGGTCGCCGCGGCGGGTCTGGGATTGGGAATTATCGACCGCGATACCCTATACAACTGCCCGGGATATTTCCGGTTGGGCCGGGATATTCGCTACTGCTGGAATCGCGGTGGCCACGGCGATATCAATCTCGTGGAGGCCCTGGCCCAATCCTGCAACGTCTATTTTTACCAGCTCGGCCTGGAAATAGGGGTGGACCGCCTACGGGAATACGCGTTGATGTTCGGGTTCGGCAACCCGACCGGCGTGGAACTGGAAAGTGAAAAAGCGGGCAATGTGCCCAGCAAGGCATGGAAGAAGCGGGTGATCGGAGAGCGGTGGTATGACGGCGAAACCATCCACGTTGCCATTGGTCAGGGATATCTCACGGTAACCCCTATCCAGCTCCTCAACTACGTGAACACCCTAGCCAACCGCGGCGTATGGGTGCAACCGACTTTGATCCACCGCGTCATCACGCCGGAAGGTGTGGTGCTGGTATCCGGCGATCAACTACCGCGCCGCACGCGCCTGCTGCCCATACCCCTCGAGGGGCTGGAAACAATCGTCGAAGGAATGACCCTGGCGGTCAACGAGAAAAGGGGCACTGCCAAGCGGGCGCGGTCCGAGCGATTCATTATCGCCGGCAAGACCGGAACTTCGCAGGTCGTCGGGCGGCGTACCCGAAACCGCAATGAAGATAAAGAGGACAAATCCCTCCTGCCCCATTCCATTTTCGTCGCGTTCGCACCGGTGGCCAACCCCCAGGTTTCCGTGCTGGTTCTGGTGGAGCACGGAAGATCAGGGGGGCAGGTGGCGGCGCCCATGGCCAAGAGGGTTATGGAGTATTACTTCGCTGAGATCGAGCCGGTGCAAAACCCCGATCAGCCGGAGACCGCCCTCGAAGGGTCGCGGCTCGGGTTCCGTGATGTCCTATCGGCGGCTTTTCCACCTCTTGTGCAAGTTGCGGCAGCCGGCGGCGTTGCTCCATGACCCCATCACCGAGGCGCCGGGGATGGCCTGAAGGTGTCCCCGAACCCACAAGTCCTCTCACACATCGGCGGACTTGTCGCGGCGGCCCATCTCTTTCATGAAACAAACTCGATCTTTTTGCTTAGCCTCGGCATCTCCGCGGCGTCGGGCGTTGCTGCGGCAGTTCGGTTTCCGGTTCAAAGTGCGCCCGGTAAGCGTCGATGAGAAATCCATGGACGGCGAGTCGCCTGAGCGGCTGGTGGCGCGTCTGGCCCAATGCAAGGCCCAAGAAGCCCTGCACCCAATCGATTCCGCTGCGAGCCCGCCGGTATTGGTGATCGCCGCCGACACGATCGTGGTAGCGGATGGCGAGGTGATGGGTAAACCAGCCGGTGCATCCGATGCCGCACGGATGCTGCGCCGCCTTTCGGGCCGCACGCACCGGGTACTTTCTGCTTATGCACTGATGGAAGGCGGCGGCCCGTCGGTACAACGCACGGTCGAGACGCAGGTCGTTTTCCGGGAACTCCCGGACGCCTGGATCGCATGGTACAGCGGATTGCCCGAATCGCGCGACAAGGCCGGCGCCTATGCCATTCAGGGTATGGGCGGGGCCATGGTCAGCCACATCGAGGGTTCCTATCAGAACGTCGTGGGGCTGCCCATGGAACGAGTGGTGTGGGATATGATCGATATGGGTTGGGTCATCCTATGAGCCGCCTGGCCCGAGTGCATCGCAGCCAATCTCAACTCACCCTGGCCCTTTTCGGCCTGTTCTGCCTGCTGTGCTGGGACAGCGGAGCAGCGTTGGCTTCTCAGGACGATATCGTGCCGGAGGGTGCCTGGAAATACGAGGCCGCGGTGTTTGTGGAAGCGCAGCAGAGTGCCTACAACCGCTTCGGCAAGTTGCGCTCGTTGAAACGATTGCTTATCCCCAAACGGGCCGATGCAAAGCAAACTTCCGGGTCCATAATCCGGAAGGTGAACCGCGCCGATTTCCGCTTTACCTATGGGGTATCCGACACTTGGAATCTTTTCCTGGAGGTGCCCTACCTGCAATTGGAACAGGACTCGTCCCTCAAGACCAGCAGCACCGATCCGCTGATTCAGGCGCAGGTCGCAACGCTTCGCTCCCAGTCCCTAACCGGGTTGGGAGATTTTCGGATGTTCAGCATGCACCGCACGGTTTTTTCCGACCGCAACGGTTTCGTCGTGGGCTACGGCCTCATCCATCCGATCCGCGACAGGGATGATTCCAGACCCGGTGCCCTGGCGCTCGCATTACGGAGCCCTCATCCTTCCCTGTCATCTTTTATTCACTATACGCGCTACCCCGCCTTACGGCGCAGCCGGTTCGATATCCGGCTCCAATTCGATTTCGGCTTGGATGGGCATATCAAGGCCCTGGACGGTAAGAAGCGCAAGTTTGAGGGGGGAAACGATCTGGATATCCAGCTCGGATGGCATAAGGAATTCGGGGCCTTCGGAACCGGTTTTAATTTGAACCACCGCCGCAAGACCCTGAATCGCTTAGGAGGAGGGTCCTTGGGCGATCCGGAGGAAGAGACCCTCTTTCGTCTACGGGCCGGCTATGGCAACCTTGTGCGATTGGAGCAGGGGGCAATAAACTTTCCCTATCAGTTGATAATAGAATTCGATCGCTCCCTGGATGGCTTCAACGTGCCGTACAGCGACGGGATCACGTTGTCCCTGCAAACCTATTTTTGAGCTTGCCATGCGGGCCCAAGCGCTTTCGAGATCGGCCCTGATGGCAGCGTTGCTGGTTTCCCTGCTCACCCCGTGGGCGTGGGGCAAACCGGTGTTGGTGGCCGAATCCCTCGTGTTGGACATAGCGCCCGAACGCGTTTCGGTGGCGCAATGGCAGGGGCGGCCCGCGATCGTGGTTCTTTCCGGCCCAGCCAAAGGCGCGGATGGAGGCAAGCTGCCCCGCCGGATGTTGTCGATCGTTCGCCTCGAAAACGATTCCTTGACCTTGAGCGCGGTATGGGAGGTGCCGGCCGAACTGCGCTGGGCCGAACCCTTACCGCTCCCGTCCGGGCGATGGGCTTGGCTGGGTCTGATCGGCGCTACCTGGCAACTTGGCATCCCCAGGGGAAGGCGGCTGGTGTGGCAAACGGTGTGCCCTTGCAAGACGGCGTTTGCCGTGGGCAGGTCCGCCCTGCGCTTACAGACACCGCTTATGGCCGACTTGAACGGCGACGGCATCTTGGAGGTGCTCCTGCCTCACTGGAACGGATTGGTGGTCTATCGCCTGACCATGGATCACAAACTGGTTCCTCTCTGGCGCGACGGGTGGACCATCATCGAAAAGTTCACGGAAAAGGACGGCAGGATCGAAGCGCGCTTCAAGTTTCCCCGCTTTCACCTGCTTGACGCCAACGGCGATGGCGTGCGCGATCTCGTGCAGATCGACAAGCAGGAACTGCGGATCACTCTCCATCCGCCCGCCGCGACTCCCCCCAGGGGGGAATTCTTCGCCTTCGATGCCGATACCAGAGCCCGCTTAAGCGGAAAAGGCCTGCCCGAACAAATCCTGCTGGCATTGCAGGAAATGGGGGATACCAGCTTCGCCTCACGGATGGCCATCGTCGAGGCGCTGCGGAAAATAGATGGGGTCCACCCCTTCTATCTAGATACGATCCTGGCGGCGGCCCAGGAGGATATTCCCGTCTATTTTCCCCGCTCCGCGCCCCTGCACCTGCCGCAAGAGGAGCCCGGTCAAAGCCGCCGCATTATCGCCGTCCACGACATGAACGGGGATGGGGTCATCGATGTGCTCCTGGTGGACAGCACGGAAAAGGGCGACCCGTTCAATCAAAAAAATCAGATCCGCTGGTACCCGGGCACGTTCGAGCGAGGCCGCCAACGCTTCAAGACCCAGCCCACGGTCTACTTCACCGAGGGGGTGGCGTTCGCTCGCATGACTCTGCCTGCGAAGCCGGACGCCGGTCAACCGTCCCTGTTTATCGCCACTATGGATGTTAACTTGATGGCCTTGGTGCGCGCGTTCGTAACGCGCAAGGTGAGCTTCGAGGTCTACCTGCGTCCCTGGGAAAACGGCGCCCTGATCGACCCGGCGCCCATCAGCGGCTCACTGGATTTCAGGATCGATTTCGGCCAGAAGAAAGGCCGGCCGTTGCTGCTTGCCGCCGACCTGGACGGCGACGGCCGCCGGGAGTTCCTCTTCAACCTCCAGCCCAATAGCTTGACTGCGTTCAATGCCAATCCCGGCGGTGAGGATTTCGGCGATTCGCCCCTGGCCCGGATCGCCGTACCCCTGCCCCGCAAGCCGGAGGATATTCTGGTCGCCGAACTCGGCGATGGCCGCGAATCGCTGCTCCTCCACTACCGGGGCAATTCCTACTCCTCCGAAGAACGCCGCACCCTGCGCATCGTCAGATTGGTGGACGGGCCGGACGAGGGAGACGGCGGGGAGTGAACGGCGGGGAGTAAACGGCGGGCAGTGAACGGATGGGAGCGCTCTGCCATACTTCTCGGCAATCCATGTGACCGCCACTGTAAGTTCCGTTTTCGAGACAACCTACGCGCCATCGCCGAGTGACGGATCAATTCTGAACCGCTATCCGTGGCACCGCTCCCCTTGATGCGAGGTGATTCGCGGAGAGTGACGATTTCATCCCCGGTTTCATCCCCGATCTCATTGTCAACATTCCCCTGCGTCTGTAGCCTGATTCATACGAATGTAACTGCCGTGCGGAGATTTCGTCTTATCACCGCGCCGGGTCACTTGCCAATGACCGCAACTGCGAGGTTTTTCAATGAGCAACGACGCGCAATCCTATGAAGGCGAGGGGCTGTCCGTTCGGTTCGACGCCGAATTATGTATTCATTCCCGGCGATGTGTATTGGATTTGCCCAACGTGTTCCGGGCCAACGTGGAGGGCCCCTGGATCCAGCCGGACGAGGCCGATGCCGAGGAACTCGCCGCGGTGATTCGCCAGTGCCCTTCCGGCGCGCTCTCTTTCGAGCCAAAGAAAGGGCTCCCGCCTGAAAAGGAACCGCAAAAAAATGTGATTGCGGTACACGAGAACGGGCCTCTGTCCGTACGAGCCCAAATTCAGATGAACGGCCAGTCCCATCGCCCCAGAGCGGTGTTGTGCCGCTGTGGGGGGTCCGCGAACAAACCCTACTGCGACGGATCTCACAATAAAATCGGATTTCGGGCCACCGGCGAACCCGACAGCGCCGATCCCGTCGGTACCTTGACCGGTCAAGGCCCTCTCGAATTGAGCGTCGTCAAAGATGGTCCCCTGATCGTGAACGGTCCGCTGGAAATCATCTGCGGCAGCGGCCGCACGATCCAGCGCACGGAACGAGCGTTTCTTTGCCGTTGCGGGGGATCCGGCCGCAAGCCATTCTGCGACGGAACTCACAGTAAAATCGGCTTCACCGGCTGATCCGGGAGATCGTCGCCGCCGATCTCGTCCATGGCGGCGAATCCCCGATTCGCCATAACCGGGCCGATCCTTACTCCCCGTGAGGCACCGCGCCCTGCGTCCCGTTCCGCGGGTGGATCAGCCGGAGTTGGGAGGGGAAGCGGCGATTGATCGGCAATAAATTTGGGTACATATAACTTCTTATTCTTATTCCACGTTTAGATCGAAAGAAACAGAGTAAGTATTATCCCACTTATCAGTAAGCAATAGAGTAAATGGGACAAGGGATGGTGTGATCTCGATTGGAATCTCCACACTTGGATAACTAGAATTGAAGGTCGTGCAACTTCCAGAATTTGAGTCTTCCCCGCATTTCGTTTCTCCTGGAGAAACATCGCCAAAATCCATTGCGAGGAGCCCGGATGGATAATTGATACCGATGCCAGCCACTATAGTGGATAGAAGCCCTGTCAAATCCAATATTTCGGCGGTACCATTATTCTTGACGAAAATCTTGATTCGAACCGTTTCACCGGGATTCGCCACACCGTCATCGTTAGTATCGCTCGCAACATCAACACCAAGAAACACAAAGACGCCATCAGGAGTTTGGACATTTAGTCCGAATGTCACGGAAAAAAGGTTTCCCCATCGATCCGTCATATCCAATGTAATTTCTTTGTTTCCCGGAACAATGGTCTTTCCCAAATCGAATCTTGGATAGCTGGAACTGAAGGTGCCGCAACTCCCAGAACTTGAATCCTCCCCGCATTTTGAATCTCCCGCAGCGATATCGCCGAAAACAAGTGCATCAAATCCTGTCGGGTTGAATATCGAAATACCCGTATCATCAATTGATAAATTTCCTGTTACATCCAGCAGTCCCCCACTTCCGATATTTTTAACCTTAGCTACCAAGCGAACAGTTTCGCCCGGACTAACTACACTGTCTGCATTTTCTTCGGATGAAATTACGAGTGAAACAGGAGCCAAATCGGCAGAGGGCGGCTGAATATCTATATTGAAAGAAATCTGGTATGCTTCTCCTGTGCTATCGGTGAGGTTTACTATAAACAAATGATTTCCATGAGGAACATTCTCCCCTATATCCAGCCTCGGGTAACTGGAAGTGAAGGTGCCGCAACTCCCAGAACTTGAATCTTCTCCGCATTTTGTAGTCCCCGCAGGTATGTCACCAAATATCATCTCGGTGAAGCCAGTAGGATAGAATATCAATATTTCGTCGCTGTCTGAGGACAAAACACCTGTTACATCTTCTACGTCGTTGGTCTTATTATTTTTTATCTTGATGCTAATGTTGACGGTTTCACCCGGATTGATTACGACGTCATCGTTCTCTTCCGATACAATTGCAACTGTTTCAAAGGCCAAAGTAGCGGGCGGTACTACATCGTCGGAACCAGAATCACTATCGCTAGAACTCGAATCACTAGCGTTGGTGTCAGAAGAACGACTCTCGTCCGGCACTTCAGGCGCGCAAGCAGCTATAAGTAAACCAAGAAGCAAAAGATTTGATTGTAGTATTCTTCTTGTCAGAATTTCCATTGGAACACCATCCCCACAAATCCACTCGCATATCTAATGTCAGGGATTATGAAAGAATATCGTTCATAATCATCTGGTACTGGTTCGTTCGCCCTAAGATAAAGATATACAACTAGTGCCCCTGCGGCGACTAAGTAGCTCAGATCCGAAATACTTTTTGAAGATTCCCCATTTTTCTTCTCTGCGCGAATTTCTACATCCGTCGCGCCGCTATCTCTCAAACGTTTTTGTTCTTCGTTGCTGTTCTGAGTTACATCTGCGTAAATAAATCCCGATAGTGCCGCAAGCGATGTAGTCCAAAGAGCATTTATTTTCCCTTTCTGCCAGCTTTCTTGTGCCTTTGTATAGGTAATATTTTGAATTTTTACTTTTACGATTTGCTTTTCTTTCTGTGGTTCTACTTTCTTTACATATTCGGATTCACTCACTTTAGGATTATTTTTGACGGCGGCGATAAGATTCACTTCATATCTGCCGTACTCCTCTCTATCATCTTGACCACGTACAAATTTAATATTAAATTCCTTTCTAATTATTCTTGCATCGATTTTTCTTATTATCTCGTCCCGAGTTATCTGAAAATTTACCACTTCCGTCGTGGAATTTATTATACTCTCGCCGCCGAACTCGATTGCTTGTTGTTCGGCATTTTTCATTGCCTGTTCCTTGCACTTTATCGGTGAAATATTTTCCGTTATTATACATTGACCTCTTGACTTTACTATCACGGTTTTATTGCTGAATATTCTTGATATTTCATTTCTTAACTCATATCCCCTTTGTTTTAATTCTGTTACGCTATCTGATGCATTATTACTTCGACTTTTCAGATCACGAACCACAATTCGCTGATTAGCTAAATAATCTTTCAGTAAATTGATGGTGTTCTCCAAACCCATGTTCGTATCTTGGAGTTCTTGCATTCGTATTGTCGACACCAAATCAGGATTCTGTATCGCCAGATTAAGATCCTCTTGAACTTTATTTTGTTCCAATTGATAATTGCTGCGCTCATTTTACTTATTTTTTAGTACGAACCTTTCGCTATCGTATTGTACCTTTCGATTTTGTTCTTCATTTTCCGCGATGATCAGCTCCTCGTGTATTTTTCCTAATTCTTTATTTTTTAGGTCTATATTTCGTTTTTCATTCTGAATTATTTCTTCAATTTCGTTTCGCCATTCTTGTGCCGAGACATAAGTTGGTGATGCTAAGGTCGCCGCCGTTATTAAGAATATTGATGCACTAAAACTGCATCCCAGAGCGATAGCTCGTAAATTGGGCGATATCATAGGCATAATGATAGATATACAGAATAAAACCTTCTTCACCTACCACAATATTAATAATCTTGCAGTAAATAAAACTAATTTCTTAAATCGATTCTAATGGCCCTGTGTTACGGAGCGAGATTTTAGCGATGACCCCCAATAATTAATTGATCTGATTATTTATATGATGGCACGCTTGGTGTCGGCCGCGAGATTACCCGGCGTCGTCCAATTCGACCAGGCCGCCCTCGCCGGCGTACTCGTTGAGCTTGTTGCGCAGGGTGCGGATGCTGATGGAGAGCATCTTGGCCGCCTGTGTACGATTGTTATGGGTCTTGCGCAGGGTCTCGAAGATGAGTTTCTTTTCCACCTCTCGCAGGGACATACCCACCTCGATGCCCAATTCGGCATCATCGGTGCGGGCTGCGGCTATCCCGCCCTTTGGCTTGGCGGCCTTGCGTGTGGTCTTGCCCGCCGGTGCTTTGGCGGCGATATCGGGCAGAATGTCGGTGGCGGCACCCATCATCAGGTGCGGTGGATCGATCTC
>JACZRV010000003.1:0-32500 GCA_022574555.1 SAR324 cluster bacterium
CATTAACAGAGGCTCATTAACAGAGGCCCATTAACAGAGGCTCATTAACAGAGGCCCATTAACAGAGGCCCATTAACAGAGGTTCAGCCGCGGTTCAGGAATACTTGCTGCGCATCCGGCGCTCGTGCTCGGCTTCCCGGTCGCGCGCCCGCTCCTCCTCGATTTCCCTCAGCCAGTCCCGCTTGAAGCGCCCGCTGCGCTGGGTGAACGATTCGTAAATCATCTCGGCGCGGCGGCGGAGAGTCTCCGCATCCTCTCCGACGGCGGCGATCTGGAGATCGGCCTGGTAGCGCGCCAAGGGAAAATCGGTGTTGAGCACCGCGTCGGGGTGCATTCTGTGCTTCCGCAAAAAATCCAGTACAGCCTGCGCCGTCCAGTTGAATCGCTTGGCGATCTGATTGGCGTTGACAAAGCGCACCTCTCCCTCGGGTGTCAGCCCCAAATAATAGAGGCAAAACATATCGAATGGGTCGGGCGTAATTTTCGGCATTCCGTACCGTGTTCAATGGTCTACTCCTACCGTACCAATTCTCTGCCAATGATGCAGCACCGTCATAGCCTCAAGTATCGGCCAAGGGGATGGCATGGTTCAGCCAACCCACCAAGGGATAGCGCCGACCTCCAAATCCTGGGGCAGACGCGGCTGGGCCGCGAGCGCCAGACAGAGCGTTCTTTGGAAACATCCACACTTATAAAGTTGTTGACTTATCATATTATCGAATTATAAGGTTGTCATACCATGAGTGATTCTGAGCTCGCGGAAGTGTTCGCCGCGTTGGCCGCCGAACCGCGCCTGAAGCTGCTGCGCCTGATGCAGGGTAAGACCCTGCGGTGCCAAGATCCGTCGCGCTGCGACCTCTCGGAGCGGTGTTGTAACGTCTCTGAACTGGCCGAGAGCCTGAACCTGAACCTGGCGACGATTTCGCATCATCTGAAGGAGCTGCGCCGTGCGGGTCTGATACGCACGGAGCGCCGTGGCCGGTTTATCTTTTGCAGCATCCGGCCCGAGATGATGCGCCGTCTGGCCGAACTGTTCGGCCAAATCGCGGAGGACTGCAGCTCCAACGTGCAGGCCGCGCAGCCATAGGCGGTCGCCAATCGCAGGCAGCTTCGAGTCCTCGTACACCCGGAATGGAGGAACTCTGGGCTTCGGGGCCGCGAAGGCCTTCGGCACCGGAAACACGCTTTATCGAACCATAGGAGACAGCCATGACACGAAAATTGCGCTTCGGTCTGGGCACCGGCCTCGTACTGGCCACGGCCGCGACGATGATCACGGCGGCGATCGCGATGGATCACGCGGGTATCCTGCAGGCGGCCCCTTCGTTCGGCCAGTCAGAGGACATTGAACTAGCAAAACATTGGGGGTGTCTGTTGACACAACGTCACACCATCGCAAGGAGTGACGGCGCGCGGGGTTGGTCGAAAAACATCGGAGAGGACGGTTTAATTATTGCCCGCTGAATACAGAAGTGATGTGTCAACCAGCACGTCTATTTGAAGAACTCTCCGTCTGAGGACAATCCCATCATGGGGCAGGCCGAGAATTGCTTAAGATGTGATTCCGTAATCTGTTAACTAAAAGCAACATCAGGAGAGATATCATGCGTTGGTCAACTACCGTACCAGGCCCAAAAAGTTTCTTTCTTCTAAGCTCAATAGTGGTTTGTGTGATTATCTTCGCACTGGCCTATAGCGGAGATGAGAAGATTGTAAAAGCAGCAGATAAACAAGCCATGATGGAAATGGTGAAACTAGCTCCTGCGCGGGGATACCTCGAAGCCCATAAAGGTGTTGAGCACCCACTTGAAATTGTCGGCGGCCCTATCCGCGTCCATGTTACTCAGGACGTTGGCGGAGTGTTTGTCGCCCTCCCCTCTGTACGGAGGCTGGATCCGAATGTGGTCGGAACGCCAAAGTATCCACGCGCGTTCGGTGGCGCCCCTCTAATCAATGGAATCCCGTTGTCGATGCGCAAAGTAGAGGACGGTAAATACACAACTACGACGGTGAAGACTCCAACAGGCGATCTGAATCACATAGTCCTCCCGAATGGCCGGATGAAATTAGAAGCATTGGACGTGACTGCGACCGATGCGGCCACGACAAACGATCAAGTCAAATTTGAGGCCACCTGGCAAGACAGAGACGGTAATACCTATGGGGTTACCTGCTGTAAGAAGATGATCCCACACGGAAATGAGATGCCCACCTTCGGCGGTGTGGTAACGAACCACATGCTGCACGGATTTACTCGCCTGTGGACAGCGATGATGCCAACATTCTTTACGTACGTCGCATTCTGGGGAGTTGGCGATATTCTGAAGAACGGGGAGGTCGTGGATGAGTCGAGGCTGATTCACGGCATGCTTACCGAGTACATCCGTACTGAAGGGTACAAGATGGCGTTCGACCATCAAGTTACGCCCACTCGCTTGCACTTCCACGTCATGGTATTCCCCGTGAAGACGGATGCACAAGGCCACTTTATGAAGGCACCAATCAAGACAGGTTTTATGCTGCCCAATGGGAAGCAGCTCCCTTTCTGGCATGTGATGTTTGAGAACCTAAAGATAGATTCCGAGCGTGATGTTTCACTATCGCGGGCAGAATCGTATGACCGCGATGGTGTCGGCTCTATCGCTAAATTGGCGCGCTATCATATCTCTGGATCAGAGACGACGGTAATATTGACCAACAAACTTACCTTCGAAAAATCCGTGGTGCAAATCAAGATCGGTGATAAAGTGCGATGGAAAAATACCTCCGATCTCGTGCATTCAGTTACGGTTGATCCTGAACTCGCGGCACTAAAAGAGAACGTCCAGCTCCCAAACGGCGCGGAAACTTTTAACTCCGGTGACTTGCTTCCAGGAGAGGAGTTCTCCCACACTTTCACCGTACCTGGCACGTACAAGTACTTCTGCATTCCCCATGAGGGGGCAAAGATGCTGGGAACAGTTGTTGTATCTAGTTAGCTAGCTAACTAGCTATCTAAATTTCTCTGACTGGTTCGCTAAACGATAATTCCAATATACAACCCGCGGCGCAACCTGGCGATCGTGGCGGTCATGTTCCAGCGTCAGGCGGGCTACGATCCCGATCATGACGACTGGTTCTATGTGCGCTTCGACGGCAAGGGCCAGCCCACTGCACCAAAAGGCGTCCCCTTCGCCGGGCGCGTGCCCAAATGCATCACCTGCCACCAGGCGGCCCCGGGCAATGACTTCATCTACAGCTACACGCGCTGACCGTCGCCACGCCGACAGGTCGTGTTTTGCTCCATGACCGTCAATGGGGTAGGAGGGAAGGTAATATTCGCGGAGGCCGCCGGTTTGGTGTCTCTTAGAACCGTCAATGCCGAAAGGAACCGATCATGCCCGGGGTCCTGGTATTCGGCGCCAAGGCCGGTCTCGACCTGACCTGCCGCGCCGAGGCCCTGGCCAGGGGCGTGGCCAACAGCGAGGTCTTCCGCATCATCTGCCCAAGGTGCTCTCGGGACATCTGGAGCCGGGGGCCCGGGCCACGGTGCGGCTCAAGGACCTCACCTACATCGCCCAGAGCATGGAATTCCTGGGCATCTCCCTGCCGGTGGTGGACCTTGTGCGCGATTTGCATCAGAATCTCATTGATGTGGTCTATGGTGATGAGAACCACAGCGCCATCGTGCGCGTCTTCGAGATGCGCGCTGGTGTGGAAGCCCGGGGGTAAATGCGGCTAGTGCGTTGCGATGGTACGGATCGTCATACTCTTGGGCCTGGTGATCTTGACCGGGAACAGTTGTGCCCAGTTCGGGTTGCCGCCACTGCCGCGGGAATGGCGAGGCGCAGCCGGGGTCGAGGGAGATCTGTTCATCGTCTATGACCCCGACGCCGTTCTCGGGTTGGGCCACACGGGCTTGATCCTCGCCGAGCCGGGGGGCGAGGGCTGGGTGCGCTACGATCAGTACGCCTCGGCGGAGATCGAGTATGCGAGGCGTGCGCGGAGGGGCGAGGCGGGGTTCGCGGAGGGCATCACGGCGCGCCTGCCCTCCATCTTCGGCTTCACCAAGGAACTGGTGATCCGCCGCCTGGGGCAAAATCCGGGCGACCTGGTGGGTTCCTGGGAGTATGCGGTGCCGGTGCGGATCGATCCGTCGTTGCGGGCGAGAATCCATCGCGCCGCCGAAACTCGATACGCCGAGGCCGCCACCCTGGAGCAGGCGGAAGCGCGCACCTATTACCTGCTCACGAACAACTGCCAGCACTTCTTGCGCGATCTGCTCCGCGCCGGCGATCTGGCCGAGGAACACTACTTCCCCAAGAATCTGGTATGGGCCTACCTGGAGCGCTATGTGGACCGCTCCGGGGTTACCGCGCCTTAAGGGTGCGCACTACCGGAGCGCACCGCAAAAGCAGGGCCGTCATTGAAGCCAGATCTTGTCCGGGAAGAACTTGGCGGCCAAGCTTCGCGGGCCAGAGCCGTTGGCGATGAAGAAGATCCCCAAGGCGACCATCAGGATGTCGACGCGCACGTCGTTCCAACCTTGGGTCATCAGTACCGGCCTGACGTATACAACAATAAGCGCGAATTCTACGATGATCCACACCGACAAGAGCCGGGTGAATACCCCGAGTATGATCGCGATTCCACCGAAGAACTCGAGCAGCGGCACCAAATACGCCAACAGGGGTATGGCGAAGAGATCGATTTTCGTGAAAAAGCCAGCTACGCCTTCAAATCCGAAGACGAACAACTTAAAATAGCCGGAGACCACCAGGACCACGCCCAGCACGACGCGCAGGATGAGATAACCGGTGTCCTTTTGGCTATCGAACCAAGTAAACAATCCATTCATCGAAATTCCTCCTTTGTCTGAGTTCCGGGCCGCCTGTGTACGGCGAGGCGGCTTTCCCTTCCCGCTGCAGATCCGTTCCGCGCCAACGCGCGTTCTACTTACGGAAAAGTAATCTGTCCAGCGCCATTCTGCCACCCCCGTGCGTGATCAACAAGATCGCCATGGCGGCGAGAGTAAGATCGATCCGCACCGATTTCCATACGCCGCTACCGCCCACCAGTATTGGTTTATAATGAATACTGATGTAAACGAATTGAATTGCGATCAGGATCGCCACATAGCGGGTAAAGAGCCCCAACAAGATGGCAATGCCCCCGAAGAATTCCAGAACTGGGACGAGAATTCCGAACAACGGGGACAATACGATGCCACGGCCGGCAAGATAGCCGGTGAATTCCGATATTCCGCTCCCGAAGAGCTTCTGATAGCCTGCAACGATCAGGATTGTGGCCAGGATCACACGCAGTATCAGTATCGAGGTATCTCTTTGGCCCTCAAACCAACTCAGTATTCTGTTCATGGTGGTTGCGCCTGCGGCGGAAATCGGAGAAAACCCGGGAACCAGTCATCTTACCGTTCAATGGTTGAGTAATTTCGCTCGGGCCCCCGCATAGCTGCTGTAACGTGCCCCACAGAGCAAAATGTGCAACCACACGGCAATACCTTAGCCGTACGCTGGGGAAATGAAAAGGCGTGCCGAGCCGCGTGCTCTGCTCAATCCAATGGGGCCAACGGGGAATCCCGCGCAATAAATCGCTGATTGGGGAAGGTGAAAGGCCCGATGACATCCCGGCAATCCAGCGACGAAGATCCGTTAAACGTAATATGGCATGGCGATCCGAACGCGGCCGATATGTCGCGGAAGAAGCTGATGGAGGGGATTGCCGCGCTGGAGGCAGGACGGAAAAGCGGCCGGCACCCGGGCGCCCAGCTATACGTATCGCGCTACGGCCGTCCGGTGCTGGAATTCGCATGCGGGGATACCCTTGCACGCGGCCCCATGCGTACCGATTCGCTGACGTCATGGTTTTCCGCCTCCAAACCCCTGACGGCCATGGCGATCGCAATTCTGATCGACCGTGACGAAATTCGGCTGGACGATCCCGTGTGCAAATTCTTGCCCGGATTCGGAAACGGCAAGGAGCGCTGCACCATACGACACGTGTTGACCCACCAGGGGGGCTTCGCCAATGCGCTGCCGAACGAGAGCGATCTTGCATGGGACGAGATCGTCGAGACGATCTGCGCCGCCGCGGCTGAATATGAGCCGGGAACGAAGGCCGGATACCATCCCACAACGGGTTGGTATATATTGGGCGAACTGGTGCGCGTGGCCGATGGCCGGCCGATCGACCATTTCCTGCGAGCGGAAATCTTCGATCCCCTGGGCATGGCCGAAAGTCACATGGGCATCGGTCCAGCCGAGCAAAAATCGCTTGCGGGGAGGCTGGCCCGCACCGTCAATGGCCGCTCCGAGCGGCCCGCCTTCGCCAGCGAAAAGTTCGTCGAGCGCTGGAACAGCGAGCAGGAAATCGCGCGGGTCAATCCGGGAGGCGGCATCCGCGGTCCGGCGCGGGACCTGGGCCGATTCTACGAGATGCTGCTGGCCGGCGGAAAGGTTGGGGAACGGCATATCGTGAACCGTGGCACCGTGGATCTTTTTACCGCCTGTCATCGGTGGGGATTGCCGGATTTGACCCTCGCCAATGCCGTACTGGCCTGGGGCCTGGGATTCGCCCTGCACGGGAATGCCGACATGCCTTTGGCGGCTTCCCGGCGGGTTTTCGGACATCCGGGTATGGTCTCCTCGATCGGCATGGCCGATCCGGAGCGGAGACTGGTCTGCGTGATCATCACCACCGGATTTCTGGATCCGCTGACCAACGCGCGCCGGCTGCGCGAGGTGGCCGGCGCCGTGGTGGAAGCTTGTGGCCGAGGCGGAACGAACGACCATGAGTAACGGGCTCCTGCGGCGAATGGTAGCCCGGATTGGTAGGGTATCCAGGACTCAGGGTTAGAACGAGACCACCTTGCACGGAGGATAGCGGTTGTCGATCAAGGCAGGAGCGGGACTTTCCCGTTTGCCGGACTCGCGGAAGGCCGTGCGGGAGGTGATCCCGGAGGCCATGGCGGAGGCCGGTCTCGACCGCGCGGAATGGGCGGCCTGCTTTTTTTCGATGGCCCACCAGCCCCAGGCCGAAATGCTGCGAGAGGTGATCCTTCGCGAAACGGGCTGCCGGGCCTTTTTCGGCTGCAGCGCGGCGGGTCTGATTGGCGGCGCCGAAGAAGTGGAGGCCGGACCCGGGCTTGTACTCATGGTCGGATCCGGCTCGGGAATTCAGGTTCGCTCGGCGATGCTGACCCAGGAAGCAGAGGGTCTGGCGGGACTGGTGCCGGCGGATATCAGGCAAGGCGACGAGTCGCTGCTTTTTCTCCTGCCCGACGCCTATCGGGTGGATGCCGCCGTTTTGCTCGCCAAGGTACGTTCCGAGTGGCCCGGATTGTCCCTCTATGGAGCCGGGGCTACCGACAACGGAACGACAGGTTGGAGCCTGCAGATGAGCATGGAGGGCGTCTCTTCCAATGCCGTGGCCGCTCTGAGCATCAGCGGAGAGCTGGACTACGCCGTTGGCATTACCCAAAGCTGCGCGCCGGTTGGCGATCCGCATTTCATCACCGCAGCGCGGGATAATGTGATCCTCGAGCTTGATGGGCGCCCGGCCATCCATGTCTATATGGAACAAGGCGAGGCGTTGCGTTTGGACGATTTCCAGCAACTCGTAGGGGAGGTATTGTTGGGCTTTCCGCTCGAATCGGTGAATCCTTCCTTCAACGGAGAGTCGTGTCTGGTGCGGCATCTGGTGGGTTTCGATCAGCAATCGGGGGGGCTGGTGGTACCACAGCAACTGGAGGGGCAGGGCGCCATGGTGTTCATGCACCGCAATCCCGAGGCTGCCGAGCAGGATATGCGACGCATGGCGGCCAGACTGAAGAAGCGCTTTGCCGGCCCGCCTGATTTCGGGTTCTATTTCGACTGCGCAGCCAGGGGCCAGCGCCTGTACGGAAGAGAAGGGGTGGATGCCAGGGTGATCCGCGAGGAGATCGGCGAGTTTCCGCTCATCGGCATGTTGGGCGGATTCGAATTGGCCACCAGCAGCGGGCGGCCATTGATGTACACTTACACCGGAGTGCTGGTTTTGATTCGGGGGAGGGCCGCATAGGGTTGTCGCATCTGCACGGCCCGGAAATAGGAACGATCGGCCGCTGATGGGAGCGATATTGTTCAGTATGAAGAATACACACTACTGTGAGGATTGCCTGGAGGAGGTCGCCGACGAGGACATTATCTGGGAGGAAGGACGGGCTTGCTGTGGTCAATGCGGCAGCGATTTGAGCCTAGTAGGGACGAGCCGGACCTCGTCGACGTCCTTTCCAGCAGGCGTCTGCGTCCACTTCTGAGCACCGATGACGATGATGGCGAGGACGAGGAAGACGGATCGGACCCGGAGCACTCTGCCCCCTGAGCGTCTACGGCGGAGTCTGCACCTTGCTGGGGGGATTGACGTAGCG
Organism: SAR324 cluster bacterium; assembly: GCA_022574555.1. Taxonomy (GTDB): domain Bacteria; phylum SAR324; class SAR324; order SAR324; family JACQKK01; genus JACZRV01. The sequence goes on from JACZRV010000003.1 coordinate 8,408, forward strand.
GAATACCCGGCCCTGGTAGTTTAGTGCATCGACACCCGCCGGTTCCATGTGCCGCAAGTAGTTGGGGACCATCGGCCGCCGTCTTCCGCCGGACGTTTCCAGAATCGCCTGTGGCACGGCCAATCCGCTGATCCATCCCCGCACCCCCCGAACCAGCTCATCTATCGCCTCCGGTTCGACCCGGAGTTCGTCGGGAAGCCATTCCCCGTCGATCAGGTAGTAGGGCCGCACCCGGTTTTTCTGCAGGAGCAGCAGCAGGTCCCGCAATCGATGCCCCTCGTCGTTCACGCCTTTTTGCAATCGGATTTCGCCGGCCAGGGGAATCCCCGCGTCGGCCAGGATCGCGATTTGGCGCAGCTTTCCGGCAGTCAATTCGTCTTGGCGATCGATTACGATGTGGAAAAACAAAGCTGCATCGCCGGAGAGTCGTCGCGCCTGCCGGCGCGTCAATCTTAAAGCGACCTCTCCTGTGCAATCCAGTTCGGCGCGGATGATGGAACCGGGATTTTCCGACCTGACCGCCTGGAGGCAGATCACCAATGCCTCCCCGTCCATGACCCCGGCTCTGAGCAGGGTCAGCTCGCGCCAGGGTTGGCCATCGCAAAGGAGGCTGCCTGCGCCACGGGCCTTGCAGACGCGCCACAACGCCCGCTCCCGGTAAGCCGATGCTACTGACGAGGCATTCCGCCCCGGGAGCGCGGCCCACAGCAGGCCGATACCAGGATCGGATTCCAGGCAGGGTAAGGGTGACATGATTGCAGGATTATCGGCGGGGTCAGGAGAGCCAGCGCTTGCGGCGCCGGTAGTGTTTGACGTCGCGGTAGCTCTTTTTGGTGCCGACCTCGGAGAGCCCGAGATAGAACTCTTTGATATCGTCGTTGCCGCGCAATTTCTCGGCGGGTCCGCTGAGCACGATCTTGCCGTTTTCCATCACCGAGCCCTCGTCGGCAATAGCCAGGGCCATGGTGACGTTCTGCTCCACGAGGAGGATGGTCAGCCCTTCCTCCTGATTAAGCCGCTTGAGGATGGAGAATATTTCCTCCACCAACAAGGGAGCCAAACCCAGGGACGGCTCGTCCAGCAGCAAAAGCCGTGGCCGGCTCATCAAGCCGCGCCCGATGGCCAGCATCTGCTGCTCGCCGCCGGATATGTAGCCTGCTTTTACGTTCACCCGCTCGGCCAGCCGGGGAAAGTAGTTGAAAATTCGCTCGATGTCCTGTCGGATTTGACTGAGGTTCGATTGCGTGTGGGCGCCAACCAGCAGGTTTTCGCGCACGGTCAGGTGCTCGAAGACTCGGCGTCCCTCGAATACTTGCGCCACACCCAATTTGACGATGGCCGAGGGGTCTATGCGGTCCAACCGGTGGCCGTCCAGTTCGATCGAACCTCGCGTGACACGGCCGCGCTCAGTCTTGATCAAGCCCGAGATGGATTTGAGGGTGGTCGTTTTACCGGCACCGTTGGAGCCGACGAGGGTGACGATTTTCCCTTGATCGACCTGCAGGAAGACCCCTTTCAGCACCAGGATGATGTTGTCGAAGATGACTTCGATATTGTTCAGGGTCAGCATATCGTGTTTCGCTTGCAGGGAAAGTGAATCATCACCTCCGGCGGAATTGTGGCCCGGAATCGCCTTTATGGAAGCCGCAGAGTCGCGGCCATGCCGTGTTCCCAGGGGCATCCGAGCCCGCGCGTTGCGGGATAACTGGGCCGGTACCCGCCGTCGCCGGCGAGCATCCGGCCCTTGGCTTTTACGATGGGCGCGCCGGGGCTAGGAAGCCTTGGCTTCCGCCACGTGCTTGAGCACGACGTCGCGATAGCCGTGCATCCAATCGCTGGCTTCCACCCAGGCACCGCCTTTCACCTGGTAGACTTTCACCCAACCGCCACCCTCGTGATCCTGCCGGGAGAGGTTGAGCGGTGGCATGAACCCATCCAGGTCGAAATCGTGGATGGATTCCATGGCATCTCTCACGTTTTCGCCGGTGATGGGATAGCCGTGTTTCTCCAGGGCGATCTGGATCGCCCGGGCATGAAGCGCGATGATGAAGACGCCGCGGTTGTAGTACACGGTGATTTCCATCGTCTTCCGTGGTTCCTTGCCCTCATCCGCGAACATCTGCTTGATCTCTTTGATGATGGCATGGTCCTGCCCGACCCCGGCGAACTGAAGCCCGTAATATCCCTCGGCCTGGTCCCATCCGGCCACGTTGATATCCGATTCGGAAGCGCCCCACACCAGGGAAATGACCCGATCCCGCGGGAATCCGACTCGGATGAACTCCTTGATGCTCACGCCCGGGGCCCTTCCAAACAGATGGGCGATGACCCAATCCGCCTTGTAGTTCCGTGCGATATCCAGGATTTGGGGCCGCATCTCGATTCCGGGAGGCGGTACGGCGAATTCCCGAAGCTGGAACCCTTCCTTACTGGCAAGAATCCTGAGCACGGGTAGAGGCTCGCGGCCGGCCGGATTGTCATAGTAGATATAGGCGATCTTCGGTTTTTCGGAACCGCTCCACTTATCCAATACGAATTTGACGGCTGATGCGATCTGGGACCAGTAGGTCGCCGCGACCGGGAATATGTACGGGAACTTCTCGCCGTCCGCCGCCGCGGCGTTCCCGAAACCGGGCGAGGTGCCCAGGGTTTTGTCCTCGGTCAGCTTTGGCGTGAGGGAATAGGTGTGAGGCGTTCCGTAGAGGCTTATCGAAACCGCACCGGCTTCCTTGAACCGCTCATAGGCTTCCACGCCGCGGGGGACGTTGTAGCCGTGATCGATTTCCATCAGGCGGATGCGGTACTTATCGCCCAGGCTCTTCTTCTTATTGAACAAGCTGATGTAGTCGTGCGCGCCATCGCAAAGGAACGGCCCGACGGTTTGGGTGGGACCGGAGCGATCGCATTGCATACCGATCACGATCTCCGTGACTTCCGCGCCTTCTTCCGGTTTCTTTTCGCAGGCGGCCAGGACCAGCCCGAACATCACGAGCAGGGCAACCCACCCCGTTCCGCCGCGCAACAGGTTCTTTCCTAAATCTTTCATATCACCCCCCGGGGTGAGTGGTTGATGTTGGGGCATATCCATCATGCAAGGCTCGCCCCTGGTGTTCCGCTCCGCCACCGCTCCGCCATCCACGATTGGAAAGCGGCGCGGCATAATGGGAAGCAGCGGGGCTGAGCCACACCCCGTTTGGGCAGGTCACTCTATCCCCTAATTTACAAATAGGGAAATGGCCAGACCCGAAAGTAGTCCTTCACGTTGCGCCAAAGTTTGCTCAACCCGTCGGGCTCCACCACCAGAAAAAACATGATCAACCCGCCGAAGAGCATCAGTTGCAGGCTGGTGGATATCGAAGCCACCGCGGCGGCATCCATGAACATCCGCCCCACCGAACCCAATACGGTGTCGAGGACGATGGGGAGCAGCGTGATGAAAATGGCGCCCAGGATGGAACCGAGTACACTGCCCAATCCGCCGATGATCACCATGGCCAGAAATTGGATCGAAATGGTCAGGTTGAAGGCCTCGTAGTTGGCCATGCCATAGTAGTAGGTATAGAGCACACCGGTTACGCCGGCATAGAACGAGCTGATGGCGAAAGATGTCAGCTTGGTGCGGAATATATTGATCCCGATGATCTCCGCCGCGACGTCGCGGTCCCTCACCGCGATGAAAGCCCGCCCGATGTGGGTGCGCAAAATATTGAGCGCGAACACGACCCCGATGGCCAGAAACACGTAGATGAAATAGTACATCGCCAGGTTCGACTTTAACGCCAAACCGAAAACGGAGGGCTTGTCCACGTAGATCACCGCGCCCACGCCCCCACTGATCCAGGTCACATGGTTGAGTACCCATTCGATGATGAGCTGTGCTGCCAGGGTCGAAATGGCCAGATACAGTCCCTTGATGCGCAGGGAGGGAATTCCGAAAAATGTGCCCACCAGCGCCGACATGGAGCCCCCACCCAGGATGGCGCCCCACCAGGGGACGCCATAGCGGGACGACAGCACGGCCGCGGTATAAGCGCCCACCGACATGAAAGCACCATGACCGATGGAGATTTGGCCCGTGGAACCCACCAGGATATTCAGCCCGATAGCCCCCAACGCGGCGATGCCGATCAGGTTGGCGAGCCCCAGCATGTATACCGAGGCGACGAATGGGAACGCGACGAAAGCCACCAGGATAATGACCGCGATGGTCACCCGTTGCAGCGGCAACGGATATAGGGCCATATCCTCGGCATAACTGCGTTTGAACGTCGCGGTTTCCCGATTAAGCATCGCGCTTATACCCGCTCAATTTGTTCCTTGCCGAAGAGCCCGTAGGGGCGGATCATCAGCACCAGGATCATCAATATATAGGGCGTGAAATCCTTCGTGCCGCCACCCACCAGAGGATCGATGAATCCCGCGGCAATGCTTTCCACGACACCGATAATGAGCCCACCCACCATCGCTCCGACGATGCTGTCCAGTCCGCCCAGAATTACGACGGGAAACACCTTAAGCCCCACGAGGGCCAGTTGGACGTCGACCCCGAGCAGGTTGCCCCACACGAGGCCGCCCACGGCCGCCACGGTGCCCGCGAGTCCCCATGCCAACGCGAAATAGAGCTTGACGTTGATCCCCATGGCCTGGGAGACCTGCTGGTCGTCCGCGATGGCACGCAGGGCCAGCCCCATGCGGCTTTTGGTAAAAAACAATCCGAATAATCCGAAACATACCAGAGCCAACAGCGCGGCGTAGATTTCGATCTGGGAAAACAGGATTGGCCCCAGGAAGACCGGTCCCTCTGGTATGGGCAACGGTAGGTTCTTGGTCTCCGGTCCCCATAAGAACGGCGCCAATCCTTGCAGGAAGGCAGCCAACCCTATTGTGGCCATGATCACCGCGACGGCCGGGCGGCCGATCAGGTGCTGCAGCACGACCCGCTCGATGGCGTAACCCAATATAATCATCGAGGAAAAACCGAGCACGATGGCCAAGGCGAGCGGGAATCCGTAAAGTTGCAGGCTCGCCGCCAGGACGTAACCCGCGAACATGACCAGCTCGCCCTGGGCGAAATTGATCACGTCCGAGGCCTTGTAGATGAGCACGAATCCCAGGGCGATCAGGGAGTAGAGGATGCCCACCAACAGTCCGTTGATCATCAACTCGACGTAATACATTTATATCTTTTCCTGCATGTAAGTGAAAACCATGTAACTTATTGTGATAATGTGGAATTCCTCACGCCCGGCCCCAACGCCATATTACGGTGAGGCGGCGCCTTGTCGACGCGCTTTCCCAGCTCCGAGCCTGCCCTGAGCCTTTCTTAGGGTGTGGGGAGCACCACGAGACATCGCAGCTGTGCCGAAGGGCACGAAAACAATCTAACCCAAATTCACCTCACGCAATCTCTCTATGCTGCATTGCTGAAGGCGAAGCCAAATAAAAATTGTCGTTCGCTCTTGTCATGCCGAAATGGCTTGGGGGGCCGGTTGCGGTTCGGCGCCGGTCCGCACCGGGGCCTCCATCAGCCGTACCGAGGCATTGAGCACGGCTGTTCGGCCGTCCTCGTAAGTGACAGGAATCTCCACATCCACCGATTCAGCCTCGGAATAAAGGGCCTCGATCAGCGGCTTGTATCGCTCTCCGATCAAACCGCGCCGGATTTTGCGAGTGCGCGTGATCTCTCCGTCGTCGGCATCCAATTCCTTGTAAAGTATCAGGAACCGGCGCACCTGAGCTCCGGCCATCTCGCGATCCTGCGCCAGGCTATGGTTGATTTTGGCGATTTCGTTTTGGATGAGGCGGTAGGATTCTTCCCTTTGGGCCAGTTCCCGGTACCCGGAGTAGTTAATGCTGTTACGCTCTGCCCAGTTTTCCATCGTATCCATGTCGATATTGATCATCGCAGCCACGTATTCGCGATCGACGCCGATGGTTACCGCCTCCTTGATATAAGGCGAGAATTTGAGCTTGTTTTCCAGGAATTGGGGGGCGAACAGGGTGCCGTCCCGGAGGCGGTTCACGTCTTTGGCCCGGTCGATGACTTTCAGGTGGCCCGACTCGTCGATGAATCCGGCATCCCCGGTCTTCATCCAGCCGTCTTCGACGAACGTCTCCCGGGTCGCCTGCTCATTCTTGAAGTACCCCTTGAAGTTCATGTCGCCCTTCAGGAGGATCTCTCCGTTGTCGTCGATCTTTATTTCAACGCCGGTCAAGGGCCGTCCCACCGTATCGGAGCGAGCCTCGCCGTCGGGCTGGAAGCAGCACGCCGCCGAGCTTTCCGTCAATCCATAGAGCTGTTTCAGATTGATTCCCAAGGCACGCAAGTAATCGAATACATCCGGCCCCAGGGGCGCGCCGCCCGTGTAGCCCAGCCTTATGCGGCGCAATCCCAGCAGATCGCGTAGGGGGGCCCGCACCAGGAAATCGCCGATCTGGTTGAGGATGCGCAAAGGGAGGGGTGGCCTGCGGCCATCCTTGACCTCGCGTTCGACCCGCAGCGCGATGTTCATGGACCACTCGAACAGCCATTTTTTTGCACTCCCGGCCTCCTCCATGCGCACTTGGATGCGGGTTAATATGTTTTCCCAGGTGCGGGGCGGGGCCAAAACCACCGTGGGCCCGATTTCCCGATAGTCGCGCAGTACGGTCTCTGGCGACTCGGGGCAGCTCACGGCCATGCCGCAGATCATGGCGCCGGCGATGGAAACCGCCGTATCCCCCACCCAGGCAATGGGCAAATAGGCCATCACTTCGTCCGTATGGCGCCAGTCCTCCGAGATCACCCCTTCGCGCAGAGCCGAGGTGAGATTGCGATGGGTCAGCATCACACCCTTGGGGTCGCCCGTGGTGCCGGAGGTGTAACACATCAGTGCCACGTCATCGAGACTGCCCCTGGCCAATTCATCGTCGTAGAAACCGGGATGCGCCTGCTGATGCGCCCGCCCTTGCTCGATGACCTGATCGTAGTCGATCAGCCATTTGTCGTCGTTGAACTCCAGCCCGCGGGGATCGTCGTAGATGACCCGTTGCACGGTGGGAATCTCCTCGCGCACTTCGTAGAGTTTGTCGACCTGTTCTTCATTCTCGGCGAGAATGATTTTTACCTCCGAATGGGACAGTACGTACCCCATCTCCTTGGCGATGGAATCCTGGTAAGCCGCGGTCGCAACGCCCCCCAGGGCCTGGGTGGCCAAAATGGCCCAGTACAAGCGCGGACGGTTGTCGCCGATCACGGCGAGCCGGTCTCCCCGCCGAAACCCCAACTCCGCCAAGCCGTGGGCCAGCCACTGTACTTCGGCCTCGTACTCCGACCAGGTAAATGTCTGCCAGATCCCGAACTTCTTCTCGCGGATCGCGTCTTTGTTGGCGTACTGGATAGCGTTGCGCTGCAACAGCCGGGGCAGGGTATCTACGGAATTGACCATGGTTGCCATTGGCGAGTATTGATGGGTCAGGCCGCGTGGGTTTGGCCCAGATAAGCTTCGATCACAGTGGGGTTGGCGCGTACTTCCTGGGGCGTCCCTTCGGCGATTTTGACCCCTTGATCCAAGACGATCACCTGGTCGGAGATATCCATCACCACGCCCATATCGTGCTCGATCAAAACGACGGCGGTGTCCGTGGTCTCGATCACGTCCAATATATAGCGGGCCATGCTTTCCTTTTCTTCCAGGTTCATTCCGCCCATCGGTTCGTCCAGCAGCAAGACTTTGGGTTCGGCCACCAGCGCCCGCCCCAATTCCACACGTTTTTGCAGGCCCAGGGGCAGGCTCCCTGCGGGCTGCTTGCGGATGTCGGATATTCCGAGGAAGTCGATGAATTTTTCCACTTGCCGCCGATGTGAAATTTCCTCACGCTGCGCGCGGCCCCAGAATAGCCCGCAACTGAGGACGCTGGCGCGCATTTTCGAATTTCGGCCCAGCATGAGATTTTCCAGGACGGTCATGCCGCCGAAAAGGGCGACGTTTTGAAATGTGCGGGCGACCCCCGCCCGTGCCACCTTGTGAGGTGCAAGGCCGGAGATGGGACGGCCATCCAAGGTAACTTTACCCCGATCCGGCGTGAAGACGCCGCTGATCCCGTTGATCAACGTGGTCTTGCCGGCCCCATTGGGCCCGATAATGGAAAGAATTTTGCGGGGGTGGGCCTGCAAGCTTACGCCGCTCAACGCCAAGACACCGCCGAATGATTTTGCCAGGTCTTCGACAATCAAACGCGGTTGGTCTTCAGTCATCGAAACGCTCGCCTGATAAATTGGGTCTTGTGCCTACTGGGGAGTGCCATGATAGGTTCCGCGGGATCACACGGTCACGCCAAGGGTTGGAATTCCCCATATACCCTACCCATATACAAGCCCTACCCATATACAAGCATGCCCATATACAATGAGGTTGCTACCACTTAGGCGGCGGCTCCGTCAACTCACATAGCCGGATTTGGCACTAATTTCAATTATTTCCGGGCAACCCGGGCTAAATACGGCTGAAATTGGCGAATTTACACGATGCCATGCCACGTCTCCGGGGTGCTGTCAGTGATATGGGCCGCCGAAACAGTCATGCCGGCCATTAATGTCGGAAAGTCAACTGGGCAGATTACCGATGATATCTGGGAAAGATAACAATCGACTGCTGCAACTGCTACCCATCCCGCCGGACGTGACCAAACGCCTGGACGCGCTGATTTTGGCCGGAGAAGCGGCGGGCGCACGGCCCGGACGCGTTGGGCTGGGCGATGGATGGTGGGCGCGGCGGTCTCCCATCGGGGGAACGGTGCTGTTCGACCATGAAACCGCGCCTCGCCGTTGGGCCCAGTTTGACCGCAATGGCACGCTCCACGCGGTACTGCGCTGGCAGCGACCCTCCTCTCTCCAATCGGGTACACTGGCGGGAGATGTACCGCTCCAGGAATTGGCATGGGCTCGGGTGCGGGTGCCGGGGGGCGGTTGGCTGGAAATTGAGCCCGGTTCCGCATCCCATCCAATATGGGGCCGTTCGGATCGCCTGATCGACGCGGAAAGCGGCAAGACCCTGGCCCGGTTGGCCGCCCAGGATTATGGCCGGCTCTCGTGGATCCCTCCGGTGGATCATCCCGCCGCGATTCCCGCGGGTGGGGGAGAAGCGGTCATCAACCTGCTCGCGGCCTTGATGGCCGACCAGGGGCGGGAATCGGTGAAGTATCGCGGGCCCTACCCGACCCATCAGCTCTTCGATGCGCTGTGCCGCAGCTTCACGCCCACAGAAATCGATCGCGACGCCCGCGAACGCTTCTGCAACGGAGAATTGTCCCAGGCCTGGGCAGGTGAGATGGAACCCAGCCCCGTCCGCTGGGCACCTCGCCCGTGGGAGCCGCTGACGCCCGCACCCGGTGTGGAGGTTCGGCTGCGGGCCGGCGATTGCGTGGAAATCGATACCGTGTGGGTTGGGCGGGTGCCGTTTCGCCGGGCCGAACGCCACGAGGGCCGGCTGCCGTGCGGGGAACGCGTGTGGATCGCACCGTCTCCAGGGAAAGCTGCGGCGACGCGATACCATGCCGGGCTCGTCATGCTCGGCGAACCGTACAAAAATTTCCTCACGTTGGATGGTGGGGGCAACATCATTGAGGATCGCCGGCCCACCGGGCGCAGGGTCGTATCTGGCCCACCATTGACCTCCGTGTGGCACGACCTGGTCTTCGCCTGGAGCGCACTCCACAGCACGCCACCGTTGGCGTCATCCGTGATGGCGTTGCGGGGCTCCGTTCCCCTCCGCTGGGCCGCTCTGCCCCTTAGGCTGGCCCACGATAATGGGAACGAACTGCTGGTCAACTCAGGCCTGGCGAACCAATACCGGCGGCTGCTGCCGGGACACGAACGCGCAAAACTTGGGCTGCTGCTGATCTCCGACGTGTTGCAGGGGCTCGCATCCCTGATCCGCGCCCGGGCTCGCATGGCCCTGGAGCGCCGGCGGCCTGTACCTCGTCCGGAGGCCCTGACCCGCGAAGCCCGGCGCGCCCTGACCGAGGCCGGGGAGCGGGTGGCAAAGGCCGCACCGTTGGTGCTGCGGGCCGTGGCCGCGGGGGAGGCAGTAGTCGCAGGAGAGGCTGTGGCCGCGGGGGAAGCATAAAACCAGGCGGTATCGGCCCAGGCGTGATGCCTGCCCGATGGTCTCGATCAAAGCAGCGCGTCGATTTGCCGGGCCAACTCGAAATCGAGGGCGGTCAGGCCGCCGGCGTCGTGGGTTTGCAGGTTGATGGTGACGGTGCTGTAGACGTTGCTCCAGTCGGGATGGTGATCCATCCGCTCGGCAGCCATGGCCACGCGGGTCATGAATCCAAAGGCCACGACGAATGAAGGAAATTCGAACCGCCGGCGCAGATTGCCGTCCACCACCCGCCATTCGGGCAGCGAACTCAGGGCCTGCTCAACTTCTTCGTCGCTCAATCGGCTGCGATTCATCGAGATACGTGGTTTGAGTTCTATGGATTGAGTTGCCTGGGTCGGTTTCCGATTATTATAGGACAGGCAAGGACAGGCAGCGCGGGATCACGAAACCGGCGAGATTCCTGGGACAATCGTCCCTCAGTTCTTGAGTGCAATCTTGAGGTAGCCGGCGAAGTAGACGTAACCCGTCCAGAGTGTCCAGGCCGCCGCAACCCACAATAGCACCTCACCGATCAGATCCGCGGGAATCGTAAAGGGGTTGTGGTGCAGAATCAGCGTTCCCGTTGCGAGCATTTGGAGAACGGTTTTCCATTTGGCCCCCTTTACCGAGGAGATCAACACCCCCTCCACCGCCGCCACGCTGCGCAAACCGCCGACGGCGAACTCGCGTAGCGTGATCAGAATGGTGGGGATCACCGCCGCGAAGCCCATGGAGACCAGCAGGATCAAGCTCGACAGGATCAGCATCTTGTCGGCGATGGGATCGAGCAAGCGGCCTAGCTGGGTCACTTCACCCCGCTCCCTGGCCAGGACACCGTCCCAATAATCAGTCAGGCAGGCGATCGTGTACAGCACCCACGCCGCGTTGTTGGTCAGCGGACGATCCAACGAGATGAGCACCAGCAATACGGGGATGGATAATATCCTGCCCACCGTCAACTGATTCGGCGTCACCCAACGGAACAGACTTTTGATCATGTTGTCGTCTTGGGAACCCGGCGTACCGGCTCTTCGTTATTCTACGTTGATATACCGCATTATAGGTATGCCGCACTAATTTACCCGCTGTGCGCGGCCCGCAATTGGTCAACAGCAGGAAAGCCCAAAAAGGGCTTTTGCCCGCGGTATGGCCTCGGCGCTCAAGATTGGGCGGGAGCGGCCCGCGCGAAATTTGTGGCGCCGGCACCGTGACTGAGAGCATATGGGCCCGGCGGTTCGATATAGTTGCGGCGCCAGCGGGTTTTTCAGTACAATATAATTTGCAGTACCATAAATTCGGCAGAATCGATTTTTGCGGGCGAGACGGAGGCAGATCGGGGTTGGATAATCCGCCATTTCAACCACCTGACGCATCCACTCCTGCATGAACGAATCGTGCCTGAGCTGCTAATGGCATGCCTATTCCGAGGGTAGCAGAAACATTTGGGAGGGAAAAGCGACTGCCCTCCACCGGAGCGTATATGAACCTCGCGGTACTAAGCCTCAACTACAAGCTGGCCCCTGTCGAAGTGCGGGAACGCATGGATATACCGGAAAGCCGCCTTGCGCAGCTGACGGCGGAATTGAAGGAGCGGGCGGGACTGACCGAGTTGATGGTGGTCTCCACTTGCAACCGGGTCGAGTTCTATTTCGTCGCCCGCGACGAGGAGTTCGCCACGACCCATCTCAAAGCCTGGTTGAACGAGCGGGCGGGCGCGGACGCGGGGCGGAACCTGGAACGCATGATGATGCTCCTATCCCGGCGCGTGGCGCTGATTCATCTCTTCCGCGTGGCGTGCAGCTTGGAATCGATGGTCGTGGGCGAACCTCAGATTCTGGGCCAGGTGAAGGAAGCATTCCAGCTAGCCGTGCGCCACGGCAACGCCGGTGCGGTGCTCACCGGGCTGATGCCCAGGGTTTTTCGCACGGCCAAGCGGGTACGCACGGAAACCCAGATCGCCCGCAACGCGGTATCGGTCAGTTATGCCGCCGTGGAACTGGCCTCCAAGATCTTTGACTCCCTGGACGACAAAATCGTTCTGGTGATTGGTGCGGGTGACATGGCCGAGTTGGCCATCAACCATCTCATCAAGCAAGGAATCGGGCGATTGATGATCACCAACCGGACATTTGCCAACGGAATTGCACTGGCCCAAAAGTACCAGGGTCAGGCATTCCCCTTCGATCAGCTCGATTCCTCGCTGCCCGAGGCGGATATTGTGATCAGCTCCACCGGCGCCCGCGAGCATATCATCACCAAGGACCGGGCCAGGAAAGCGATGCGCGAAAGGAAGAACGCGCCGATGTTCTATATCGATATCGCCGTGCCCAGGGATATTGACCCCGAAGTAAATTCCCTGCCCAATGTCTACCTCTACGACGTTGACGACCTCAATTCGGTGATCGACGCCAACCGGCGGGAACGCGAGGACGAAGCCTTGAAGGCGCAACGCATCATCGAGGAGGACGTCGCCGCCTACGACAGGTGGTACGATTCCCTTGCAGTCGGACCCACGATCAAGGCTCTGCGCCAGGGCTTCCACGCCATCGGCGAGCGGGAACTGTCCAGGACCCTGGAGCACCTGCCCGATCTCGGCGCACACGATGCGCAGCGGGTGCGGCAGTTGGTGCGAGGTTTGGTCAACAAGCTCCTGCATGCTCCGTCAAATGCGCTGCGGAAACTGGCCGAGGACGGCAATGGCAAGATGTACGTCGAGGCCGTCTCGGTGCTCTTCGATCTGGGCCAATCGGCACACGCCCCGGTGGATGACAGAGAAGTGGGTGAAGGGGAACTTGCCGCCTCCACGGACGAAGAGCCGGAGGATTCAAACCGGATCATCCCGTTCCCCGTTGCCTGATCCCGCCCATTCGTCCCCCGTTGGCGGCGTCGTGACCGGTCGAGGCGGGGCAAACCCTTCCGTGGCGGGATTGTCTGTGGCGTTCCGTCCTGGATGCGGGCCAGTCCGCCGATGAACGAGGCCTCGCTACGGCCCCTTTTGGGGCTGACGTTCTGGAACACCCGAGAAGCATTCGCCGCGCCCGCTCTCACCACCCGGCTGACCGGATTGGGCGGCCGGGTGATCGAACGGCCGACCATCGCGCACCTCCCCCCGGTTTCCTGGGCGCCATTCGATGAAGCCCTTGCACGGCTGACACCGGACACCTGGATCGTTTTCACCAGCGCCACGGCGGTGCGGTTTGCCGCCGAGCGGATCGAAGTCCTGGGCGCTGCCGCCGCCGGTCTGGCCCGCGCATCCATCGCCGCGGTGGGCCAGGGCACGGAGGAGGCGCTGCTCGCGCAGGGGCTTCCCGTGGCCATCGTTCCCCCCACGTATCAGCAGGAAGGGCTGCTGGAAGCCCTGCGGCCACACCTGGAACCGGGTCAGCCGGTCTGGCTCCCGCGGGCGGAGGATGCGCGCCCCGTATTGGAAGAGGGCTTGGCATCAGCCGGCGCCGACGTGAGGGTCACACCGGTCTACCGCACCGTCGTGCCCGCCGGCGGACTGGGCGCTGCCCTCGACGCGCTGTTGACCGGCAAATTGGACTGGATTCTATTCACGTCCAGCTCGACGGTCACCAACCTCTTCAGCATGTTGCCGCACCAGAACGCGCAACGGGCTCTGCGCAATGGCCCCGCGATAGCCTGTCTGGGCCCGATCACGGCGGAAACCGCACGGGGTCTGGGTCTCACGGTGACGGTCGTTCCGCAGAGGCAGCACCTGGACGGTCTGGTCGCCGCGCTCGTGGCCCACGTTACCGGCAACACCCCGGATTGACCGGCCATGCCTCGGATTGACTTGCCGACGATCGGGGGATGGGTTTAGATCGCTAACCGGAATTCATTCACCGCCGATAATATCGATAATATAGAGAGCGGTTGCTCCTGCCGCGCAATTTGCCGGCCGGCGAAACGAACATCAATCCAAACCCAGCCCATGTTTTCCCTTGGCCCCATCGAGTCCGTCATCATCATCGGGCTGCTCTACGTGGCCCTGCGGCGCTGGATCAGGCGGCGTTGGCCCGCCCTGGTCAAAAAGATCAACATTGCGCTCTTTGCCTCATTGGCGGCGGTCATGATTTACCGGCTCGTTATATTTTTGCGGAGAAGATGAGCGCTCACTCGGCCAATTAGGGAGACCATGGCGCAAGAGGCGGAGGAGTTGACGTTGCTGAACCGGCGGGCGTTGCAGTTCCTGGTCCATTGTTTCTTATATTACAAGCTTGCCGAGCCAGTCGTCAGCGACGAGTTCTTTGACCGCGTGACCGGGGAATTGCGCACATTACGGGCGCGGCATCCCGAGGCACCGATGCCGCATGCGGATCTCGTCGATCCGATCCTGGGCCCGGAAAGCAGCGGGTTTCAGATTCGCCAATACCCCCCGGCGGTGATCACCACCGCCTTCAAGCTGCTCTACGCCGCGACCGATCCCAGCGCCGATTTTCGCGAATTCGTGGAACGGCGCGGTTACCGCGTCGAGAGCGCGGAGGCGGGAGGGGATGGCGCGGCAAGCGGAGAGATTCAGCGCCCGTAGCGCCGCAGGCGCTGATTGTAGGCCCGCAGGGCGCGCAGAAAATCGATCTTGCGGAAGGCCGGCCAGTGGGTATCGCAGAAATAGAATTCGGAGTAAACGCTCTGCCAAAGCAGAAAACCGGAGAGCCGGATTTCGCCGCTGGTACGGATGATCAGGTCCGGGTCGGGCACGTGGGAAGTGTATAGATAGGGCTCGATGGACTCCGGCTGCAGGGAGTCGCAGACCTCATCCAGCGAGCGGCCGCGCCGCCCCTCATCGCGCAGGTGGCTGCGGAACGCATCGACGATTTCCTGCCGCCCGCCGTAAGCCACCACGATGTTCAGGATGCGGCGGCTGTATTTGGCCGTGGCCTGCTCCGCATCACGAATGGCCTTTTGCACCGATTCCGGCAGCACGTCGATCCGTCCCAGGGTACGGACGCGAACCTGGTTGCGGTGGATGCGCGGATGTTCCACCAACTCCAGAAATTTCTTCTCGAACAATTTCATCAGCCCATCCACTTCGGACGGTTCGCGATTGAAATTATCCATGGAAAAAATCCACACCGTAACCACGCCCACCCCCGCTTCTTCGCACCAGTTGAGCACTTCATCGAGTTTGTCGGCGCCGCGGGCGTGACCATCCAGCAGATTGAGAAATCCGTTTGCCCGGGCGAACCGGCGGTTGCCGTCCATGATAATGCCAATGTGCTGGGGAATATCCCAATTTGAGCATTCGCCTTCCAGGTGCATCTGGTAAACGGAGTAGAACGGGGACAAAACGACTTCGCCGGTCATCCGCCAAAGCAAAATAAGGCGATCCAGCACCTGATCCATAATTTGCCGGATCGTGCCGGGCAGGGTCTGGGCCTGCTGATTCATCGCATGGAAGAACGCCAAGAGTTCGCTCCGAATAGGATATTTTCAGGTTAACTGACTAATATTACACCAAAATCTGCGGAAAATCAACTTCGCATCACGACCGCTACGGAGCAAACACAAGATCGGCGGGGGTTGTCGAGAGCGCGGGATTTGTTCGAGTTCTTATGGCTGGATTTGTAGGGGCGCACGCTGGCCCCGTCGTCGTGCCGGTTAATATGTTATGTACTGATATTATAAATGTAATTGGCTTCGTTTGGTAATTTTGCGTTATCTCCGGCCAATCCCGGACACTCCCCCAGCATTTTTCCATACGACGAATTCCGCGGCCGGTCTTCCATAGCCCCATTGTACCGCAGCGCGATGGTTCCGCCCACCCCCTGGCCGCGAATGTCCCATCTTGTCCGCCCGCCGCGGGCAAGGAGCCGCCCGTGCACCCATGTAATGGGTAGGCAACGGGATTCGGTGATTCGTGGGTGTGCGGAAATAGTTGGAAACGGACAATGTAATGACCCCGCCGCAAGCGGCGGGGTCATTCATTAATCCATTCAGGAAATCCCAAGCCTCGATAGCAAGTCTCTTCCGGGCCTCGCACTTTCCCCTGATTTCAGGAGTATCAATACCCTCAAGGTAGATTTTTTACCCAGTGATCTTCATCAATAATCGCTGTTAGGGCTCCTTTGTGCCGATTTTGGATCACAGCCTCGATCTTGCGGCCGTGGGTGGTGTGAATCCATTCATTACTGCCGAAAATGCCGATCACAAGATAATCAGTTTTCTTGGTTGGGTTTGATTGACATTGTCCACCGAGTTGAACAACCGCATATTGGCAATCATTCCTGGTTCCGTAAGCAAATTTTCCGGTAAAGCAAAACAGCCTGCCTTCAAAGTCAAGATCTGGCATCGGGTCGTCGAGTGGCAGTTGAGTCGATTTCCTTTCTCCTATCGTGGTTTCGTCCCTCAACCCCGTCACCGATTCTAATAGTTCTTGTAAATCCTCTCGTTCTTCGGAATCCACATGTCCGTCTGCGAATATGCGCCGCAGCCGTTCTGCCAATACGTTCGCGGGCCACATGCCTGCTGTTTCCTTGTTCGACCACAACCAATCTTTGAGATATTCAACTTCCATTGGGACAACGACGCCATCAGCCAGGATTCCTTTGCAAATGCCGAGCATTTCATCGATGGCCCGTTCCGCCATTCGACGGGCGTTGAATCGTTTATTCAGCGGCTGACCGTGGTCATCCAAATCAGTTTTTCCCATATTTTTTCTCCTTCCCTTATCCTTTCTCACACACATCAAAATTGCCGTCGTATATTTCACGAAAAACTTTCATAAAAATTTTCTGACAAATAATCAAATACTAAATCCAATCCCCGAAATAATGCCAAACAAGCTACACGAGGTCATATACGGCAATCCGGGACTACTTCTCAGTAAATGAAGCGGGAAAACAGGAGGCAGGAAAACTTGGACTAAAGATTATACAACATCGTAGCCGATACAACAACGCCAACTATTGCAACCGACGGAGGAATTAGCCTAGGCAGGATGGCCTATTCTGTTGTCCGATCAGAGATCACCGAGCATTTTCTATTAGGTCTTTATGGTCAAATGTATCGGCCAGGGGAGTCGAACCTGAAAACGCTTCTTCAATCCTGATGGTATTGTCGGTGCCAATTTGAAATGTGACGATGCTGTCGTGGCTGCCAGTGCGCCATGGTCCTTCAGGATACGCCCCCCAAACAACCCTGCCTGATTTAAACACACGGCATTTTTGCCGCTTTCTGGACGTAGATAGAAAAATGTAATCTTCTTCATTTACCGTTTCAATATATTTGCCCAGTGGCCTGATGGTCCCTGTCGGCGTAGGTGACCATCCCAGTACAGAAGCGAGGGCAGCCAGGCACACCTCTTTTTTTGTAAAGTCCCCCATATAAACTTCTTCGGCATTGACGTCTTCTTCGATGGTTAGAACGTCTTCGTCGCCAGAACCCTGCATTTGATCGAAAATAAGATAAGCAACTATTCCCACTGCCAATACGGCGAATACGATTAGAAGGCGTTTCACGATATAACTCCTGCAATATGTTTGTTAAATTTACGAGTGAATTTTCAATTCCTACCGAATGTGAGTTATATCAAATCCAATAGAATTAATCAAATACTATATCGAATCCACCAAATAATGCTGAAAAGAAACCACGAGGTCCTATTCTTCATTCCAGAATTATTTATCAGTAAATGAAGGTAAGGCAAAGGTATGAGATAATACGAGGCTCAATGTAGATGATTCAGGCCTATCAGGACGATAGGCCTGAAACAAAAATACGATCACTGAACAACGATCATTGTCTCTTGATATCCGCGGTATCGCTTATCCCCCCATATATTTATTCGACTCTCCAGGCGTTTTCCACTGCTTGCGGTATTCCCAGTCATCGCGCTTGGAAAAGATATTGCGCATATCCTGGCGGATTTCTTCCACGGTAGGTCTGCCCACAAACCACCAGCCATTATAGACGTTGCGGATGATGCGGTCGCCGTCGAGCACAAAGGTGGTGGGGATGAAAACCGGACCAAACCGGTGCTCGCTCTCGTCGACCAGTTCCAGCTCGTTGAGGAGATGACGTTCGTGATCACTGAGAAAGGGCCACAGGGCCGCGACTCCGTGCCGCATCTCCACAGTCTCCAAGCGCGGTTCCGTGGTGACGGTCACGATACTGTAGTAACTCACCGCCAGGTCCGGCTGCAGGTGCATGGCATAGCCGCCCAACTGGCGGCGATCCTTCGGTCAATAATTGCCACGGTTGAAGGTCAGCACCACGGGCCAGCCGTTCATCAATGTGCTCAAGGATACTTCCTTCCCGGTCTGGTCCGGCAGAGAAAAATCGGGGAAGGGATTGCCTGGTTTCAAGTCTTCACGCATGGCTTCACTCAAGTAAAATGATTAAAGGAGAGCACCGCTTGGATGCTGGTTTCCTGATTCTGCCAGAATCAAACCCCTGGCGGCCCATCTACATACGGCGCGAACCACAAATCTCGTTCCCTCTGTCGATCTTGCCATTCGGTGCCACCGATGTACCGCGTCCCCTGTTCCTGCAACACGTCATGCTCCGCACCACCATCAGCGAAGCGCTGATCAGCAAAACCATCGCTCAGTTCCTCTTCAGCACGCGCGACGGCGTCATCGACTGACTCGCTCTTAGAAATTATCATTCATTTCGCGTCATGCTCCTCTGGGATTGGTGTGCGGGCCTCCTCGTGGTAATTGTGGTTAGCCGGGGCACGCACCGCGCCACGACTCTCGCATCGGCATCCGGCAGCCGAGGGTCCATCACCCGCACACGGAAATTACGTCGCATTGGCCCACAGAAAACCAAACAGCGCGTGGTTCGCCCTGGGTATCGGCGCCATCGTGGCGCTGGGGCTGCAACCGTGGTGGCACCAGCCCGCCCTTGCCGATGCCGTGGGGGCCGAGCTGATCATCCTCACCCTCCACGTGCAAAACCAGCGTGACGCCCTGCCCAGCGAGTACAAGCGCAAGCTGGACAAAAAGGGGCAGTACGTCCTGACGCCGGGGATCGAGGTCTATTACGACAACCGGCTGGACGAGCCCCTATGGAATGCCCGGGAGATTCGCACTACTGTGGGCCTGCTGGAAGATTCGGCGGTGCACCTCTTCGCATACATTGCGGTGATGGGCCGCTGGATGCTCTATGAGGGCGACCCCTGGGACATCAGTTTAACCTTCGGGCCGGGCTTCATCGTGCGTGAATCGTGGCGCGACGTACCGGGCTACGACCCGGACAATCCTCTGGAAGAATCGGATACGTTCCTGCCGGGGTATGAGTACAGATTTCTGGTGCTGGGCGAGATCGACCTGTTGTACCGATTCGATCGCGATCTGCAGGGCGTGTGGAGCATCTTTCCCGGCTTCCCGTATGTGATCATGCATTCCTTGGGGCTGCGCTGGTCATTGTAGGGGCGTATTATCTACCCGCATAATGGCGCCCCGGACGCTGTCGCCTCGAATACCGTTGCCCGGGACACTGTCTCCCCAAATGCTGGCGCCCTGGCTGCAATGTTGACTTTCCTCCCCGATTCGGCATTTGCTGCGATTAGCCGGCCCGATTGCAGGCGCGTACACAGGGGCAGTTTACCGCGGGCAGATTACCGGCAGCCGCCTGGACCGGGACCGCGGAACATCGTTCGGAGATTCGATCATGAGAATGAAAGCCGCCGTCGCGTACGGCTTGCGAGAACCCCTGGTGGTCGAGGAGTTGGAGCTCGATGCCCCCAAGGCGGACGAGGTGCTGATCAAGATGACCGCCTCGGGCGTCTGTCACAGCGACGTCAGCTGTTGGACCGGGGCTCTCCCCCGGGATTTTCCCGTCGTTTTGGGCCACGAGGGCGCGGGAGTGGTGGAAGCCATCGGCGAGGACGTGACCTCGGTCGAGCCGGGCGGTCAGGTGGTGCTGACCTTCCTGCCCTCCTGTGGCCATTGCCGCTGGTGTCACACCGGCCATCCCTACATGTGCGATCTGGGGCAGTATATCCGCACCGGGAAGATGCCCGACGGCACCACCCGGCTCCATCGCGCCAGGGACGGTCTGGACATCGACAACATGGTGTTCATCTCAACCTTCGCCGAATATACGGTCGTGCCGGAGGCTTCCATCGTGCCGGTGGCCGCGCACCTGCCCCTGGACAAGCTGTGCCTGATGGGCTGTGGGTTCACCACGGGCTTCGGTGCCGCGACCAACGCCATCCAAATCCGGCCGGGGGAAACCGTGACCATCGTGGGCTGCGGGGGGCTGGGTCTCGCCGCCATCCAGGGCTGCGTCCTGAGCGGCGCCGGCAAGATCATCGCCGTGGATGTCCACGAGGAAAAGCTCACGATGGCCAAGAAGATGGGCGCCACCCATACCATCCAGCATCGTCAGGTGGCCGAGGAAGTGGTCAAGGAGATCATGGAGATCACCTGGGGACTGGGCACCGATTATAGCATTGAGCTCGTCGGCGGCGACGAGATCGACCAGACCGTGCCGGTGGCGTTCGGGGCCATCCGCAAGGGGGGAACCATGCTCATGGTCGGCGTGGGCCACCATGAAATCAAATCCATGCCCATCGATCCTTATACGCTGACCCTCTGGCGCAAGAAGGTGCAAGGGGTGCTCTTCGGCGACGCCCAGTTCCGGGCGGATATACCCCGCTATATCGATCTATTCGAGCAGGGCAAGATCAACCTGGACGATATGATCACCAAGGAATACCGGCTGGAGCAAATCAACGAGGCCTTCGACGACGTGCTCGCCGGCAACCGCGTCGCCCGCGGCATCATCCGCTTCTGAACCCGCAGTCGTATGATTGCGGGGCGCCGTCCGGGCTCCAGGTGCGCCATCATTGACGACTCTTTGCCAGGTCAATTGCTAGACGTGGAACACGGCCATGGCGCCGTCGCGGATATTTTCCAGCACTTTGCGCTCCGCCGCGCCGCCCCTGCGAACGGTCATGCCCTGCATGGCGGCCATGACCAGACAAGCGCCGACGACGGGTTCCAGCCGGGATGGGATTTCGCCGCCGCGCTGCCCTTGGCGGATATGGTGCGTCAGTAGCGCTTCGATGCGATCCATGCCGGCGCGGACGGACTCCCGCAGTTCACTCAGATCTTGCGAGAGTTCCAGGGACGTATTGTAGATCATGCACCCCCGATGGGTGCCCAGCAGCCCGTCGATGAAATGGTCGAGCATGTGCCGAATGCCCGCCACGGGGTGCCGCGGTTCTTTCAGCGATTGTTCCAGCCCGCTCACGCACTGGTCGGTGTAGCGTTCCAGCACGGCCCGAAACAGCTGTTGCTTGTTTCCGAACGTGCCATAGAGACTGGCCCGATTGATCCCAGTCGCGTCCACCAGATCCTGAATGCCCGTCCCGCGATACCCGCCCCGCCAAAAGGCCATCATCACCTGTTCCAAGGCGTGATCGGGGTCGAACTCCTTGGGTCTGCCCATCGATTCTTCCTTATTGAATACGAATCTAAAATATGAGCGTAATTGAACGACCGGTCAACAATTATCAACCGCGCCATTCTCTTTGCCCGAGACCCGGCGGTTATTGTATTCTAACCCCGGATGAGCGCGTGTGGATCGGCGCGGAGATGATGCGGCCCGGTGCGGTGATGCCTGAGTAGCGGGAACCAAGGCCGTGAGCAGTGATTGGCAGCGAGGAAATCTCCAATCGGATTGATCAATTCCATGAAAGCCGTGGCCCCATCGTCTTGCCCACCCACGAACCCGGAAGAAGGATCACGCGGTTCTCTCGGCGAAGGCCCGCTGATCGCCGTGGTGGGGGTCACTGCGAGCGGTAAATCCCGCCTGGCCCTGGAAATCGCCGAGCGTTTCGGGGGCGAAATCCTGAATGCCGACGCCATGCAGGTCTTTCGCTACCTCGATATCGGCACCGCCAAGCCGTCTGCGGATGACCAAGCCAGGATTCCCCATCACCTGATCGACTTGATCGATCCAGATGAGTCCTACTCCGCGGCGCGGTATCTGGCCGATGGCTCTCGCGCCATCGCCGGCATCCGCTCTCGGGGCCATGTGCCCATCATGTGCGGCGGTACGGGACTTTACTTCAAGGCCCTGCTGCGCGGAATTGCGCCCGTTCCTGCGGTGCCGGCGGCCGTGCGCGGAGCGGTTCGGGAAATGGCCCAGCGAGAAGGTCTGGCCGCCTGTTATGCCGAATTGGTGCGGGTCGATCCCCATGCGGCGCAGCGCATTCACGCCCACGACAATTCCCGCATTCTGCGGGCCCTGGAGGTATTTCGGGCCACGGGCCGGCCCTTGACCGAGTTTCAACAGCAAGTTCCGTTCGGAGAACCTCCCGCTAATCTCCTATGCGTCGGCATGCAATGGCAGCGGGAAGCGCTCCGTGCCCGCATCACCGGCCGGGTAGAGGCCATGCTTGCCGCGGGCTGGATCGGCGAGGTCGAGCGCATTCGAGGGATGGGTTACCCCCTGACACTGAAGCCCCTGCAAGCCATTGGCTATCGTGAGATCGGGGAGCTGCTCGCCGGCCGGCTGCCGCGGGCTGAGCTTGCGCCGCTCATCGCCACGAAAACCCGACAGTACGCCAAGCGGCAGGGCACCTGGTTTCGCAATCAGCAAGGGCCAGGGGGAGACGAAGTGCTATGGTGCCCGCCCGGCGAAGAGGCCACGATTATCCGGCGCGTCGGGCGGTACTTGGCAGGCCAGGCCTGAGACCGGATTTTGCCGCCCCGGTAATTTCACCAGTGGCTGTGCTAAAGTGACCGTCGCACGGTGACGTGATCGCGGTGGCATTAGCAGGCCGCACGAAATGAATCAGAATGGTGACGCAGGATTGCCCCGCCGGCACATGCGCGCGCCGACGGGACCTTTCATGGGGATCGGCACCGATCATGATCGAGACGGAAGGGAGCGGAGAACAATCACGTGAAAACGCACAAGCTGGGAATTGAATCCTTCCACATTTTCGAGGCGGCCCGGAAGGGGGAGCATTGGATGGTGCAGTTTATTTGGGGCAAGAAGGATTTTCGGGTCTACCTGGACAAAGCAGATGCGGCGGCCTCGAGTTCCAATCATCTCCCCGTGCTCAAGATTCCCGATGACGGGGAAATGGTCGTCAGCAAGCTCCAGTACCTCAATAATTTCGAGTGGTACGATTACGAGAAAGTCAGCGGCCATGGCCTGGCTTTCGAAGAGGTGCGCTGGATCAGGGGAAAAACCAAGCGCTATCTGGAATTGCCGAAGGATTTCTTCAATATCGCCGTGGAAATCGCCTGCCGCGAATTCGATCTAGAGCGGGCGCAGGCTTGATGGCGCGATCCACTGCCCATGGCGGACGATTTTCCGGCCGCTCCGCCGATCCATCACAATCGTCGCAGCCCATTAACGGCCTATCATGACCCTCTTCTTCGCCATCTTCAGCATCGCGCTACTGACCGCCGTGGTCGCCTTCGTTCTGCACAACCACTGGCGGGAACACCACGGGGAAAATCACTTTTGACGCCCGGCCAGGGCGCGCCTTGAATTCCGCCGTCCATCGCATGCGGGGAATGCAGGCAAATCAAAAAGGAATTCACGTCGGGGTACGCTCATGGAATGTCCGAAATGTGGTCAGGACAACCCAGCTCACGCCCGTTTTTGCTTGCAGTGCGGCTCCCCTCAGCCATTGCAATGTCCGGCCTGCGGTGAATCGCTGCCGCCGCATGCGGCGTTCTGTTTTTCGTGTGGGCAGAAGCTGGATATGCTTTTTCACCACGTAGTACGCCATGGGTATCGCATATCTCGAAAAAGGCATCCCGATGATGGATCGAGTGTGCATCGACCTGTGCGCTGCGGGGACGGATCGAGGCAGGCGAGCCGTGGCGGGGATTCGTACCGTATGTGGATGGTCCGCCCAACTGATTTCGTACGCCGATACCGTTATGTAAAGGTCTTCGGGCTCGATCTACCGATCTCTCCCGCGAAATGGTAATAACCCGGAGGCTGGAGCAGGCGGTGGCGTTTAGAGCGATCCGGGAGTGGAGGACATGGGCGA
>JACZRV010000003.1:37500-75711 GCA_022574555.1 SAR324 cluster bacterium
GGATGGTGGGGGCCGTCATCGCGGGAATCATCTCGTTGGTGATCCGGGCATACGTCATTTGAGGTGGCCGGCCTCCGCCAATCGCAGGCCGGAGAATTTTGTCCTTCTGTGGGAAGGGGGATTCCGTCCCCATCCACCTCCCAGCAGGGAGCAAACCTTCACCAGTCTGTCCGCTAGGGGCGCCGGTGCGTGTGGGACTAAGCGATGAATATAAATCATCGACCTCTGGTCTTCCGGGATTGCACCAAAGAATTGCGCCGACGTTAGTAATTGTGTCCGATATCAGTGGATTGTTGATATCGGCATGCGAAATCGATGGACCAATGGGCGAAGGGGGGAATTCGCCAAGTCAATTTTCCATTCGATCGCGGATACGCAGTTCCTGCGTTGACAAGGTCATCGACCGCCCGTAGTTTGGACCAATTGACCGGATATTGTGTGATTTCGGGCGGATACGGCCCAGTCCGGTTGGTGTCGATACTCAAACGGAGAAGAGCATGAATGGCGCGGAGGCGCTGATCGAGTCCCTGAAACGGGAAGGCGTGGAGATCATCTTCGGCATTTCGGGGGGGGCGGCGCTGCCGATCTACGATGCCTTGGCCAAGGACGACGGCGAACAAATCTGGAACATTCTCACCCGCCATGAGCAGGGAGCGGTGCACATGGCCGAAGGATTTGCCAAGGCCACGGGCCGGGTAGGGGTGTGCCTGGCCACCTCCGGTCCCGGCGCGACCAATCTGGTCACGGGACTCGCCGATGCCATTTTAGACTCGGTACCCATCGTCGCCATCACCGCACAAGTGCCGACTCACGCCATCGGCACCGACGCCTTTCAGGAGTCTGACATCATGGGCATCACCATGCCCATCGTCAAGCACGCCTACCAGGTGCGCGACGCCGAGGAGATGGCCGCCACGGTCAAAAAAGCCTTCTACATCGCCTCCACAGGGAGACCGGGACCGGTGCTGATCGACGTGCCGCGCGATATCTCTCAGACCGAAATCAAGAAATTCGACTACCCGGCATCAGTGGAAATCATGGGGTATCACCCCAACCAGACCGTGGACCAAGCAGCGATCGAAGAGGCCAGGGACCTTATCGCCCAAGCGCAAAAACCCATGTTCTACGTCGGTGGCGGCGTGGTGAACACGGAAGCCCATCGCGAATTGTTGGCGCTGGCGGAGAAAATCGATGCCCCGGTGGCATCCACGCTGATGGGGCGCGGCGCGTTTCCCGACCACCATCCTCTATCCCTCAATATGCTGGGGATGCACGGCACGGCTTATGCCAACTGGGCGGTGCGGGAAACCGACCTGCTGATCGCCGTGGGCGTGCGTTTCGACGACAGGGTGACCGGTAATTTGAGTAAATTCGCCCGCAACGCGAAGGTCATTCACCTGGAAATCGATCCCGCCGAGATTCACAAGAATCGCTACGCCGACGTGGCGCTTTTGGGCGACGCCAAGCAAACCTTGAGCCTCCTGCTGGAATCCTGTAAGCGGACAGAGCATCCCGAATGGAACAAACAGATCGAAAAATGGAAGAAGGAACAGCCACTCCGCTACGGCAACAACGGGCTATTGAAACCTCAGTACATCGTTGAACAAATTGGGGATTTGACCCGCGGTGAAGCCATCATTTCCACCGACGTGGGGCAGCATCAGATGTGGGCCGCGCAATACTACCCGTTCAAACGGCCGCGCCAGTTTCTGACATCGGGCGGGCTGGGCACGATGGGTTTTGGCCTGCCGGCCGCTTTGGGTGCCAAGGCAGCCTGTCCCGATCAGGACGTGTGGCTGGTTTCGGGCGACGGCAGCTTCCAGATGAACCTGCAGGAACTGGCGACCTCGATGGTCTATGGACTTCCCGTGAAGATCGCCTTGTTCAATAATTTCTCGCTGGGGATGGTGAAACAGTGGCAAACGCTGTTCTATGACAACCGGCACGAAGGCGTGGATTTGGCATCGATTCCCGATTTCAAACTGCTGGCCGAAGCGTACGGCTGCGTCGGGATAACGGTCACCAAAACAGAGGAAGTGCGGCCGGCTCTTGAGCGGGCCCAAGAAATCGACGACCGCACCGTGTTGATCGATTTTCAACACGATCCAGCTGAGCACGTCTACCCGATGATACCCTCGGGATTGTCAGTGGATGAAATGCGGCTTCAGCCCGAATCGGTGGAAACCTAGGATAGATGCTGGGGTGTGGCGGGGTGCCGCCTTCCCTTTCGATCACCTCCGGCCAGCGAATCGCTGCGGAGGGATAATCAATCATTTGCCACGTGAATCAAGAGCGGAAACACACCATCTCGGTGATGGTCGAAAACAAGCCGGGGGTACTGGCCCGCGTGTCGGGTCTCTTTGCCCGGAGGGGCTATAATATCAACAGCCTCGCCGTCAGTGCGACGGAAAACCCGGCCGTTTCGCGGATGACCGTGGTCACCGGCGGCGGCGAGGCGGAGTTGGAACAGATCGTCAAACAATTGGGGAAATTGATCGACGTGATCCGCATCGACGATCACACCACTGACGATTTGGTTGAGCGTGAAATCGCCCTGTTCAAGATTCGGGCAACCGCAGAAAATCGCAACGAAATCATGAAACTTTCCCAGTTTTTTCATTCCCAGATCTTAAGCATCACGCCCAATGAAGAGACCATGATCATCGAGATCACCGGGGAAGAGGACCGAATCGACGCGTTCCAGAAAACCCTCTCCAAGTTCGAAGTGCTGGAAATGGTGCGCACCGGAAAGATCGCCTTGGTGCGCGGCGCCCAAACCACCTGATCCCACAGGGGATACACCGGTGTTCGGCCCGAGCCAAACCGCCGGCCCATTGAACCGGCCGAACCGGAACCGCGGTCGCACCCATCGCCGGCCCTACCATGGCCAAACCCGATTATGCTTTCGCCACATCGTCCCACACGGCCTACGCCGTGGGTAAGGACGGGGACTACCGTCTCGAACCGGGGGGGAGGAAAATTTCCCTCCACCTGGATCGGCAAAGCGTACCGCAGGATTTGCTCGACGCCGAACTGGAACGGGTGCTGACTGCGTGGGTGATTGCCCGCGGCGGGCGGGCGCTAAATCTCAACGGATCGAAACGGCCCATCACGCCCCAGGATTTGAACAGGCCGCCGATGGGGCCGGTGCGCCGCCTGGTGAGCATCGCCCCGTCCAACGCCGAGATCGTGGGAGCCTTGGGCGCTGTCGACATGCTCGTGGGGGCGGAATCCAGTTCGGATTATCCACCGGAGGTGCGATCCCTGCCCCGGCTGGGGCCGGACCTCCACGTCGACATGGAGCGGCTGGCCGCGCTTGAGCCGGACCTGGTATTGGCCAGCCTCACGGTGCCCGGCATGGAGCGCAATATCGCCGCCCTGGAGCGTCTGAATATTCCCTACCTGGTGCTGGCACCGCGGAACTTGGAGGAGATTTGCCGCGACGTGGAGCGAGTCGGAAAAGCCATCGGCCGTCAATCCCGAGCGCTGGAAATCGTGCAGGAAATGGGGGCCAGCGTGGCCCGTCTGCGTGAAGCGCGGCGAGAAAAATCGCCAGTGCCGGTTTACCTGGAATGGTGGCCCAAGCCCATGTTTACGCCAGGCGCAGCGTGTTGGACGAACGAGTTGATCGAATTGGCGGGCGGTATCAATGTCTTCCGGCACTTGGAACGCCAGAGCGCCGAGATTGACGCCGCCGACGTGGCTGCCGCCGATCCGCGGATCATCTTCGTTTCCTGGTGCGGCGTTCCGCACGAAAAACTCGATCCGCAGCGGGTGTTGAACAGGCCGGGTTTGGAAGGCGTGCGAGCGGTGAAGGAGCGGCGGGTCTACGCCATCGACGAGGCGTTTCTCGGCCGGCCTGGTCCACGGGTCATCGAGGGCATCCGCGCCATGGCGGAGAAGATCGATGGGGCCATCGATTCGGTATGAGCCTCCCGTAGCGTTATCGGCGAGGACTTCAAACGATAGACGCTTCATACGATAGGCGCAATTCAATATTGGGGTCAATACTGGGGAAGAGTGGGGTCGATCTCCTTGGCCCAAGCGTCAATGCCCCCATTCATCGAACTGACGTTGGTGAAGCCCTGCTCGGCGAGGTAGGTGGCGGCGCTGAGGCTGCGGATTCCGTGGTGACAATAACAAATGATCTCGGTGTCGCGATCCCAGCCTTGGGTGATTTCTTCCACGATCTCGTCCGTGAACAGTATGGCATCGGGCAGGCGAACCAGGTCATACTCGGCCTGTTGACGTATGTCCAACAGCTTGGGGCGGGGATCGGCGGCAAGTCGATCCGCCGCCTCCTGCAAGGAAATTTTTAAATTGGCGCCCATCTTCGGTATCCTCTTCCGGGTACTCGCGAGCGAGTGAATATTGGTGCCGGATGCGCCCCGTGTGAGAATCAGGACGCGCGTTGGCGCATCTAATTAGGATGATGACGGATCTGCCGGTTGTCAAACCGATCGTCAATCCGATCGTCAATGCGATACTCGGTTTCGTCCAAGGCGGCGGGGAACGAGGCCGTGGGAGCGCTCCGCCGCACCCGGCGCCGAAGGGGTCGAACGCCCATGACTAGCCCGGTACTTTCCACACCGTTTGACGACGAAGCCCGAGCCATCATCGCGCGGGCGCTGGTCTCCGGCGAGGTGATGGCCTATCCGACGGAGACCTCGTACGCCCTGGGGGGAAATGGGCTGGACGAGTGCGTTTGCCGTGCCGTTCGGCGCATCAAGGGCCGGGCCGGCGATAAGGCGCTATCGCTGCTGATCGACGGAGCGCCCATGTTGGGGCGTCTGACCAGGGACGTGACTCCCGCCGCTCAGGTGCTGATGGAGCGCTACTGGCCTGGGCCGTTGACCCTGGTCTTTCATGCCGCGCCGGGGCTGCCCCCCCAAACCGTGGACGCCCGGGACACGGTGGCCTTGCGTTGGTCGCCCCATCCGGTGGTGGGAGCATTGCTGGCCATCGGGTGTGTGCCCCTCATCGGCACCAGCGCCAACCGCGCCGGCGGGCAGCCCTTGCATTCGGCGGAAGAGGTTGTCGCTGCTTTCGGCGAGACGGTTGCGGTGGTACTCGGCGACGACGAGCCCTGGCGCGCCGAGGCAGAGGCAGAGGCAGAGTGGGGCCGGGGGCCCTCCACCCTGGTCGATACCACCGTGGAACCGTTTCATGTGATCCGGCCAGGGGCGGTGGCCAAATCGATGATCCAGGCCACCCTCGCGGAACGCTTCATTCGGGCTGTGCCCGATTGAACTGTGCCCGAAAAAAATTGGTATCTTGACCCGGCGAAATGCCGGCCTGCAGTGTCTCGATTAAAATTAAAATCGCCTGGGACAAATTGGAGTTCACGCTTCGCTCGGGAACCCGAATGATGTAATCTTGATATTCGCGGCAACGTGGGATTAATCAATGACTAGCGGCGGTAGGCGGAACGGTGGGCCGAAGCGTCACGACGGGTGCGCTGCCCGCATTTCAATCGACTGCATTTCAAACGGCACAGTGCCATGGAACCGGACGCGGACAGTTTTTCGAGGACGCTGGCGCGCCTCTATCACAGCCATCACGCCACCGATAATGCCGTGGAGGGACCTTACAGACAGGCCGTTGCGGAACTGTTTCGCTATCTGCGGGAACCCGCCGTGTTGATCGGTGGGCTGGGGTACAATCACTACGTGGATCGCCCGCGAGGCACCGCAGACATCGATATCGCTGTCGCCACCACGACGGCCTACGTAGAAATCGCCGAACAGATCAGGCCCGCTTTCAAGTTGACCGGCCCCACGACTTTTGTGCACTCGGTAACGGGTCTTCCCGTCGATTTCATCGATCCCCGCCTGGGTGGACGGATGGCGGGATTTGCCGTGCGAGATCCGAACACGATCTTGCTGGACGACGTCACGGTGCCTATCGCCAAGCCCGAATGGATCATCGGGCTGAAACTGAGGCGCGCGATAGGGCGAAGCGCCGAAGCCAGACAGGACCAAGCGGACATCATCAAATTGATGGAAGCAACCCGCCCGGAGCTCAAGGTTATCGTGCCCCTGCTCACCCATGAGCAGTTCGATCTGCTGCGCGAGCTCGAATCCGAGGTGGGGTAATTGGGCACAACGGTCTCCCAACAAGGTTCCGCCGGCCGCCGCCCCAGTGGCATCTCTGCCGGCGCCTTCTCGTGCCCGGTCTCTATGTGACGACCGTGGCCTTAGAAAATTTCACTGAATTCGGATCATCTAGGTTAAACCAACGAACGAAAGCCACAGCCAGACCGATTTGAGCCGAGTGCAAATTGAACTCACGTCCTTGGACGCCACGCGGCGGTTGGGGGTGGCGCTGGGGTGCGCATTGCCGGAGCGCGCCATCGTGCTCTGCCCGGGAGAAATGGGATCGGGCAAGACGACCCTGATCAAGTCGATTTGCGAGGGGCTGGGCGTTCGCCGGGAAACCGTGATCTCTCCCACCTATATGCTGGTCAACATTTACCGGGGCCTCCGGCCGGTATATCATGTGGATCTGTTCCGGCTATCCAGGGTCGAGGAACTGTTGGAAATGGATCGCTGCGACTGGATCAACAGTGAGGGACCCACCCTGATCGAATGGCCCGAGATCGCGATGCCTTTACTGGCCGGGGAAACAGCCCTGACCGCCCACATGTCCCTGGTGACGGGCGCTGACAATCATCGGATGCTGGCCCTGGCGGGGGATGCCGAGGCATTCCAGGCTGTCTTCACGACGCTTGACGGTGCGACCCCAGCGCCCGCCCGGAAGCCCGTTGGGACGCCCGGCGGATTACGGGATAAATTGCAGCGGCACTGAGCCGAACCAACCGCACCATTTTCGTCCGGACAATCTGATCTCTCATCTGGTCGCCCACTCGCCGTGACGCCCTCCCCGATTAGCGTGCTCGCCATCGATACCACGTCGGAATTCCTGAGCCTGGCGGTTCGGGCAGGGGACCGGCCGGCGGCGTCGCGATATCTCCTTTGCGGAAACGGCACGTCGCGCGTGTTGTTCCGGGAAATCGACGCTCTACTGGCGGAGGTGGGGATCGCGCCCGCCGGCCTGGAATTGCTGCTGGTGGCGGTGGGGCCGGGGTCGTTCACGGGAACGCGCATCGGCATGGCGGCCGCGGCTACGTTCGCCCAGGTGACAGGACGGCCCCTGATCGGTGTGGATACCCTGCACCTGCTCGCCGCCCAGTCCTTCTCCAACGACGGCAGCCGGGTACACGCGGTGCTCAACTGCGTCCGGGACGAGGTCTATCACGCCCCGTACGTCTGGCGCGACGGCCAACTGGAAGCCGAGGCGCCCATCGCCCTGAGCACGATTCCCGAGCTTGCCGCGGCCGTAGGGGACACCCCCGTGGTTCTGCGCCGCTTCCCGCCCGCACCGCCGGAGTGGGACGATGACCTGGCCCGGCTGAAGCGCGCGGAGTTACGCAGTTCTCACCCCGACGGGCTACTGCTGCTGGAGGCCGGAATAGCGCGCTTCCGGTCAAACCGGGCGGGTCCCTTTCCCCGGCCGGAACCGATCTACCTGAAGTCCGAGGCCTTCCGCAAGTGGAGCCCCGCCGCCCCATGAACACCTTGGGTCTCGCCATCGATACCACCTTCGACGATACATCCGTGGCCATTCTCCGCGGCCGGCGGGAGGTGCTGGCCAACCTGACCCTGTCCCAGTTCGCCGACCACGCCGAGTTCGGCGGCGTCGTGCCGGAGCGGGCTTCACGCAAACATCTGCAGGTGATCCACCCGCTCATGGAAAGAGCCCTGGCCGAAGCCGGAATCGGTTTTTCCAGTCTGGATTGGGTAGCGGTTTCCAACCAACCTGGCCTGCTCGGTTCGATCCTGGTGGGGATGACGGTGGCCAAATCCTTGGCCTACCTGCTGCGCCTCCCGCTGATCGGCATCAACCACATCGAAGCCCACCCCTACGCCAATTTTCTCGTGCACGGCGAGCTGCCGTTTCCCCTGATGCACCTGGTCGCGGCGGGAGGCCACACCCTGCTCATCCATCAGGAGCATCACTTTCAATGGAAAATCGTGGGCCGCAGCGTGGACGATGCCGCGGGAGAATGCGTGGACAAGGTGGCCAAGATGTTCGGCCATCCCTTTCCCGGCGGCCCGGTGGTGGATAAATTAGCCCTGGCTCATGAACCGGCACCGCACCGCTTCCCTCGGCCCATGCTCAACGGGCCCGGGCTGGATTTCTCGTTCAGCGGCCTCAAAACGGCCATGCTCTACTTCCGCCGCGACAACGATCTGGGCGGCTCCGGCGGTTTTCAGGAAGGACCGGTGATCGCTGCCTTCTTCGAGGCCGTGACCGACGTACTGATCACCAAAACCCTGCGCGCCGCCGAAAAATACGGTGTCGCAGCCGTCACCGTCTCGGGAGGGCTGGCCGCCAGTATAAAACTGCGTCACGGCTTCGAGGCGGCTTGTGAGAACGCCGGAATGACGCTGTATTATCCACCGCCCGCGCTATGCACCGATAACGCCGCCATGGTGGCCTGTCTGGCTGCCTACCGCCACGAGGCGGGCCGCCACGACACACTTGAACTGGACGGCCGGGCGAACCTCGTGGGCTGACGGTCACGATTCGCATCTCAATCCGCGTATTGAGTCCAGCGGATCGTATGCGACCGGCGCCCCCGGAATACCATTCATGGATCTAAGGGACGGAAAGCATCGAGGGCGGTGCGGTCATTTCCTCGTGCCCCATCGTGTCATGCGAAACTGAATCGTCTACGGCCGAACGACCGATCCGCAGGGGATGCCTGATCACGAAACATTGAAAAGGGATGCGTCGTTACATCAAATTGAAAAGGGTTGCGTCGTCACAACAAATATGTCATAAATTGACGTATATATCATGTCTGTATAATGTTTGATTATCAATGCCGGATGAACCATGAAGAAAAAGAACACAAAGTGGAACATAGCGCCTGGAGCCAGGCGGCGCAGAGCGAATGCCCGTGAAGTCACCAGGGAACAACTTGTATTGGCCATCCAATCCTTCAAACAGCATGGCGGGCTGATCCGCACCCTTCCGCCACAATCCGAAATTCCCCGGCGTGCGGTGGCCGCTTATTTGGATACCGGCTTAGAGAATCTATTCGACACCTGATCCGCGAAAGCGAGCGGCCAGTGGGCGGAGAATTTAGGGCGAACCGGATCACGGAAGCCGGAGGGGCGGCGCTCCTGGGTTCAGATGACTCCGGACTCCCGGAAGCGGCCGATCTCTTCCCAACTGAATCCAAATTCGAGCAGCACCAATTCGGTGTGTTGTCCCAGTTCTGGGGGCGGGCCTTGATTTTGTACGGGTGTGCGCGAAAAATGGTATGGAGAGCCTACGACCTTCACGTTTTTCCGGGTGGGATCTTCCATTTCGACCAAATAGCCGTTGGCCCAGGCTTGGGGATCAGCCAGGATATCGGCGTAGGTATTCACCTTGCTGATCATCAGGTCTTCCTCTCGGAAGGCTGCGACCCACTCGTCCGCCGTTCGTGTTTTGAGCCGTTCGCGAATTTCCTGGTCCCAGCCCGAACGGTCCAGCAGAAAGGATTGTTGGGGGTCGACCTCTGTCTCGTCCTCGATGCCCAGCAACGCGCAGAATCGTTCCCATCGTTTGCCGCCCAATCCGCCGAGAACGATATCGCCCTCCTTGGTGGGATAGCTCCCCCAGATCATGCCGCTTTTGTGGAGCAACGGGTGGCTGGTGCCGGCCTTGCCCGGCAGTTCGCCCCCCAGGGAGTATTGGTTGATCTCCCATGCCTGCAAGCTGATCTGGCAGCCGTAGAGGGAGACGCTCACCTTTTGACCCAGCCCGTGGAGTTCGCGGGCCAGCAGCCCTCCCATGACCGCCGAAGCCAGTGTCATTCCGGCGAGCTGATCGCCGATGGCGGCCCCTGCGGAATAGGAGCCATCGTCGGTGCCGGCAACGCTCATGATGCCGCCGGCCGCCTGACCGTGGATATCGAACCCCGGTTCTTCGGCCAGGGGGCCCTCGTCGCCGTAAGCCGAAACGGAGGCATAGACGATACGCTCGTTGTGGCGAACGAAGTCCTCATAACCCAATCCGAGCCCATCTGCAGCGCCGGGCCGGAAATTCTCCACAACCGCGTCGCAGCCGGCACCCAGGCGCAACAGAATCTCACATCCCTCGGAGCGGTGATAGTCGACCGTGATGCCTTTCTTGCCCCGGTCGTGGGCAATGAAATAGGGGGTGGCGCCGTTATCGGACAGGGGAAAGATGTAGCGTCCCTCATCGCCACGGCCGGGCATTTCCACCTTGATGATTTCGGCGCCCAGGTCCGAAAGGACCACCGTGCCTGTGGGACCGGCTTGAAACCGGGTAAAATCGAGAATTTTGATCCCTTCCAATGGAGCGGGCATGTCAATATTCCGAGTAAAAGGGTTCCGAGTAAAAGGGTTCCGAGTGAAAGGCGCGTCAGGCGCCCGAGATGCGCGGTGAAGGGCATCCGGCGGCCCTCCGCGGCTCCATGGGCCATAAATTCGGATTGTATGCGGCCGTGGCCGATGATAAGCTCTGCGGCCGTGGCCGATGATAAGCTCTGCGGCCGGCCCTGGATCTCCGTGGGGCTTAATCCCCAAACGCCCACAACTTAACAAATGACGCCTCAGCATCACAACCCCGGCCGTCCGATGGTCCTGGACCTGCCCCATTACTCGATCACCGCTTTCTCGATCTCCGCCCTGGCCACGTACGTGCTGGTGCCGAAGCTGAACAGCGTATTCGATTTGGGTGAATGCATCCTCGAAGCGGTGCCCTTGGATCACGTCTTCATCAGCCACGCCCACGGCGACCACGCACGGTGCATGCTGCGCCACGAATCCCTGCGACGGCTGTTCGGAATGAAACCGGCCACCTACTACATTCCCGAGCAGACCCTCGACGGCTTCAATGAATTGGCCCGCGCCTGGAAAACTCTGGAACAGGTGCCTCCCAGAAATTTCGAATATCCGAATTTCCAGCCGATGAAAGCGGGTGACGTCGTATGGCTCCACCGCCAGTTGGCCGCCAAGTCCTTTCGCGCAAACCACACGTTGCCGTCCCTGGGCTACACCCTGTACGACGTGCGCAAAAAACTAAAGCCGGAATTCCAGGGCCGCGAGGGCCGGGAATTGGCCGCCCTGCGCCGTGAGGGCGTGGTGTTCGAGAACGAGGTGTGGCTGCCCCTGATCACCTATATCGGCGATAGCACCATCGAGACGCTATATCGGGAGCAGCACGTGGGCGAATCGGAGACCCTGTTCATGGAAATTACCTTCCTCATGGATGACGAGCGGGAAATCGCCCGCCAGCGGGGCCATACCCACTTGGACGACCTGTTGCAGTTTCTCCACGATTGTCCCGACGTTTTGCAGAACGAGCACATCGTACTCAAGCACTTCAGCATGCGCTATGACCGCCGCTTCATCGTGCAAACGCTCAAGTCCAAACTCCCCTCCGATTTCCTGGAACGGGTGCACATCCTGGTCTGATCCGGCCCGGTGCTTCGCCGCCGGCACGCCGAAAATGCCTTCCACTCCGGTCGAGGTCAGGCCGCGGCGATGACCATTATTTCCACCAAATACTTGGTGGCAGCCAGATTTGCCTGCACCGTGGCCCGCGCGGGGGGATTTTCCTGATCCACCCAGGCATCCCACGCCGAGTTCATGGCATCGAAGTTGCGAATGTCGGAAAGGTAGATCGTCGCCGAGAGCAGATTGCCCTTGCTGCTGCCCAAGCGGCCCAGCAGGCCCTCGATTTTCTTGAGGATCTCCTCAGTCTGCGCCTTGGCGTCGGGCAGCGGATTATCGGCCACTTGGCCGGCAAGGTAGATCGTGTCCCCGTGCCGCACTCCCTGGCTCATGCGGTGGCTTTTGTCGATGCGCGTGACGGTCATGTTCGATTCTCCCGGTTACAGACAGATTATGAAATAAGGTGGCTCCGGCCACGGATGGCCGTGATGGATCTCAAGCGCCGGCCGATCGCACCGGTACGCCTGATATTAGGCCGGCAATAGGGCCGAATTGCTATCAAGACGCCGTTGGCGGCGTATCGCCGTCTCACTCGACCGGTGGAAAAACATCCGCTTCGACCTGGTACCCATCGGCCAGCTTATTGGTGGTGTTGAACATCCCCACCACCGACATAAGCTCACCCAGCATCTCGTTGTCCATCCCCAGCTTGATTGCGGCGGCGGTATGGGAGTTGATGCAATAGGTGCAACCGTTGGTCACGCTCACGGCCACGGCGATCATCTCCTTGGTCAACGTGTCCAGCCGCCCCGGCGCCATGATCGATTTCAGATCGCTCCACACCCGGTCCAGGGTTGGGGGATGGTGGGCGATCGTCTTCCAGAAGTTGGGAATGAAATCGATGTTGCGGGTGTCCTTGATGTCATCGAAAATCTCCTTCACGCGGCCGGTGGCTGCCTCGTATTCGACCATTTTCACTGTCGGCATCGAATGCTCCTATTCAAATCAAACCCCAGTCGCGAACGTCAGACCCCTCGCCACGTCCGCCGATTAGTAACGCGGTGCGTCCAACCTGGCAAGGCAGCGTGGGGCGGCGCGGACGGCGGTCCCCTCGCGCCGCACCGCGGATGGAGCGTCCGGTGTCGCGGTATCCGTCCGTTGCCAGGGATTCGCAAATGCCCTCGTTACCAGTGCGTTACATGCAATGGACAAGTCATATTGGATTAGCGCACCGCCTGCGGTATACTCTTTTTTGCAGTTTCCGAAAGCTCGGCGCTACACTTGGGACTCATGTCACGGGTGTTCGGAAGCTTGCGAATTCCAGGAGCATTTCGACCTACCACCATGGCACTCAAATCCGTACTCAAGCGGGGCGGTGCGAGCCAGGCTGCTTCGGCGCAGGCCGCGACGGTGGCTGCCCAGGCAGCCCCAGCCAGCGGATTGGGGAGTTTGCTGAAGCACGGAATCACTCTGCCGGCAGACCGGGCGGCCCAGCTCAGGGAGGGAATGTATAAGGGTGTCGAGTTTTTCGACGAATACAACAATTCCCGGCTGGAACTGGCCCTGGCCTCGTTTGAAAAGGAAATGCTCAACGGGCTCTTCGAGATTATCTACCTCCTCCATGTAAATGCGCCCCCCTTGGCCAATTGGGCGTACCAGGTGCAATACAAGGACGGCGATAAGCCCAAGGGGAAGAAGAATCTCGAGGATACCATCGATCTCTACATCGAGGGTGCCCCTCACGGCGTACAAGGATTCGACGAACTCCCCCAGATCTTTCGCGAGCAATTCCAAAAGTACACCCAGACTGTTTTTGGTGCGGCCCGGATTGAGGCGAGCTATAACGACTACTTTCCCATCATCAGCCTCCATTCCATCGGCTCGATCGGTACGGTCGGCCACAAGTCCGAAGGGTCCGACTTGGATCTGCAGGTGATCTTTTCGCTGGAGCCCTTCTCTTACGACACCTCCGACCTGAGCGACGATCTGTTTCGCGAGGCGATGAAACGGGAATCGGCGCTTTGGATGCGCGATTTTTCGGCCAAGAAGAACATTCCCGTCGCGCGTCTCAAGGACCCGCGCGTGCTGAAGGAATTGCATTCGCTCTCGGCGCGGGAGTTGGCCAAAACCTACCCCAATCTGCACAAATACCTGATTCGCCGGCAAGGCGACTACGCGGTCGACTTCCAGGGGGATTCTTCGCAGCCACTACGCATCCAATGTCTCCACGAATTGATCAACCTGATGAAACGCGCGCCCAAGCTGCTGAAGGCGAGCGAGATGGAGACCATGAATCAAAAGCTCCGCGAGCGGATCGATCGCCTTCAGCGCTACATTACGTTGAAATTTCCCAGCGTGGAAATCTATATGTTTCCCATGTCCATCGACGACTATCGGCGGGGCATCTACAGTTCTACATTGGAATTCAAGGAATCCTCGGGTTCGGCCTATGAACTGATCTTGAATCAGGACACCCTGATGCCGGGGATACAATTCACCAACGTCGTGCCCTCGCACTACGTCTTTCCCGAGGAGGTCAACAACAATCCGCCCCTGTTCAACCGCCTCAGCGATTACATCCGCTTCGAAGCCGTCGAGATTTACGATTCAGTCAAAGCGCGGCTGGTCAATCTGGGCTCGACGGGAAATTTGAGCCAGCAATACATTGCGGAGCACTCGGGAGCGGTTTATTGGGAGGCGTTCAAGGCATCGTCGGGCAATCTGCCCAAGGCGTTCCTCAATCTGCTGCGCTACGAGATGCTGCTGCAGAAACGGTATCTGAAGACCGTCATTCAAATGGTCAAAGATCCCCGCTATCTCGATCCGCTTATTACGCCGAAACCGGAAAGCAAATCCAAGCGGAAATCCGAATCTTTGGACCCCGATACCGGCATCGCCAATTGGCAGATCCTGGAAATGGAAGAACAATTTCCCAAGCTCCGCGGTGATCCCTGGTGGCTGCGCTACAAGGCGCTCAAAATCGCCTTCACCGAGGAAAAGGGAGTGGCCGGTCTTGACTCCGCGGAGCGCAAACGGGTGTCCAAGCTCCTGGACCTCTCATTCGCCCTTCACGTCAGGATATCCGACATCTTCACCAAACCGGGCAGCCGGCGCGAATTCAAGCTGCACCGGGAGCAGGTATTGGACGAGTATTTCAAACGTGCCTTTCCCCAGAATTCACCCCAGCGCAAGAAGGTGGAATTCATCTTTATCGGCGATGTACACGCGGTCAACGAATTCGAGGAAGAGTTACGCGACCTGTTCAAGCGTTGTCTGGGGCGCGTGCGAAAAAAACTGGCCGCCTTCGGCCTGGACGACAAGCAGAAGGGCAACGAGGAGTTCGAAATCTGGTATCACTATTACCAGGACAATTTCGATTTGAAGCCCAACATGGTGCAACGGTCGATCATGAACCACCTCAAGGTGGCGCGCGGCCGGCTACAAGTGGGCTATATCCTGGGCAAGGGCTGGTTCTTCAAATCACTGCAACGGGAATCGGGAATCGGCAAGCGATTCGATACGTTCGGGTTTCTGGATCACCTGCCCGACAATGTCGCGCTGCAGGAAAACACCACATTCCTGGCGGGCTTGGCTCATTGCATCATCAACGGCTATTACGGCGTATTGAACAAGGGCACGCTCAAGGAACGGCAAACCGCTCTGGAGTTCGATGGCAAATTCCTGGACCACGGTCATATCGCGCACAATTCGCTTGCGTTCCTACGGCCGGACCAGGTGGACCGTATCCTGCAGAAGATCATCACGCATTTTCCCTATCAGGATTACGACTACCTGGATGTTATCCGCGAGGAGCGGAAGATGACGGAAGTTCTCATATTTCTCAATTTGTGGGAATTCGGCCGCCTTTCCATCCTTTCGCGGGATAATTTGCGCACTTACTACTGTGATGAGTATCTCCACCCCGACATGCTGAAAAACGCCAAGACACTGTGCAAGTCAATCGATAAGATGCTGAGCCTCCAGTCCTTGCACAAATCTCTGGGCAGTTTTTTCGATACCCGCAAGGTATTGATGGACGAAGTCAGCCTCGCCGTTTGGGTCAACCCCAACAGCGTGGAGACCACCCACGGTGCCAACCAGAGCGAGCAAAAGGAGCAGGAACTGGCCGAGGCGTTCGAAGAAGCAATCCACAAAGTCCACGATTACAACTAGCCCGGCCGGGCGCGTGCCATTATCGGTCCGGGTAGCCGAGCCGGGTCAGGTATCGCGGATCGGCGCTCCAGTTCTTCAGCACCGCCACGTGAAGATCGAGGAAGACGCGCACCCCCAGGAGAGATTCGATCCGCAGGCGTGCGGCCGTCCCGATAGCGGAGAGGGTGCGGCCTTTCTTGCCGATCAATATGCCCTTTTGGGAGTCGCGCTCAACATAAAGTTTGGCGTGAACAGTGAGCAGCCCCTTCTTTTCGGCCATGTGCTCCACACGAACCGCCACAGAGTAAGGGATCTCCTGGCCCGTGCGCCGGAAAACGGATTGCCGTACGAGTTCGGCGACCAGAGTCGCCTCGGGCTGATCGGTGATCTGATCGGGTTCGAAGTAAGCTGGGCCCACCGGCAGATTTGCGGGGATGAGGCGGTCGAGGGTATCGATGCCCCGTCCCTTCAAAGCCGATAACGGCACGACTTCCGTGAAGCGGCCCCAATCGCCGTACCATTGGATCGTGGCCAGGACGCGGCTTTCCGGGGCCAGGTCGATCTTGTTCACCAGCAGTAGCGCCGGGGTGCGGGAGCCTTGCACCATGTCCAGCACCATGCGATCCTGCGGCCCAGGCTCTTCGAAGCGCTCGGGAAAGGGCTCCACCATCGCCAGAACCAGGTCGGCCTCGCGAAATGCGGCCACAGCGTAAGCGACCATGCGCGTGTTGAGCAGGTCGGCCGCTTGGTGAATGCCCGGCGTATCCAGCAGCACCGCCTGGTAACCCGCCCCGTGCCTGACCCCCAGGATGCGGTTGCGCGTTGTCTGGGGCTTGGGCGTTGTAATCGAAACGGGATGCCCCACCAGCTGGTTGAGAAGCGTGGACTTGCCGACGTTGGGCCTTCCAACGATGCAGACAAATCCGGATCGGAACGGGGGCTCAGTCATAGGCGAACGGAGAAATTTGGAGTCCCACGAGGGGACAAAACTGATGCGCCAGGTTCAGCCCGCGCGCTTGAGCCGCGGCCGGATGCGGTCGCTGAGCAGGTGCACCGCATAACCGGTCACCATCGCCGCGTAAAACGGCAGATAGGTGGTGGCCAGGCCCCCTTGCAGGAGCAGGACGGCGACAGGATCGGAGATTGCCTCGTGCGTGGTCATTCCGGCGGGTATGCCAGCGTCGAATGCGGCCCAAAGAATCAGCACGGCCAGGGGCACGATCGGCACGGCCCACCAGCGGTGGGTCCATCCCCGGTGGTGATCGATCAGCGGCAGCAGCGATAACAGCCCTAGTAGCGCGGCGTCTCCAGTCCGTCCCGAGGCGATCAGCACCACAAGCACGCCCGCCATGACCCGGTAAAACCACCGCTGCGGAATGGAGGCCACGTCGAGGTCTGGGAACAGGGCGAAAGCGGCGCAAAGGCCGGTGATTACCAAAACTTGTTCAATCGTATCCGCTCTTCCGCTAAGAAAAGCAACAGAGGCCACCACCGCGCCTGCGGCGGTTCCTGAGATCAGATGTCCTCGGTACAGCATGAGCGTTCCTCATTCGAAAACGAAGTCCAGGGCTGTCTGCGCACCCCGCACCATCGGGCATCATTGCAATCGGTGCGGCGGATTACTTGCGGCGCTGCTCTGCCTGTGTCTCAGCGTATGCCTCATCGCCGGTGGTCTCATGGCGGGTCGCACAGAATTGCGGGCCGAGCCGCTTTTAACGTTGCTGGTGGGTAGAGACCTGGACGGCTCACGGCGGTTCGCCGATGATCTGTCACGCATCTGGTCCAACCGCGACCACCCCACCGATGAGCGGTTGGCCGTTTCCCAGAGGGGTTCTGCCCGCTTCCGCTTGCGAGCACTTGAGCGAAGCCGTGGCCATTTCGCCATCGTCTCTGCCGAAGAAGCCTCGCGGTATCTGGGCGATCACCCCCGCCTGAGGGTAATCGGTGGCCTGTGGCTGATCTACCTCCATGCGCTCACCCGTGATCAGACCGTGCAATCCCTGAGCCTTCCGCTCCGAAACGCTGTTTGGGTGACCGAAAACGCCGCGTATGCCCACCACGCGCTATGGGAATGGAGCCGGGAAACGCCCCTGGCTCGGGATAAGCTGGAAATCTTCCCCACACCCTGGATTCCGGACCTATTGTACAATTTGGGTTCGGAAGTGCTCCTATTCGCCGCGCCTGTGCCATTGGAGGAGATAACCGCCGAGCTGCAAAGGGATAGCACCCTGCGGTTGTTGCCCTTCGATGGGGGACTGTTGGACGAATTCCGCTTGGCCTATCCCTGGTTGCAGACCGCGGTCCTGCCTGGGAGTGCCTACCAGAAAGGCGCGGTGCTATTGGAATGGCCCGGACGGCGCATGTTGATGGTGGCAGATGTGGCCTTGCCCGAGCCCAGCGCGCGAAAGATGCTGGAAAGCCTCTACGAAACCCGGGAAGGAGCGGCCCTGTTCAATCCGCTCTTTGGCCAGTACGACACCAGCGTCAATAAATTGTTGGCGCGAATACTGCCCTTCCATCCGGTATCCGCCGAGTATTTTGGACTGACTGAGGACGGCACCAGGGGTGGTGCGTCCCGTTGATATCGTAATTACAAATTTTATTTGTAGCTCCGAAAAACCGCTTCGCTGTCTTTTACCTGAAACTGGGCCTTTTACCTGAAACTGGAAAATCGGATGCGGCACATCGTATTCATGGGCACTCCCGAATCCGCTCTTGCCAGCCTGAAAGCGGTGGCAGAGCACCCGGGCAGCCGTCTGGCAGGTGTTTTTTCACAGGTCGACAAGCCAGTGGGCCGGGGCCGGCGGATGGGCAAATCTCCCGTGCGACTGGCGGCTGAAGAATTGGGGGTACCCGTGGTTACGCCGGCCAAGTCGGGCGATCCGGAGGCCATGGCCGCATTGCAGCGCTGGCGGCCGGATCTGATCGTGGTCTGCGCCTACGGTCGTATCTTGCCCCGCCGCGTGCTCGATCTCCCTCCCCTGGGCTGCTACAACCTGCATTTCTCCCTTCTGCCCCGCTGGCGGGGCGCCAGTCCCGTCCAGGCAGCGATTCTGGCCGGCGATGAGTTCACCGGTGTTTCGCTGCAACGCATGGTGTTCGAGTTGGACGCAGGAGCGATCGTCGCCGAAAGCGATCCTGTGAAAATCGGGTCAAACGAGACCGCCACGACCCTCGCCGAGTGCTTGGCAGAAGTTTCTGCCCGCCTGATCGCCGATTCACTCGCCGAAATATTCGGTGGGCACGCTCCACTGCGGCAGCAGGATATCGCGCGGATTACCACCTGTGGTGTTATCCGCAAGGAGCAAGGGTCCGTGGATTGGTCCACGGAATCGGCAATCGAAATCGAGCGCAAGCACCGGGCCTATACTCCCTGGCCTGGCTGCTACAGCTATCTGGGAACCCGGCGATTGGGTTTGACGCGAATGGAGCTGACCGACGCACCGCGCATAGGGGCGTCCTCGGGTGAATCCGCCCCGGTATCAGGTACGATTGGAAGGGACGGGATCGTTCCGGCGAAGCTTGGGTGGCTGCGGCTGCTGGAAGTCCAGCCGGAAGGCAAGAAGGCCATGCCCTTCTCCGCTTTCCGCAACGGAAACCCGTGGGCTATAGGCGGCCATCTGACGCCTGCGCCTGTCGAGTGAGGTCGGTCCCGTCTTCTTGCAGTCAGCCGGGAAGCGGATCTCGTCGCTCTCTGCTGAGACGGGGAGGGCGAGCGGGATTGACACCAGGCCCATTGTACCGGTTCGGGGTTCGGGGTTGGGGTTCGGGATAAAAAATATTCTGTGGAATAGGTCTTGCGCTTTGGGTCGGGGGGTGGCGTAATGGCGGACGGTGTTTTGTCTTGGTTACCGGTTTTGTGCCGGTGGTCAGGGGAGGGCTTGTGGGTTCTCCGACGGATCTTTGACAGGCGAATCGGGAAGTAACTAGGCGAGGGTGTTCGTGTCGACGGGATGCGGGCCTCCGGACCGGCGGAGACCGCGCTGGGATTTCAGCGGCGTGGGTTTCCGTGTAGGATTCCGGTTTTTCTTTTGCGGGAAGCCGGAAATAGAAGTCAAGCATGAAAGGGCGCAGGGCGGATGCCTTGGCTCCGGGAAGCGACGAAGGACGTGGCAAGCTGCGATAAGCTTCGGGGAGGCGCAAACAGCCTTTGATCCGGAGATTTCCGAATGGGGCAACCCGACAGGGGTCATACCCTGTCACCGCCGGTGTGAATCCATAGCCCGGCGGGGCGAACGCGGGGAACTGAAACATCTAACGTACCCGCAGGAAAAGAAATCAACAGAGATTCCCTTAGTAGCGGCGAGCGAACGGGGATCAGCCCAAACCAGCCGGCAGTGTCCGGCTGGGGTTGTAGGACCGCCACATGGGGAGTTGGTTCGGGTAGGAGAACGGTCTGGAAAGTCCGGCCAGAGCGGGTTATAGCCCCGTATCCGAAACTTGAGCCATACCCGGCGGGATCCTGAGTAGCTTGGGGCACGTGAAACCCTGAGTGAAGCTGGGTGGACCATCATCCAAGGCTAAATATTCCCCGGAGACCGATAGCGAACCAGTACCGTGAGGGAAAGGTGAAAAGCACCCCGAAAGGGGAGTGAAATAGATTCTGAAACCCTGTGCCTATAAGCAGTGGGAGCTTGGCGGCGCTCTTCGGAGTGTCGTGGGTGACCGCGTGCCTTTTGTATAATGAGCCAACGAGTTATGGTCTGTAGCCAGGTTAAGCTTGATAGCGGAGCCGTAGCGAAAGCGAGTCTGAAGAGGGCGAAAACGAGTTGCAGGTCATAGACCCGAAACCGAGTGATCTATCCCTGTCCAGGTTGAAGCCTGGGTAAG
This sequence comes from SAR324 cluster bacterium, assembly GCA_022574555.1. Taxonomy (GTDB): domain Bacteria; phylum SAR324; class SAR324; order SAR324; family JACQKK01; genus JACZRV01. The sequence goes on from JACZRV010000003.1 coordinate 57,957, forward strand.
ACCAGGTGGAGGACCGAACCAGTGTACCTTAAAAAGTACTTGGATGAGGTGGGGATAGGAGTGAAAGGCTAATCAAACTCGGAGATAGCTGGTTCTCCCCGAAATATATTGAGGTATAGCCTCGCGTATGCGGCTGCCGGAGGTAGAGCACTGAATGGACTAGGGGGCCCACCAGCCTACCAAACCCAATCAAACTCCGAATGCCGGCAAGCTATGACGCGGGAGTCAGACTGTGGGAGCTAACTTCCATGGTCGAGAGGGAAACAACCCAGACCATCAGCTAAGGTCCCCAAGTACCGGTTAAGTGGGAAAGGAGGTGGAGGTGCACAGACAACCAGGAGGTTAGCTTAGAAGCAGCTACCCTTTAAAGAAAGCGTAACAGCTCACTGGTCAAGCGGCTCTGCGCCGAAAATACAACGGGGCTCAAACCGGTCACCGAAGCTATGGGTGTGCCGTCTTTTAAGGCGGTGCGCGGTAGGGGAGCGTTCGTTGCGGGCCGAAGCCGCACCGTGAGGGGCGGTGGACTGCAACGAAGTGCTTATGTTGGCATCAGTAACGATAAAGCGGGTGAGAAACCCGCTCGCCGTAAACCCAAGGTTTCCTCAGCCATGTTCATCAGCTGAGGGTTAGTCGGTTCCTAAGGCGAGGCCGAAGGGCGTAGTCGAAGGGAAACAGGTCAATATTCCTGTACTGGTCTTGTGGTGTTTGAGCGATGAGGGGACGCAGGAGGTTATATCGGCCGGGTGATGGACGTCCCGGTTCAAGGGTGTAGGCGGGTGGCATAGGCAAATCCGTGCCGCCATCCCAAACGTCGAGACCCGATGACGATGGGCTCTTAGGCCCTGCAAAGCGATGGATACCAAGCTGCCAAGAAAAGCCTCTAAGCGAATCACAGAGCCAACCGTACCGTAAACCGACACAGGTGGGTGGGGAGAGCATCCTCAGGCGCTTGAGAGAAACCTCGCTAAGGAACTCTGCAAAATGAGTCCGTAACTTCGGAATAAGGACTGCCCGTAGTAGGTGAACGCCCTCGCGGCGGGAGCCCAGGCGGGCCGCAGTGAAAAGGCCCAGGCGACTGTTTAGCAAAAACACAGCACTCTGCAAACGCGTAAGCGGAAGTATAGGGTGTGACGCCTGCCCGGTGCCGGAAGGTTAAGAGGAAAGGTTAGGGTTCGCCCGAAGCTTTGAATCGAAGCCCCGGTAAACGGCGGCCGTAACTATAACGGTCCTAAGGTAGCGAAATTCCTTGTCGGGTAAGTTCCGACCTGCACGAATGGCGTAACGATCTGGGCGCTGTCTCGGCGAGGTCCTCAGTGAAGTTGAAATAGCTGTGAAGATACAGCTAACCCGCAGCAAGACGGAAAGACCCCGTGAACCTTTACTCCAACTTGGCAGTGAATTTCGGATTTATCTGTGTAGGATAGGTGGGAGGCTTTGAAGGGAGGACGCCAGTTCTTCCGGAGCCGTCCTTGAAATACCACCCTGGTACATCTGGAATTCTAACTCAGACCCGTGATCCGGGTCGAGGACCCTGTCTGGTGGGGAGTTTGACTGGGGCGGTCGCCTCCTAAAGCGTAACGGAGGCGCGCGAAGGTTCCCTCAGGCTGATTGGAAACCAGCCGTCGAGTGTAAAGGCAAAAGGGAGCTTGACTGCGAGAGCGACAGCTCGAGCAGGGACGAAAGTCGGTCTTAGTGATCTGGTGGCACCGCATGGAAGGGCCATCACTTATCGGATAAAAGGTACTCCGGGGATAACAGGCTTATCACGCCCAAGAGTTCACATCGACGGCGTGGTTTGGCACCTCGATGTCGGCCCATCGCATCCTGGGGCTGGAGCAGGTCCCAAGGGTATGGCTGTTCGCCATTTAAAGCGGTACGCGAGCTGGGTTCAGAACGTCGTGAGACAGTTCGGTCCCTATCTGCTGTGGGCGTAGGAAATTTGAGAGGCGCTGCTCTTAGTACGAGAGGACCGGAGTGGACGAACCGCTGGTGTGCCGGTTGTCCCGCCAGGGGCACTGCCGGGTAGCTATGTTCGGAAGGGATAACCGCTGAAAGCATCTAAGCGGGAAGCCCCCCTCAAGAAAGATTTCCCTGGGTGAAACGGCTATGCTTTTTTAAGGCGATGCCGTTTCTCCCCTGAAGGTCGCAGGTAGACCACCTGTTCGATAGGCGGGAGGTGAAAGCACGGCAACGTGTGAAGCTGACCCGTACTAAGTGACCGTGAGGCTTGACTTCTATTTCCTGATTCCCGCAAAACAACCCGGTTTGGGGTTCAGTGTTCGGGGTTGGAATACCCCATGAACAATATGAGCCACTGAAGATGAGAGAATCATGATGCCGGAGCGAATCCCGAACCAAAAACCGGCAATCAGAAACCAAAAACCCGCTTATTGCACCTGAAACCCCAGCTTCCCCATCAGCGCCTGAAACACCAAACCCCGAACACAGAACCCCGAACCGCGAAGCGGTGAGGTATTCCGGTGACTATGGCAAGAGGGTCACACCTGTTCCCATCCCGAACACAGAAGTTAAGCCTCTTCGCGCCTATGGTACTGCCGATCCCGGTGGGAGAGTGGGTCGTCGCCGGAATTCCCCTCCGCTTTGCCGTGATATATGCAATTTAATTCGCCTTACTCGATAGAGTCCCCCACCTCGCAAGACTCAAATTTCAGCTAAACCCATCCTCAAGTTTATATCCCTCCCGGTGCTTTTCCGGTACGGGTGGGTTATGTTGAGTTGCGGGCCGTTCTATCGCCGTCCAGGTTCCGTGGGCAACGCCATGGAGTTTTGCATTGTTCCATTACCACCCTGCGGTGATTGGCCAAGATCCGGCGAAGCGTACGCTCGCGGGATGATCCGGCCGTCATTTTTGCGCCCGTTGTCTATAGAGATCGCATCAGGTGAGCGGATATTTTCTGGGCTTACCCATCGGGTTATACCTGATCGGGTGGATCATCGAGTTCGTGCGCTATTGGCGCGCCAAGCCGGCCGTGCCAGTTTGGGGCGGGGGATTGGTGGCCGTAGGTTGGGGCGCCCACACGTTTCTGCTGGCCTTCAACCTGTGGCAGCAGGGATTCCATCTGGCCACCGAGTTGAGCGGTGTGGCTTGGGCGGCCATGATCGTCAACTATGCGGTGCACCGCAAATGGCGCAACGCGGTATTCGGGTTTATCTTCCCGCCATTCGCCGTCGCGTTGTTGCTGAGCACGACCCTGGTATCGGCAGACGTGGGGCGGATATCCGAGGGGTTGGCGCTGGCACCGGCCATATGGCGCGGCGGGCTGATCACCCATATCGTATCCATCCTGGCGGGCAATGTGCTGTTCGCCATGGCCTGCCTGTTCAGCATCGTCTACCTGTATCAGGAGCATCAGATCAAGGCGAAGTTGATCCGCCTTGTGGTCAGCCGCCTTCCGTCGCTCAACGCTCTGGACAGCCTGAATCACCGGGCGATCGCCCTGGGATTTTTCTTTCTGTCCCTGGGAATCCTGCTCGGGTTAAGCCTGACCAGCCTGGAGGGATTTGAACGGCGGCCCATAGCCTGGAGGCTGATCCTGCCTTCCCTGACTTGGGCGGTTTACGCAATCTTTTTGCTGGAACGCGCATTCCGCGGAAAACGGGGCCGATTCACGGCGATCTGGTCCATTGCGGGCTTCGCCGTGGTGATGACGGCGTTGGTCGTAGAAATTTCATTCCTGGCTGGACGGACCTAACCTATCCGGGCTGCAACCCGCCGCACCGGCTCCAATGCCGGTTATTTCCTTCGCGCAAATAATATCGCAAAGCCGTCACCCGGGCCGAAATGGCGGTAAGGGCGTTAGCGCCACCGAGAATCTACGTGGCCGCGGCGCGGCTGCTGCCCTAATCCTGGGCCCTATTCCTGTGATCGGGGTGGCGCGTCGGTGGGTTGGAGCGTTTCTTCCGTACCGAACGTACCTGGTGACGGGGGGGCATCGGTCGGATCGAGTGTCTGCACGGGCACCTCCACATCGGGCACGATCGGCCCGCTTTGCTCGAAGGGCGTGGCCGCTTCATCGATTGGGCTGAGAATGGACTGGGACGGCTTCTCGGATGAAATGAACGCCAAAGAGAGGGAAGTGAGCATGAATACGACCGCCAGACCGGTCGTGAATTTGGACATGAACGTGCTGCTGCCTCTGGAAAAGGTGGCCTGACCAACGCTGCCAAAAGCGGCTCCCAAATCGGCGCCCCTGCCCGCTTGCAGCAGGACGATCAATATCAATAATATACAGACTAGAACGTGAACGACGAGAATGGCGACAAACATGATCTTCCTCAGGAAACGGCGTGATCGATGATGGCCAGAAAGCTCTCGGCTTCCAGGCTGGCACCTCCAACCAGCACACCGTCGACTTCAGGCTGACTTAAAATCTCCCCCGCATTTTGAGAGTTGACCGATCCGCCGTACAAGATGGACACGGCGCCAGCCACGACCCGGCCAAATCGTTCTTGCAGCAGCCCGCGGATGAATCCGTGCATCTCACGGGCCTGCCCGGCAGTTGCGGTTTTACCCGTACCGATGGCCCACACTGGCTCGTAGGCAACGCAAAGCCGTAAGGCACGATCGTCTTCCATTCCTTCGAGGGCGGCAACCAACTGGTGGCGTACCACGATTTCCTGGTGGCCTGACTCCCGCTCCACAAGATTTTCTCCCACGCACAAAATCGGATCAATCTCCGCTTCCATGAGTGCGCGGAGCTTTTCCCGGATGAAGGCGTCGTCTTCGCCGAAGATATTACGCCGTTCGGAATGGCCGACGATGCATCGGTCGATTCCCATGTCCTTCAGCATGGCCGCGGAAACCTCCCCGGTGTACGCGCCTGATCCCTCGGGGTGCACGTTTTGCGCGCCGATGCCGATTCGCGATCCGGCGGCTGCTCCAACCGCATTTTCCAAATACGGAAACGGCGGGCAGACCACGACCGAGCCGCCGCCGAGGAATATCGCCTCCGGTGCCCCGGCGCATAGGATGGCAATGAGGTCCGCCACCATACGCCTCGAACCGTTCATTTTCCAGTTGCCGATGATCTGTTTTCCCACCCGCCGTCAGTTCTGAAAGAGGCAACAACCCGAATTACATTAAACCATCAACATATTCGGTAGGCAATTTCTGTCAAGTCCCAAACTCGCAGGATACGCGGGATTTCGGTGTATTCGGAGCCGCGGAAAGGGCGCAAAGCCGCTTTTCGTCACGATCTTTGTTGACAGACGGGCTCTCTGCCTATATTTTTTTATATTTAATGAGGGTCCGGCCCGCCGCGTCGACCCAGCGAATCATTGACCGATCATGAAGCGAACATTCCAGCCCAATACGCGCAAACGCAAGATGACCCACGGATTCCGTCGCCGCATGTCGACCAAGGGGGGGCGCCGGGTGATCAAGCGCCGCCGCGCCAAGGGCCGCAAGCGGCTTTCGGCCTGATATCTCACGAATGCGGGCGACGGTTGCGCGCCATTCGCCACAGCCTGGCGCCGAACCAGAGGGACGGCCCTCGATGCGGCGAATTTGCCGGGATGGGGCGGAGAGGAGTGGGGCGTGCAGTCCCATACGCCACAAAGACCCAGGAATAGTCCGGCAGGCAATCGATTTCGGCATCAAGGCTATCCCAAAAGAATTCGCCTTTGCTCACGAATCGATATCGACCGGGTATTCCGCGAAGGGCATTACCGGCGGTTGGGCAATCTCCACAGCAAGGCCTTGGCCACTGGCGGCGTCGAGACCCGGTTCTTGATTTCGGTGAAAAAGAAGATCGGCAAAGCCCACGAGCGCAACCGTATCAAACGGATCGTGCGAGAGGCGGTGCGCTTGAATGGCCATCGTCTGCGGGGCACCTATGACATCTGCCTGTTTCTGGTGAAGCCACCAACCGGAAACCTGGGCCTTGCGGCGATCGAAACAGAAATCCGCAAGTTATTCGACTATTTGAACCAATCAACAGCCATTGGGAGCCACCACGCATGGGGAAGTTCATCATCGGGTTGATTCGGGTCTACAAAGCCCTTATCTCCCCCCTGCTTCCGCCTTCCTGCCGGTTTTATCCATCCTGTTCCGAATATACCGCCCAGGCGATCCGAACCCACGGTTCCGTGGCGGGCTTGGCGCTGGGGTTGGTGCGGCTGATGAAATGTCACCCCTGGCATGCGGGCGGTTTCGATCCGGTACCGGCCAAGGATGATCGAGCTCTGCGGCCGGCACTATAGGGGATATTGATGGACCAGAAAATGTTTTTGGCCATTGGCCTCTCCATGGTGGTGATCGTCGCCTTCTACGCCATATTTCCACCGCCGGTGAAACCGCCAACCCCCGAACCCGGCATGGAACTGACCCAGCCGGGGGCTAAGGACCTCCAGGGGGAATTAAGCCGGACAGCCGCGGAGGATTTTGCGCCACCCGAGACCGTGCCGGGTCGGGCACCGGACTCATCTCTAACGGAGGCCGCGGCCAAGATCGTAACCGTCGAGACTCCCAATTACCTTGCGTCGTTCGACACCCGTGGCGGCACGTTGAAATCCTTCCAACTCAAGAAATATCGGGCCGGGATGGAACGCATCAACTGGGGCGATGTAATACCGCCATTGCGGAAATTTCTGGACAAATACGAGGTCGATCCGGAGGCCCGGGTGGAAATGGTGAAAAAGGATCTGGTGGCCACGGAACCGTTCGGCTTGTGGTTCGTGGAAAATGGGCAACTGACGAGCGAGCTGGCCCACGTGGTTTATGCGGCCGACTCCGAATCGATCGTGTTGAAAGCCGGCGACGCGCCCGCGACGCTCGTGCTGAGAGGCCGCACGTCTGACGGAGTGACGGTGGTCAAATCCATCACTTTCGGGCCGGACGATTACCTGCTCGACTATGAGGTATCGGTGATCAATTACAGCGACACCTATCAGGAATTGCGAACGCGGCACCTCTTTGGAGAAGGGGCGCAGCCATCGGGTACGGAAAGCAGTTACCAGGCCCACTGGGGCCCGATTTATCAGGCGGATGACTCCGTCGAGACCGAAGACCCGGAGGACGTCCAGCAGTTGTTCATTGTCCGTGACGCGGGTTGGGTAGGGATTACCGACACCTACTTTCTTTCCGCGGTCAAAAACGAATCGACAGTCAGCTATTCATTTTACAAATCCGAACCGAACCCCGTCGTGGGCGCGGAACCCGAATGGATCGCCCATTACGGAGTGGAACTGCCCGCGGTCAGCTTGGCTCCCAACAAACAGATTACCAGCCACTTCAAGATGTTCCTGGGCCCGAAAAAGACGGAAGAAATGGAGAAATTCGGCGAAGGTCTGGAAGGCGCGCTGGATTTGGGGGTCTTGGAGATCATTTCCAAGCCAATGCTGGCGATGCTGCGCTGGTTCTACGGGTACACGGGCAATTTCGGTGTAGCGATCATCCTGCTCACGATCGTGGTGCGCGTGGCTCTGTTCCCCCTGACTTACAAGGGGATGGCTTCCATGAAGCGAATGCAAAAGCTTCAGCCGAAGATGAAGGCCATCCGGGAAAAATTCAAGAAAGACAAGGAAAGGCTGAACAAGGAAATGATGTTGTTGTACAAGCGCGGCAAGGTCAATCCACTGGGGGGTTGTCTCCCCCTCCTGCTGCAAATGCCGATCTTTTTCGCCCTTTACTGGGCACTCAGCGGAGCGATCGAGCTGCGCCACTCCCCATTTATTTTTTGGGTCACCGACCTCTCCGCTCCGGACGGGCTCTACGTCACTCCGATATTGATGGGGATATCGATGATGGCGCAACAGAAACTGACCCCGACGACGCCCGACCCCATGCAGGCCCGGATCATGATGTGGATGCCGGCCATATTCACCGTATTTATGCTCCAGTTTCCGGCCGGACTCACGACGTACTGGCTCACAAGCAACCTGCTTTCCATCGTGCAGCAACTCGTGATCAACCGCATAAAAGTGGCCGATCCGACCGAACTACCGGCATAATTTACGATTGCTATCGAATCTGAAGCGGTGGTCTGGCCCGGAAGACGTGCTCAGCCCAGTGCCGCAGGAATACCCAGTACTGTTTGGATCCCTCGACGGCAATCAATTCGGGGGCCACGGACGTTCAATCGTCGCTGGCGCCTTCCCCCATGTATACCTTGAACCCGTCCTCCAGGATGCCCCGCAGGTGGGGGTCCTTCTTCATCTTGGCCCGAGTACACTGGCCGCAGGTGCAGCTGGAAAAGTGGGTCTTCTGGTACTTGCGGAGTTTGATCTTGGTGAGATCCTTGCCCTCATCGTACATTTCGCGGAGCATCTTTTCGACGGGCTTCATTGCCCGTTCCACCAGGGCTTTACGCTTCGGATTGTATCCCAACATGGCGTCGTTTTGCGGTTGGACAGGAAAAGTACCGGCGGCGGCTGAACCAGAAAAAACCAGGCTGCCTCGCCCGGTCCCATATCATCATAAATTGAGGCGGATAGCAGCATTTTCGATAAACATTGCGGGACGCCGGTGGGCGATCGGAACCCACGGAACGGCCGGCGGAGGGCGATCGCAACACACGGAACGGCCCATCACGAGATAGTCCTTCACCATTCAAACCCAGAGTAAAATTGGAGCCACGCATACTTTCCGGCAAGGTATTGAGCGGGGAGATCGAGCAGGAGTTGCGGCGGGACGCCGCTGCGTTAACCGCTGGCGGCACACCCCCCTGCCTTGCCGTCATTTTGCTGGGCGATAACCCCGCGTCGCACACCTACGTGCGGAACAAGATCAAGGCCGCGGAACGGGTGGGGATCGCCTCCCGCGACCGGTTCATGCCCGCCACCACCTCCCAGGCCGAACTGGAAGCGGAGATATCCGCGCTCAACGCCGATCCCGCGGTGCACGGCATTTTGTGCCAGATGCCCCTGCCGGAAGGACTGAACGCCGAGCGCGTCACTCGTCTGATCGACCCTGCAAAGGACGTGGACTGCTTCCATCCGTTCAATGTGGGGCTGCTGGCCATGGGCATCCCCAGATTCTATCCCTGCACCCCGGCCGGAGTGCTGGAATTGATGTCACGAAACGGGATCGAGGTATCGGGCCAGCACGTGGTGATCCTGGGCCGAAGCAATATCACCGGCCGGCCGCTTTCGCTGCTGCTCTCCCACAAGGGCACCGATGCCACGGTGACGGTCTGCCATTCCCGCACCCGGGAGCTGGCGACCCTGACGCGCCAGGCGGATATCCTGGTGGCCGCGACGGGAATTCCCCAATGGGTCACCGGAGAGATGGTGAAGGAAGGGGCCGTCGTGATCGACGTTGGCATCAACCGGATCGATGATGCCTCGCGCAAGCAGGGCTACCGTCTGGTCGGGGACGTGGATTATGCAACGGTGGCCCCCAAAACCACGGCAATCACCCCGGTTCCGGGAGGTGTGGGTCCTATGACGATCACCATGCTGCTGCGCAACACGATCCAGGCCGCACGAATGGCCGGCGATTCCTCGGCCATATGAATTCGCTTGCAGGGCAGGTTTCGGAGGGTCCTGTCCTGATAATCCCAGCGGACGCTGCCCATGTCGATCAAGAGCTTAACCACGGTGTTGACCGATACCGCACAAATCCAAAATACCGCTAGGTCCGCCTCACGCCATCTGCGTTCAAACAATGATCTATCGTGTAGGCAACCATCGCCATCGTTTCACTGCGCACATCTCTGAAATGAAAGGAGTAAACCAGCCCGGACAAAATATCAGTTGGCAATTCGTAGCTTAGGTAGGAGCGGAACACCCATAAAGCAAAATAGGCATTCAGCTTCAATGCGCTCTTTGTGAGGGGGTGACCATCATCGATGTAAATAGGGCGGGTCTTGGCAATCCATCGGGATAGAAAACCGGCGAATTTGTAGAATGCGGGGCTACTTTGTGCGCCAGAGACCGGGTCCTGATTATGGAAATTGATCATGCGTTGCAAGTCTACATGCGCATGACCGCATGCTTCTACGAGAATGCGCTTGTTCAGATGAACATGCGGTAGAAGCTTTGGTTCTACGATTTTTGGATTTGAAAGGACGCGGTCGCGAAAGTCCTCCCAAACTTCCGCGACGTGGTCCGAGAGATACTGCGCCTCACTCGGCAACTTCATTTGAGCTAGTAGCGTCTTGGACGATACCTGATACAATTGATTTGTCCGCCCTCAACGAAGCTAGTCCCCTCTCGCTAATACGAGAGTACTCTTCCCCTTTATTCGGCATCCGCTCCTGAATGATCTCCCGCAAAGCTTCTTCCCGGGCAATTTCAGCGAGCTCTTTTTTGAGATTTTCCGCTGGCATGTGGCTCCATCGTAAGCTTGGGCTTGAAAGGCCCCTTCCACGTTTTATTTTAGCACGGCCTGTCAATATTCTAAATTAATATCCACGCTTACAGAACGACTCACTGCTCATTTCAATCTGATACACTGCCCGGCATTTACCGGCATTGATCTTCCAGTCTACCGGCAATATAATTTGGAAGAATATTTTTGTGAAGGAAGCATGCAAAATGGGCCCGCATGGTCGAACCGGAGCTTCCTGCCATCTCGAGACGCCATGAAAACACTGGTGGTGGTCGACGTACAAAACGATTTCTGCCCGGGAGGCGCCCTGGCCGTCGCCGAAGGGCACCGGGTCGTACCGTACATCAACCGCATACGGGGCCGGTTCGATATGGTGATTTTCACCCAGGACTGGCACCCGCCGGATCACGCCAGTTTCGCTTCCAATCACCGGGGCCGGGATATCTATGAGGTGATCGACCTGCATGGCCAGCCGCAGACCCTATGGCCGGATCACTGTGTTCAGGAAACCCGGGGCGCCGAATTTCATCCCGAACTGGATATCCGCACGGACGATTCGATCTTCCGCAAGGGACAGTTGCGCGAGGTGGACAGTTACAGCGGGTTTATGGATAACGACCGCACCCATCAAACCGGTCTGGCAGACTACCTCAAGGAGAAGGGCGTCGACGGGATCGACGTGGTGGGGCTGGCCACCGATTATTGTGTGAAGTTCACGGTGCTGGACGCCCGCGATCTTGGATTGCGGGTGAGCGTGCACCGGGAGGGATGCCGTGCGGTGAACATCAAACCTGGCGACGGCGATCGGGCCTTTCAGGAAATGGCGGCCGCCGGCGCCGACATCGTCTAGGCCCGCACCCGGACCCCGGCATCTTCGGTGCGCCCCTTGTCAGGCACCGCAGGGTGGGGTAAGGGACCCTATCGGCTGATTCCGCCGGCAGGTCTGGCGGCTCCCCGGCCGTTTGGGCAGTGCCCCGGCAGGAGGAAATCATGCGATCCACACACGACCTCGGTGGTGCCCCTTGGGACGAAATGTTGGACCTGGAGGTCAACGACGTCACCCCGTTCGCCCGCCGCGTGACCGCGCTCGTGGAGATTTTACGCCACCCTTCAAAGCAAGTGTTCGTGACTGACGAACTGCGCCGAGCGATAGAGTCCCTTCCCAAGAACGATTATTTAACGCTCACCTACTACGAAAAGTGGATCCGAGCCGTTAAGGCGCTGGTGGTGGAAAAAGGCGTGCTTTCCCAGGAAGAGATCGACGCCAGAGTGGAGGAGATTCTCCGCAGGCGCGAGGCAGACAAGACCGGTTGAATCGAGGATGCACGGCATGGAAGGACGATATCAGGTCGGGGAGCGGGTGGTGGTGCGCAGCGACACGCCCAAGGGCTATTGCCGCACGCCATTTTACTTGCGGGGAAGGCCAGGAGTCGTCACGGGCCAATTGGGACCGTTCCTTGACCCGGAAAAGATGGGGTACGGTCTGCCCGGCCTGCCCAAGCGATTTCTGTACACGGTGCGATTCGGCCAATCCGGTCTGTGGAGTGATTACGACGGACCGGCCGGCGACACGCTGATCGCCGATATCTTCGAGCATTGGCTCGACCCAGGGGAATAGGAACCACCCATGAGCGGACACGATCACTCCCATGAATCCGAGAACCTGCCGCCCCTGGAGGGTGCAGGCGGGCCCGCGTTGGAAAACCTGGTGCTCGAGGAAGCGATCCGCGAGCTTTTGATCGAAAAGGAGGTCATCGAGGCGCGGGAGGTGGAACGCCTCCTGGAAGTGCTGCAAACCCGCCGGCCAGCGCTCGGTGCCCGCCTCGTGACCCGCATCTGGACCGACCCGGATTTCCGCAAGCTGGCCCTGGAGAACGGCAAGGCCGCCGCCGAGTTGGAATTGGGGATCAATCTGGTCGAGGCTCCCGAGATTATATTTTTGGAGAACACCCCCAAGAGGCACCACCTTGTCGTGTGCACACTCTGCTCGTGTTACCCCACCTATATCATGGGTCCCTCGCCCACCTGGTACCGGAGCAAGGCCTTCCGGGCGCGGGTGGTGAAGGAACCCCGCGCCGTGCTGGCAGAATTCAACACCGATCTGCCCGAGGACGTGGAGATCCGGGTGGTCGACAGCACGGCGGAGGTGCGCTACCTGGTCGTGCCGGTTCGTCCCGGAGGAAGCGAAGGCATGAACCGCGAGGCGTTGGCTCGTCTGGTCAACCGCGATAGCATGATCGGCGCTGCACTGGCCGACAGTCCCTGACCAGGCGCCGCCCAATCCCGCAGGCAATCACCAACGGCAAGAGGAGGGCCACAGGCCATGCACTATATGCACACGATGATGCGCGTGAAGGATCAGGAGAAATCCGTCGAGTTCTACACCAAGCACCTCGGAATGAAGGTGATCCGGCAATCGGAGTACCCTTCCGGCCGATTCACCAACACCTTTCTGGGATACAACGACGACCCCAAGTCCCCCATGTTGGAGCTGACCTACAATTGGGATCAGGAGGAGGATTACGACCTGGGCAACGGCTGGGGCCATATCGCACTTGGCGTGGATAATATCTACGAGATGTGCGAACGGCTGGAATCCGACGGCGTATCCGTCCCCCGCAAGCCAGGCCCCATGAAGCACGGCACCACCGTCATCGCCTTCATCCGCGATCCCGATAATTACACCATCGAGTTGATCCAGTCGGAGTAGGGCAAGCGCCCACCGGGCCGATGGGTACTCATTCAGACCAGGTTGCCCATCCCGCCGGGCGGGCATGACGATGCCCCCGGCGATGGGCGCAAAGGATGGTGAATGCCGAACCGGCTCGATTCGAAACGTCGTCCATGCCGCCGCTGATTTGCGGACCCGTTGCATGAAAGCCACATTAGCCGCAATCGTTGTTTTCCTCGCTTCATATTGGCCGGCGGTCGCGTTGGATTTAATTTGCCGCTCGGTGGCGGAACGACAATATCCACCCATAAGGACATTCGAGCTGGATGCGGAGGGCGTACGCGAAGTGATCTGTGCGGGCATGACATGCTATCCGCGCGATTATACCGTAGAGACCCGGAGTCCCGTATTGATCGAATTTTCATTCGAGGACAATCGAGACCGTGTCTACATCACGCTGGATCTCGATTCGCGCAAGATGCGCATCTGGTCTGAACGCAAGGGGCCGGCGCTGGATTCCGGGCCACCGGCTACCCAATACGCCGAGTATACCTGCCGCGATATGGACTGATGTTTATCTGGCATCTTAGAATCTCATTATTTCCTTAGATGAATTTCCCGCCGTTCAGGTAGGCAGATTTGATGGCGTCATGACGTATTTTGCTGTCGCAGACAGGTTTACCGGAGCAGGCGAACAAACGAACGGCCGGGTCAAGCCCGCGGCGGTGCGGCCGATCAGAATAGGTCTTTTCCTCCTAGCCATTGTCACCCTTACCGGCTGCGAGTTGGGCTATTATTGGCAGGCGGCCGGCGGGCAGCTGGAAATCCTTCGCAAGCGGCGGCCAATCGAAGAGGTTTTGGCCGATGAGGGGGTGGACCAGTCGGTGAAAGCCAAACTGCGCCTGGTTCTGGCGGTTCAGGAATTCGGTGTCGAGCGCCTCTCCCTGCCGGCCGAGGGCAAGTATCTCTTGTACGCCGACCTGGGGCGTCCAAACGTGAGTTGGCTGGTTGTGGCCTCCGAAGAATTTGCGATCAAGGCTGTGGAACACTGCTTCCTGATTGTCGGCTGCCTGGGATACCGGGGCTATTTCGACAAGGCCGACGCGAATGCCCTGGCCGAGGAACTGGCGGTGGAGAATTTCGACGTGCGCGTGCGGCCGGTACGCGCTTATTCCACCCTGGGCTGGTTCGACGATCCCGTTTTGAACACCTTTTTGCAGAGCGAGGACGAACTGGGCGTGATCGGCACGATAATTCATGAGCAGACCCATCGCTTGCTCTTCGTCAAGGGAGATACCGCTTTCAACGAGTCCTTCGCCCACTTCGTGGAGGCACAGGGAACCGGCCTCTTTTTGGCTGAGCGGGGCGACGATGGTGCAGCGCCCCTGGAGCGCTACCGGGCGCAGGGGGCCGACCGCGACCGGTTCCGCGCCATCGTGAAGCGGGGCACGGAGCGGCTGAATCGCCTCTACCGTTCCGAGTTGACCGCGGAAGAAATGCGCGTGGAGAAGATCCAGCTGTTCGATCGCATGCGCCGGGACTACCAAAACGAGAAGAACTCATTTATCATCGACAATTACGACGGTTGGTTCGATCAAACCCTTAACAACGCCCACCTGGTCTCGTTCACGTTTTACGAATCGCGGGTGGCGGCGTTTCGCGCACTGTTCGTCGAGAACGAGGAGGATTTTTCCCGCTTTTTCGCTGCCGTGCGAACCCTGGCCGAATTGCCCCAGGAGGAACGGCGGGCTCGGCTGGACATGCTGGAAATCCAGGATGCTGCAAACACCCGACATTCAACCCCGGCGACGCCTGCCCCAATGGCTCAAGGTTAAGCTGCCCGGCGGGGAGCGCTACAACCGGATCAAGCAGCGGGCGCGGCAGGCGAACCTGCACACGATCTGCGAGGAGGCGCGCTGTCCCAACATCGGCGAATGCTGGGACGGCGGCACGGCCACCTTCATGCTGATGGGCGACACGTGCACCCGCGGCTGCCGTTTCTGCTCGGTCAAAACCCTCCGCAATCCGGGCGCCCTCGATGCGGCGGAACCGGTCAACGTGGCGGAGACCATCCGCCAAATGGATCTGGATTACGTGGTGCTGACCAGCGTCAATCGCGATGACCTGCCCGACCAGGGCGCGGGGCACATCGCGGAGGCCATCCGTCGCACGATCATGGCCAATCCTTCCCTGCTGCTCGAGGTGCTGATCCCCGATTTCGGTGGCGATACCGAGTGCATTCAGACGGTGATCGATGCGGAGCCCGCTGTACTGGCCCACAACGTGGAGACTATCGAGCGGCTGACTCCCTCCGTGCGCGATCCGCGCGCGGGATACGGCCAGTCGCTGAGCGTGCTCGCGAGTTTCAAGGCCCGGGCGCCTCACATCAAGTCCAAGTCCTCTCTGATGCTGGGTTTGGGGGAAACGGAATCGGAGGTGCTGGAGGCAATGGGCCATCTGCGAGCCGTCGACGTGGATTTTCTCACCCTGGGCCAATACCTGCGGCCGGACAAAAAGAAGCTGGCCGTGGTGGAATTCATCGAGCCGGCTCGGTTCAAGGCGCTGGAGCAGGCCGGTCTGGACATGGGGTTCCGCTACGTGGCCGCGGGTCCCCTGGTGCGCAGTTCCTATCGCGCGGCCGAGTTCTATATCTCACAATCCATCCGTGAAGACGGCGGCTCCCAGCCGTAGCCCGAACGGTCACACCGGTGCCTCAGGCCGCGCGTACAGTCCCGGCTGAATCCCTCACCTTACAATAGCTATGGTTTGGATACTGGGCATACTCCTGCTGATGGTGCCCTCGCTGGAACTGTGGTTGTTGGTTCGCATGGGGTACTCGTGGACAGTAACGGCGGTTTGGTGCGCGGCCACCGCGGCCGTGGGATGGCGATTCGCCCGGCAGGAAAATCTCTCCCTCTGGACCGAGCTGGAATCCGGCGTCCAGAATGGACACCTGCCCACCACCGAGGGGGTCGACATGATGCTCGTGCTCCTCGGCGGGTGGGGCCTGATCGTGCCGGGGCTGGTCACCGACCTTGCCGGCGGCGCGCTATTGGTTCCGCCCCTGCGGCGGGTGATGACCGACATCGTGCGAAACACGATCCGCGACAACTATCTATGACCCCCACCCTGGAAGCTTGGGCTTGCGACGGAAAAGTGTTAGCATAACTGGCAGTTACGGCCATGATGGCTGAATGGGACGGCTGGATTGGACGGGGCCGCCGCCTGGTATGAGCGGACCACGGCGGCTTCCGCGGGAAGGCCAGCCGGATCACGAGCAAGGAGGCTGTGATGATCGAAGCGGATGCGAAAAAGGTTCTGGAGGCTGTCCTGTTCTCCACCGCCGACGTACTGACCCCCAAGCAGATCGGCAAGGTTCTGGGCAATACCACCCCTGCCCAGGTTTCCCATCTCGTCGATTCCCTGAACGACGAGTACCAGCGCACCAACCGCACCTTCCGCATCGAGCCGGTCGCGCACGGTTACCAGATGCGGACATTGCCCATCTACAAGACCTGGATCCGCAAGCTGGAACCCCTCAAGCCCCTGCGGCTGACCCAGCCCGCTCTGGAAATCCTTTCCATCGTCGCCTACCGGCAGCCAGTCACGCGCGCCGTGGTGCAGAATCTGAGAGGCGTGGATGCCTCCCATGGCTTGCGGGCGCTGCTGGAAAAGAAGTTGATCCGCATCGTGGGCAAGGACAAAGCGCCGGGGCGGCCCATCTTGTACGGCACCTCGCGAGGATTCTTGAGCCTGTTCAACCTGAATGACCTGCGCGATCTCCCGACCATCGACGAGCTCGACTTGTCTCCCACCCCAGGCGACCCCCGAACGGAACTGGCCCAGGAAGCGAGCTGAGGGGTGCCCCTATCGAGGCAGCCGGCGCGGCAGCCGGCGGGGTCGGTGGCGACGGGCTTTTCGGTGAAGATGTGCATGCCTGCGTTGACGGCGGCTAACATCTGTCGCCCGCGAAACCCCGGCGCTGTCGCCATTACGAGAAGGTCGGCTTCACATTTTGCCAGCTTTTCGTGGCAGTCGAAACCCCAGAACAGGTGGTCGTCGTCGACCTTGATGCGGCCTTGGAACTTGCCGTCTTTGGCAATTCTGGCGCGGGTGCTTCTCACTTTGTTTTCAAACAGGTCGGCTACGGCGATGAGTTCAACGCCGGGATCGGCCTGGAGGCACTGGCGCACTGCGCCGTTGCCGCGTCCGCCGCAGCCCAACAGACCAATCTTGATCTTGCCGGAGCCCTGGGCGTGGGCCATCTTTGCCACCGAGGCGGCTGCGGCTGCGATGCCGGCAATACGGGCTGTGTCGTTAGCAGGTTTTCGTGTCTTTTTATTTTCTGACGATGCCATCAGCAATCTCCTTTGTATTCTTTCTTTCGAGTCATTACATCAAACAGGCAGACCTTGTCCCACTTACGCCGTGGGCACCTTGTACTTTCCGGGGATCGCAAAAGGTGCTAACGGTTTGGAATCGCTCAGCTAGAGATCGTCGGCGGGCAGGTTGTTCAGAGTACACCTTCCCACGAACCATTCCCGTTTGAACTTCTGTCGGGAATAAGCCGATTCCCTGCCCATGATTGCACAGAGGGTGCTTTCGGCGATGCGTTTTCCTTCGTTGAGCGGTTCGCCCTTTCGGATGCTCTCGATCAGGTCGGTATGCTCCACAACATATGGATTGGGGTCGGGTCCGGTGTATTGCCATGCGTTTTCGCCGGTGATAGTGCCGCCGCAGTTGCTTGAGCCTTTTGTGCCGACGATGCGTTCGCTGACACGATTGCTTGTGCC
>JACZRV010000170.1:0-6438 GCA_022574555.1 SAR324 cluster bacterium
ATGGTCTCCGGCCCGGCGGGGGGTAGCTGGTATCCCCTGGGAGCCAAGATCGCCCAAGTGCTGGAAGAGGAGATCCCCGGGATAGCAACTTCCAGCGGGCCGGGGGGCGGCGTGAGCAACGTGAAGGACATCAACCAGCGCAACGCGGAGATCGGCTTCTCTTACGCCAACACCACCTACGATGGCTACATGGGACGGGGCAAGTACCGCGAGGCACAAACAAATGTGCGTCATTTCGCCACGCTCTACCCGGCCGCCTTTCAGGCCGCGGTGCGGCGGGATTCGGCCGTGCGCACCTATGCCGACCTGAAGGACAAACACATCAGCCCCGGCAAGGCAGGCTGGTCGGGCACGGTCATCGCGGAAGCCGTTCTGAAAGCGTACGGAATCACGTTCGACTCCATCCGCGCCAACGGCGGCACGGTGCACTACGTCGACTATGCCGATTCGGTGGCCTTGATGAAAGACGGCCACATCGACGCCTTTCTCGGCGTGACGTCGGTGCCCCAGGCGTCGTTCATCGACCTCAATTTCAAGCCAGGGATCCGCTTCTTGAGCATCGACGACGAGCACATGGCGGCGATCCTGGCAAGCAATCGGGGATTCATCCGCAACGTGATCCCCAAAACGGCGTACGACGGCATGGTGGCGGATGTGCCCACCATCGGCTCAGTCACGGTAATGCTGGTGCACAAAGACCTGCCGGATGACCTGGTATACCGGATGGCCCAGGTATTCTGGGCTAATCACGCCAGTTTCGCGGAGGTGAAAAAAGTCTGGAACGAGGTGAAACTGGAGAACGCCCTCATGGCCGTGCCCGTTCCGGTGCATCCCGGCGCCCAGCGCTACTACGACGAGGTGGGGGTCGGCCCCAAGTGAGCCCGGCCGTCCGGGCTCCACAATCCGGCCATCTCCTGCCCCCGTCCGACCGATTGGCCCCATGATACTGGCCCCATGACACTGGCCCCATGACAGCGGTGCCGCAGATTATCCAGTACGGAGAAGTCAAGGTCATCACCCTGATGGAGGGGGTGTTGCGCGAGCGGCGCTTCAGCCTGCCGGTCGTGGTGGCCTTCGCCGCCTCGGCGCTGAGCATCGCATTGGCGCTGTTTCACCTGTACGTGGCGGTATTCGGCACGCCCGAAACACGCTCGTTCCGCAGCACGCACCTGACGGTGATGCTCGTGCTGGCGATTCTGCTCTACCCCCTCTGCCGTAAGACGGTGTGGGACCCTTTGGTGCGCCCAGGCGATGCCCGCAACGGATTGCGCGTGTCGGCTTTTTTGGCCGACCTGGCCCTGGTGGGACTCGGCGTCGGTATCCAGATCTATACCCTGTACGACATCGACGATTTCAACTTCCGGGGGGGCAATCTTCTGCCCTCGGACCTCTGGCTGGGTGCGGTAATGATCCTCCTGGTGCTGGAGGCGACCCGGCGTGCGGTGGGTCCGGCGATGGTGGCCGTAACGGCTTTCTTTATTCTGCAGGCCCTGTTCTCAGATCACTTTTTCGGGGTCTTTTACGGCCCGCCCACAACGTACACCAAGTATATCGACGTCATATTCATGCGCCCGGACGGGATATTCGGCATCCCGATCATGGTTGTCTCGACGTACATCGTGCTGTTCATCATCTTCGGCGCGCTGCTCATCCGCTCGGGAGCGGGAAAATTCTTCATCGATCTGGCCGTCGCCCTTACGGGCCACCGCATCGGCGGTCCAGCCAAGGCCTCGGTGGTCGCCAGCGCCTTCATGGGGATGGTCTCCGGATCGGCCGTGGCCAACGTCGTGACCACCGGTTCGTTCACCATTCCCTTGATGAAACAATTGGGCTACCGGCCCCGATTTGCGGCGGCGGTGGAAGCCTGCGCCTCCTCCGGCGGACAGATCACGCCTCCCATTCTGGGAGCGGCGGCATTCATCATCGCCGAGTTCCTGCAGGTGAGTTACCTAACGGTGGCCGTCGCCGCGGTAGTGCCCGCCTTTCTTTATTTCGCCACAGTCTACTTCATGGTGCACCTGGAGGCGCAGAAACACGGTATCGAGCGGATACCCCGCGATCAGCTTCCCCGGTTGACCGAAGTGCTGGCCCGGGGATGGCACCTGCTTTTTTCCCTGGTGGTGCTGATCGCCCTGTTGGTGGCGGGATTCACCGCCATGATGGCCGCATTCTGGAGCATCGTGGCCATCGTCGTGTTGAGCTTCATTAACGCTTCAACCCGGATCAGCGCGGCGGACCTCTTTGCGGCGATGGAAGCCGGCGTTCGCACCACCATGCCGGTAAGCATCGCCTGCGCCTGTGCGGGGATCATCATCGGCTCGGTCTTCGCCTCCGGTTTGGGGCTCAAATTCACCCATTCGGTGATCGCCCTTTCCGGTGGATCCCTGATGGTGTTGCTGATCCTTACGGCGTTGGCCTCGATATTGTTGGGCATGGGTCTCACCACGACGGCGGTTTACATCACTTTGGCCGCGCTGATCATCCCCTCCCTGGAACGCATGGGCGTCGCGCCCATGGCCGCGCATATGTTCGCCTTCTATTTCGGCGTGGTATCCACGATCACGCCGCCGGTGGCGCTGGCCGCGTTCGCTGCCGCGGGCATCGCCGGGACCCCTCCCATGGTCACCGCGTTCGAAGCGTCTAAGGTGGGCATCGCCAAGTACCTGGTGCCCTTCGCATTCGTTTACAACCCCAGTTTGTTGTTCGAAGGACCATTCTGGTTGACCGCCTATTCCACCGGCGCCGCGCTGCTCGGGGTGTGGGCGCTTTCTACGGGCATCGAGGGTTGGCTGCACGGCCGGTTGGCCCCGGCCCTTCGAATCGTTCTTATCGGCGCCGCGCTATGCCTTCTGTTTCCGCCGCAACTGGTAGTGGAAGGGATTCCGGGATATATTCTCAATGGCGCGGGCGCCCTGATATTCGTTGCGACGCATCTCTTCCGCAGCCGCACCATATCCGGCACCGGGGCTGGCGCCGAAATTTGACGATATGAAAAAGATCTTTCTGGGCAAACCGAGTCACTGGCTGCTGTTGGCGATCACCGGAGCCGTCCTTTACGCGATGGGATCCCAGCATCTGCACGTACGGGCGTTTCCGGTGTTTTTCTTGCTGATCCTGGCCCTGGCGGTGACCGCCCTGGTCTGGATCGTTTGGGGCTACCGGCCCGGCGACGCGATCACCCGGGAATCCTTCGACGAGGCTGAATTGACCTCGGAATCCTTGGGCGAGGGGAAATGAGCGCCGAGCGGCTGCGACTTGAACCGATCCGCAGGATCGAGGGTGTGATCGCCCTGCCCGGCTCGAAAAGCTTGTCCAACCGCGTGCTCCTGCTCGCTGCGCTGGCCCATGGCGTGACCGTGGCGGAAAATCTGCTGGACAGCGATGACGTGCGGGTGATGGTGGCGGCCCTGACCCGCATCGGTGTGACGGTGGAAGGGGATCTCGCCGCTGCGCGGCTCGTCATCCATGGCCTCGGCGGCCCCCTGCCCGGCGGTGAGCACAAGCTGTTCCTGGGCAACGCCGGCACGGCCCTGCGCCCTCTCACGGCGGTGCTGGCGGCGGGTAAGGGCCGCTACGTCGTGGACGGTGTGCACCGCATGCGGGAGCGGCCCATCGGAGACCTGGTGGATGGTTTACGGCAGCTCGGTGCACGCATCGAATACTTGGGACACGAGGGATATCCGCCCCTGCGCCTGGACGCCGACGGCCTTCGGGGGGGGCGTGTGGTCATCAGCGGCAAAACCAGCAGCCAGTTCGTGTCGGCGATATTGATGGCGGCGCCCCTGGCGCGCGATACGGTCACCGTGGAGATCGCGGACCGGCTCGTCTCCCGCCCTTACGTGGACATGACAATCGCCCTGATGGAACGCTTCGGCGTGACCGTCGACGCGCCGGCGGATCGGGAGTTCCGCATACCCGCCGGTCAGGGTTACCGTTCCCCTGGCAAAATCATGGTCGAGGGAGACGCCTCATCCGCCTCCTATTTTCTCGCCGGGGCAGCCATCACGGGCGGAAAGGTGCGCGTGGAGGGCGTGGGCCGGCCCAGCCTGCAGGGCGACGCACGATTTTCCGAGATTCTGGAACGGATGGGGGCCCAGGTTCGTTGGGCGCCGGACGCCATCGAGGTGCAAGGCTCCGGGGAGCCCCTGAGGGCCGTCGATGCCGACCTGGAGTCGATGCCCGACGCCGCCATGACCCTTGCCGTGACTGCCCTTTTCGCAGATGGCCCCACCACCCTGCGCGGCATCGCCAATTGGCGCTTCAAGGAAACCGACCGCATGGCAGCCATGGCCGCTGAGCTGGGGAAGCTGGGTGGCACATGCGAGGTGGGCGCCGATTCCCTCACCGTGTTTCCGCCACCACGCATCCGCAGCGCGGATATCGCGACCTACGACGATCACCGCATGGCGATGGCATTTTCCCTGGCAGCGTGCGGGGGAGAGCCCATCACGATACTCGATCCGGGTTGCGTGGCCAAAACCTTTCCAGACTACTTCGACCAGCTCGCCCGCTTGACCCGCCCCCAGCCGGCGGCATCATTCATCGTGGCACGATGCGATTCCAGCGGCGGTACCCACGGGAAGTCCCGAGCAGAAGATTCCTTCGGCGGCAAGATCACCTATCCGCTGCTCGTGGAAACCATCCGCCGCTACCGGGACGAGGCCCAGGCCCGGAACCATCCCGATCCCGACGCGCTGGACCGCAAACGGGTGCTGCAAAGGCTCGCCACGGAGTTGAAAACGGACGACGATGAGCTGGCCCTGCGAGGATTCGACCGCGCATACAGGCTGAATATCGAGGGAATTTGACCACTCGTGGCTTTGAACAAGCATAGCGCCGTGGAAACTGCATAGGGCGGATTTCCTGTTATCCGAACCGCTCTTCCTTCCACGGATCGGCGTGGTTGTGGTAACCGCGTGTTTCCCAGAAGCCCTTGCTGTCGTGCTCCTGAAAGACGAGGCTGGTGACGAACTTGGACGATTTCCAGCCGTAGAGGTGAGGCACGATCACGCGCAGGGGACCGCCGTGCTCCACCGGCAGGGGCTCGCCGTCCAGCTCGTAGGCCAGGATCACGTCGTCGCCCAGCATTTCGGCCAGGGGCAGGTTGGTGGTATATCCATCGTTGCATTCCTGGATGACGTGAGCCGCCTTGGCCGTGGGCTGCACCATCTCCAGCAAGGCCGAGAACTTCATCCCGCCCCAGCGCACGTCGAATTTGGACCACGTCGTCACGCAGTGAAAGTCGGAGACCTGCTCCGCCTTGGGCAGGGCGGTGAATTCGTCCCAAGAGAGGTCCATGGGGTTTTCCACCTCGCCCGTGACCCGAAAGCGATACGTCGCCGCATCGAATTGGGGGTGGACGCCAATATCGAGAACGGGAAAGCCCTGGGCCATGTGTTGTCCGGGGGGCAGGCGTTTGCGGGTGGGGTCGATGCGGGGCACCATCTTCTTGAACTTCTGCAGAAGGTGCGCCTTCGCCCGCAGCATCTTTTCCGTTCTGTTCATGCCCCGCGTATCTCCTCGTTGGGGATTCTCGGCGCGAGGGTCCGCGGCGCGGGTCTACCGACTCCACGCAGAGCGACACCCTCCTGCTTGCTTGCGGAATAGGGTATCACCCGTTACCGTCCGCGCAACTCGGCAAAGCAAGGAAAGCCAAGAACCTATTGGGCGCTTTCATAATTTCGTTGACAAGCGAGAGGCTGTCACATAACCTGTTAGGTAGGGAAGTTTTATCCAATTCGTTGGATCAACCGACAAGGTACAAACATGGATTTTGGGAATCTGTTCAAGGATTTGCGCATAAAACAAGAAATGACCCTTCGGGCCTTCTGCGATAAGTACGGATTCGACATGGAGGGCATCTCGAAGATCGAACGCGGCATTTACCCGCCACCAGGCGTCCGTACTCGGTTGATTGAATACGCAAAGGCCCTAGGAATCCCGGAGGGGGGCGACGATTGGATTCTCTTCTTTGACTTAGCAGCTCGTGCGGACCGATCAGAAAATCGGACTGCGGAATATCATCGCAATGTACTTGACCGTCTCCCAATTCTGTTCAGAGCCCAAAGCAATAAAGAGATGGATAATGAGAAACTAGACCAGATTTTCGAGATCGTCCAAGAGTCGTAGAATGGCGAGCTATCTGGCACCCGAGGATATCGAAGATCAAGCCGCCACATTCCTTCGGAAACACCACCCCCAAAATACCATTCCAATTCCGATCGAGGAGATTATTGACATCAAGTTACGTGTCAATATTGTCCCCGTGGCGAATCTCATGCGTTCCCACGAGTTAGATGGGTTCATCACAAGAGATTTATCTAGTGTCCTGACTCAGTAGTTCATTGAATATATAGGTGGACCGCTTCGGTATCGTATGGTAGGATTCCTCGAACCTTCAAGGAGGAAGAACCATGCGGACAGGACGACCGAAACCAC
>JACZRV010000170.1:6448-6988 GCA_022574555.1 SAR324 cluster bacterium
GAATCTCATGCGTTCCCACGAGTTAGATGGGTTCATCACAAGAGATTTATCTAGTATATACATTGACTTAGAGCTTTACGATAATATTGATAGGAATTTCCGCGCCAGGAACACCCTTGCCCATGAAATCGGCCATCTGGTTCTTCACGTCGAATATTACCGAAGCTCTAATATTGAGTCGGTAGAGGATTGGAAGCGCCTCCAGCGCGACAACAGGGAACTTCACAACAATCTCGAGACACAAGCGAGAATGTTTGCACCTTGCCTCTTGATGCCCCCAGACCATCTGGAGCGACTGTTTGAAGAGCAAAAGAAGTTACTTGTGGAGCACGGTGTCGAGCAGCATTTACCAGCCGATACTCTAATTGCCTCTTACGTAGCCAGCCAGATAGGCCGTGCTTTCAGCGTGTCCGAGCAGTCTGCCGAGTACCGACTGAAAAATTGGTTGGAGCGGCGCGGCTAGTCAGAAGGCAAATAATACAGCACAAATAAAACCGCTCCCGCCGTTATGGCGGGAATTATCGAATAGCCGTGGTCGAT
>JACZRV010000041.1 GCA_022574555.1 SAR324 cluster bacterium
CAACTTGGCTTGGGACTCGCGGCCGGCGCTGCCGTGCTCCTGAAGACCCCGAATGCCTCTATCGCAGCTTTCGTCGGCGGCCTGGGTCGTGACGTTGCCGGCCTGATCGCCGGGCTTAGAAAATCAGAACCAAGCATGGGTATAATCGTTGCCATCGCTGCTTTCTTTATCGTTGGCGTGCTGGGAATCTTCTATGCGAACAAAGCACGCAATCTGTAAGCATACAACCATGTTGGAGTTGATTTTTAACACAGGAGGAAAACATCATGCTTGATCCGATAATTGTAACAATTGAAGTGCCCTGCAGCCAGAAAAAGGCATTCGGCGTGTTTGTAAACGATATGGGCAGTTGGTGGCCCCTGGACAAGCGATCGATGTCATTGATGAACGGCGGCAAGCCCGCCAAGTCGTTGCGTATCGATCCGAAGCAGGGCGGAAAGATCGTGGAGATCGGCCACGATGACACCGAGTACTTGTGGGGTACGATCAAGTCATTCGATCCAAATGACTCGCTCAGCATGGACTTTCACATGGGCATGCCCGCAGAAAACGCAAGCCTTGTTGAGGTGAAGTTTACCGCGCTTGAAGATGACCGAACGCGAGTCGAACTCACCCAGAGCAATTGGGAAGCATTTGGTGATATGGCCGAGATGATGCGTGGTGGCTACGGCTCGGGTTGGGTCATTATTTTTGAGCAGGCCTACAAATTGGCTTGCGGCGGCTGACCTGTGGCGCCCCGCTGATGGTGCAGGCATTCCACTTTCTAAATATATCACCCCACCGATACTACCCAACCATCGGACAGTGTATCTTGGTAGCGGGCGCCCTCCTTCGGGGGCGCACAACAGTGGCAAATTTTCGAAGCAGGAAGAACCGTGTCGGCGGAACCCAAATGGAGGCAGCGGGACTGGAAATACCGGCGGGAGCCCCATGGCGGCTCGAAAAGCGCACGGTCCAAAGCGGACCTGCTTTCCATGGGCACGGAGGAATACATCTGGCGCATCGACGAGAAGGACATGCGGGGCACACGCTCCGATCACGTCCGGTTGAACGGGCAGAAATTTCGCTGGGACGACCCGCCGGTCGTCAACGGGAAAACCGGGGAACGGGGACATCCCGGGATGGATCATCACTGCCGCTGCTATGCCGAGCCGGTGATGCCCAGCGCTTCGTCGGCGGATTCCACCAAGGTCGCGCCTCTTCGTAAGGCGGCGCCTGCATTCCGGGCCTGGCTGTGGACGCTGGTCATCGTATCGGGAATCGTCGTCATCGCGCTGGGTTGGATCTCGGCAGTCTAAATGAGAAAATTGTGCCGGTTTCTGACCTGCCGGCGGGAGTCTCCAAGATTGCCGCCGTGGGAACATCTGCTGGGCAAAAAGACGGATATCGTATAATTTCCGCGTCAGCGCCTGAATGAATCGTGGCGGTGGGCCGGCTGCGGGCGATTGCGTTAGCGGCAAGGCTCCGCGATTGGCATCGGGAGCGGGAGGGTTCAACTCAGGGCCGCCAACTGGCGGCCGGTGGGTTCCGCTCAGCAGAACCACGGTTCGCTCAGCCGCGGGGTCTCGCCGGGGGGGAATGGAGGATACGCGGGATCCTCCGGTTGGGATGGAATGCCGGCCAATTCTTGGGCGGCCTGCCGGATCTTGCCGAAGGTCAGCTCCGGCGCTTCGGCCGCTTCCGCCGCCCGTTCCACCAACGCGGCGACGATTTCCTGCAAGCGGTCCATGAGCGGATCGGGGTGATCCCAGCGGTAGGTGAAAGCTTCCGGGTCCAATGGGCCGCGATAGGGCTCGAACTGCGGCGTCCCCAGCAGCGCCGAACCGGGGGGCACGAGGAGCCGGATGGTCAGCTGCACCGGGTCGATGTTGCCTACCAGACGATGCGTCACGATGAAGTCCAGCAGCTCGAGATAATCTTCCAGGGTGCTCCACGGGGTAAACGGCAGCAGGGACGGCCGCAATGCCATGCCCGCATCGGATACGAGCCGCACCGCCACCGCCACGTCGGCTTTGCTGTGGCCTTTGTCCAGATTCGACAGCACGAGGTCGCTCAGGGACTCCACCGCCGAAACGATGAACAGACAACCCAGGGCCGATAACTCGGGCAGCAGGTGCGGATAACGCAACAGGTGCTCCACCTTGGCCGTGATGTCGAAAGTCACCTGGGGAAATTCCTCATGGACATCTCGCGCGACGGCCATGGAGTGACCGGGACCGTTCAGGAAATCCGGATCGCCAAAGGTGATGTGCATCGCCCCGCGACCCACGAGCGCGCGGACGTCCTCGAGCACGATTTCACGCGGCACGACGAAAAATCGGCCTCCGTATATGGGCGTGATGGGGCAATGCAGGCAACGATGACGGCAACCGCGGGTGGTTTCCACACTTCCGGCGGTCACCTGCTGACCCCGGATTTCCAGGTGAGCGTAGCGATCCAGGGGGGGCAGGTTTTCGCGGCGGGGCTTTCGGTAAACTCGGCTGTTAGAAACGCCGCGCCCGATCCAAGGCGGTCGCGGCGACTGAGGGATGGAAACGCCCTCGACCGGTTCCGCGGTGCCCCGCTCCAGCGCGTGCAGCCAATTGATCAGGGGAATTTCATACTCTCCCCCGATGACCGAATCGGCGAGCTCTTGCAGCAGAAATTCCTCGTTGAGGGGCGCGTATAGGCCGTAGAAACAGAGATGGCAGGCGGGATTGAGACGCCGCACGTGACGGGCCACCCGTACGCCCAACGATAACGCGGTGTGCATGGGGACGGAGATGCCCACGAACCGGGCCTCGCGGATGGAATCCTCTACAATCGGCTCCACAGCGAGATCAAGGAGGCGCGGACGGTAGCCGTGGTGATGGAGATGTTCGGAAGGGGAAGCCAATCCCAGGGGCTGATGGCCCAACTCGTAACACGATATCAGCAGAACAGCCCCATGCGCACGCAGATCGGCAAGCGGGGGAGTCAAGGGAGGCATGCGCAATACAGCCCCGAGGGGGCTTACTTCCCAGGCTGATAGTACGGATTTTCGCCGGAGCGATGGTCGGTGGTATCGATCAATGCGACCATTTCAGGCAGAACTTCCTTCATCCGCTGCTCCACGCCTTGCCGGAGGGTCACGTCTGCCATGCCGCAGCCCTGACACCCACCCCCCAGTTGGACGTAGACGTTGTTGTCCTCGACGGCGATCAGGTCGAAATAGCCGCCATGGGCTGCCACTGCTGGATTAATTTCCGTATCCAGCAGCTCTTGTACGATCTTCATCTGCTCCTCGGGCGTGCGCTCGTTATCACCCAATTCGCGAAATCCGAAGCTGAACTTATCCTTCTTCAGGGGATCGACGCCTTCCACCGCCGCGAGACCGGAATCGCAATGCCGCTTGATCACCGCCGGAACGCTTTCCATCAACGTGTCCCAATCGGCGTCTTCGGCCATGAATGCCTGCACCATCACACTTTCCAACTCCACTGACGTGACGCCCTCCAACTCGAATAGCGACTGGGCCAGGGGCGACTCCAGGGCCGACTCAGGACTGGCGTAGGACCGCTTCTCCCCAAGGGGGAGAATCATCCGGCTCAGTTGGAGCTTGACGGCGTTGGGTTCGGAGGTCCACACGTGTTGCAGGGTGATGGGCTGCGACAGGTCTGCTGGCCCGGAATCGCCCGGTGCGGAGCCACCCGGCGCACTACCGGCCGTATCGCCGGAGTCCGTTGCCGTTCCTCCCAACGGGGAAATAGGGGGACCTTCGGTCGCGGCATCCTTTTTGCTGCCGACACGGTCCTTCAATTTTTCGATAATGCGCATCATAGTCGGTTCATCCCCTTGCGGTTCAGTGACAACTTGAAATCGGTGACAAATTGCAAGCGGCGAATCCGAATTTCCCGGCAAAGGTGCGGTGCATGTCCGCCCGATCGCGGTTTCCCTTTCCCCGGCCTTCAGGATCGCCTATATTCAGCGTATGCCACGGTCAAAGCTAACTCAAGCGAAATCTGTCGATAATTGACGTATTTCGCTGGAAAACCAGCCGATCGATCCTCGCAGTGGTGGCGCAACAGGTTTTTCGGAGCAGACAGTGCGGGAACTGCATTGGGGCGGATTTACCAGCGCCTACACAGCGGGCCGGCTGATCGCGGCCAAGGTGCCATTTTCGCTGATCATCGATGGCGAGGCCGCGGAAACCTTGAAGAGCGTCATCGTGCCCGGAACCCCGTTCAATCGCGAGATGCTCAAAAAGCTGGTCACCAACCTGTCGCTCACCACCCTTCCGGGTCTCATGCTCTACGCCCTGGGCCGGAAATACGAACTCAACTACGAGAACCAAGGCGATAAAGGCGTCTGTATGATTTTCAGCGTAGGGTAAGGGCACTGAAATTCCGTACCACCGCCGCTTGCCCTTGGGCGGGCATCCGGGTATCGTGACCGAATTATTTCGATGTGACTCCGGTGATCCACTAGTCGAGAGAGCAATATGAGCGAAGAGCGAACCGGCGGGCCGCGGGGCGGACCGCCACAATCCGTGCGGGCCGCGGCCTACGGATCTGCCATCGGCCCGGCCTACGAGCCGCAGCCGCGCATTCCCACCTCCATCCAGACCGGCCACGTGCCTTCCGCCGCGCGTATTTCCACCGGCGGACGCAAGGAAATCTTCTGCGCGTTCGGGGTGGACGTGGACGCCGTCGCGGGCTGGCTGGGCTCCTACGGCGGCGAGGATTCCTACTGCGACATCTCCCGGGGCCTCTTTTCGGGCGAGGTGGGCCTCCCGCGCCTGGTGGAATTGTTCCGGCGCTTCGGCATCAAGACCACGTGGTTCATCCCGGGCCACTCCATCGAGACCTTTCCCTGGGGTACGGAGATGGTGGTGGAGGCGGGCCACGAGATCGGCATCCACGGCTATTCCCACGAGAATCCCATCGCCATGACGCCGGAGCAGGAAGAGGCGGTGTTGGACAAGTGCATCGATCTGATCAAGAAAGTTTCCGGCCGCAGCCCCACGGGCTACGTGGCGCCCTGGTGGGAGTTCAGCGCGGTGACCAACGAGCTGTTGCTGAAAAAGGGCATCAAGTACGACCACAGCTTGATGAACAACGATTTCCACCCGTTCTACGTGCGGGTCGGGGATAGCTGGACGCCTATCGACTATTCCAAGCATCCGGACCATTGGATGAAGCCCTTGGTGCGCGGGGTGGAGACGGACTTGATCGATATTCCGGGAAGCTGGTACCTGGATGACCTGCCCCCGATGATGTTCATCAAGTCGGCCCCCAACAGCCACGGGTTCGTCAATCCGCGCCACCTGGAGGAGATTTGGCGCGATCAGTTCGACTGGGTCTATCGCGAATTCGACTACGCCGTTTTCACCTTCACCATCCACCCCGACGTTTCGGGCCGGCCCCAGGTGCTGCTGATGCTGGAGCGGCTCTTCAACTATATCAGCAGCCATTCCGGCGTGCGCTTCACCACCTTCGACGAGATCGCCAACGACTTCGCCCGGCGCAATCCGCGGGAGAAGTGAGGAATCCCCTTCCTGGGAGAAAACACCATGTGCGCTTTGTGTGGCATCGTCGGAGGAGGGGAGCACTGGACCGATGGTGCCAAGGATTTCCCCGGCGGGGAGGGTCGGACCCGGCAGCAGGAGCGCCAGCGGCGGGTGCGCATGGTGAATAAAGTGCTCGCCCACTACGGACTCAGCCTCTCGGACTGGCAGAGTTCCACATTCGTGCTCAAATCCCACACGGGCCAGTCGGCCATCGTGCCCAATCTGACCGAGATGTGGGCCGCCGCCCAGTGGATGACCAAGCGGCCTTGCGACCCGCTGGACCCGGAACTGATCGCCGCGCTGGAACGCGGCGACACCCACTGATTCCGCGCACGCGCCATGGATTACGCCTCTCTCATCCCGGTGAACATCATCACCGGATTTCTCGGCAGCGGAAAGACCACCCTGCTCCAGCGTATGCTGGCTTCGCCCCAGCTTGCCGATTCCGCGGTGCTGATCAACGAATTCGGCGAGGTGGGTCTGGACCATCATCTGCTGCAGACCCTGGACGAACAGACGGTGCTGCTCCAGAGCGGCTGCGTGTGCTGCACCATCCGGGGCGATTTGAAAACCGCTGTGCGCGATTTGTTTTCCCGCCGCGAGCGCGGCGAGGTGCCGCCCTTCCGGCGGCTCTTGATCGAAACCACCGGTCTGGCCGATCCCTCTCCGATCATTTACACGATCCTCGCCGAGCCGGTGATCCAGAACCACTTCCGGCTCGGCAACGTGGTCACGACCGTCGATGCAGTAAATTGCCTAAGGCAGTTCGACCAATACCCCGAAACGGTAAAACAGGTGGCGGTAGCCGACCGTCTCGTGGTCACCAAGACCGATCTGGCCGATCCGGAGCAGACATCGGCTCTGGTGGCCGCCCTACGCCGGATCAATCCTGCGGCGCCCTTGGTCAAGTCGGCGGAGGATGCCATCGAGCCTAACGATCTGCTGGTCAGCGACGTCTATCAGGCCGACGAGAAGATGAACGAGGTGCGGCGCTGGCTGGCGGAAGAATCCACTCGGGGGGCGCCGGCCGGCGCGGATCATGGCCATGGCCACGCCGCCAGCCGCAATGGTGTGAGCCGCCATGCCCAGGATATCGAATCCTTCTGCCTCACCTTCGAGGGCTCGTTGGACTGGAGCGCGTTCGGCATTTGGCTGACCATGCTGCTCAACACCCACGGAGAAAACGTGCTGCGCGTCAAGGGCCTGCTCAACGTGCAAGACTTGGCCACGCCTGTGGTCATCCACGGTGTGCAGCACCTGATCCATCCCTTGGTGCACCTGGATAGCTGGCCCGACGACGATCGCCGTTCCCGTGTGGTCTTCATCGTGCGCGGCCTGTCCCGAGAGCGCATCGAAGCCTCCCTGGCCGCCTTCAATCGGCTGGGGGAGTCTGCAAGCCGAACAATAGGAGAACCACCCGCTGCACCCGCAACGAAATGAGGGAGCCGGCGGATCGTCGTCCCCACCGTTTTCCCGCATCGCCGGCCCCATCTTTGACGCCATTCCGTCCTTTCCGGGGGCGATGTACTGCGTAGCGCAGGTTACCGCTTTTGCAGAGCTGTGGTATAAATATAGGGTTGTGAGTGACGTATTTCCGCTCAACCGCCAAGCCGGTTGGGCCAACGATCGACATGGCCCAGGAGAGGAGGTTGTCCCATGATCGCAATCGCCATAACTATCGTTGGCGGGATCGTCGCAACCAGCGTGATGTCGGCTGCACTCTATTTCATCCACTGGCGTGGGTTTGCCAATGCAGATATGATCCGCGCATTGGGCACCATGGTCACCAAGTCGGAGGAGGATGCCGTTTTGCCCGGCGTCCTGATCCACTTTGCATCGGGAATCATCTTCGCTTTCATTTACGTCGGCTTCTGGAGCCTTTGGGGTTTCGACGCCTTCAATTTCTACCTGGTGCTGGGGTTTATCACCGGCTTGGCTCATGGGCTGGTGGTGAGCTTCGTGCTGGTGGCCCTGGTGGCCGAACACCATCCCATAGAAAAGTTCCGGGAGGCGGGCATGGGCGTGGCGCTGGCCCATCTGGCTGGGCACGTGGTCTATGGCCTGGTGCTGGCGGTGGTCGTCGGCGCTTACGCTGTGCGATTCGATTTCATTCCCGTTTTGGCCCAAGTCCCCCAATAGTTTGCCGGCCCCTCCCGCGCTCGCGGGTGGCATCTGGGCCACAATCCGCCGGTGGCCAGCCCACCGGTGGGCGTGAAATCCTGCGCGCGCTGGGCCGCTGCGGGTAGGTAGCGTAGCCCTGCGGCCGCCTCGCGAAATCTCGGATTATTGACTTCAATCGACGGTTCGGACAAGTTGCAATTAGTTTTCCCTGCAATTCCCTTTACAGCTTTATAGCGGGGCGGGAGCATGGAGCCGGATTCGGTCGGACGCAAGCTCGTCGCGATCCTCAGTGCGGATGCGGTGGGGTATTCCCGCCTCATGGGCGACGACGACCGGGCCACCCTCGAGACCCTCACTGCCTCCCGCGAGGTTTTTTCCAACTACATCGATAAGTTCCACGGCCGCGTGGTGAACGCCCCCGGCGACGCCATCCTGGCCGAGTTCGCGTCGGTGGTGGACGCCGTGGCCTGCGTGGTGGAGATCCAGCGCGAGCTGGCCGAGCGCAATGCCGGGCTGCCCGCCAACCGCCGCATGGAGTTCCGCATCGGGGTCAACCTGGGTGACGTGCTGGTCAAGGCGGGCAACTTGTACGGCGACGGGGTCAACGTGGCCGCGCGGCTGGAAGCCCTGGCCGATCCCGGCGGCATCTGCATCTCCGGCAAGGTGCACGAGGAGGTCGAGACCAAGCTGCCCTTGCAGTTCGAGTCCATGGGCGAGCAAACGGTGAAGAACATCAAAAAGCCGGTCCCGGTCTATCGCGTGCTGTCTAAGCCGGGGGACGCCGCCCATCGGGTCGTGCGGGCCAAACGTTTGACCACCCGCGCCTGGAGCCGGGCCATGATCGCCGCAGCGGTAGTAGTTGTCGTCGCGGCTGCCGTGGCCGGATACCTTTACCTCCAGCCAGTTCCGCCCGGCGGCGGCGTGGCGTCGGAAGAAGCCCCAGCGCTTCCCGACAAGCCCTCCATCGCCGTGCTGCCCTTCGTCAATATGAGCGGCGATCCCGAGCAGGAGTATTTCGCGGATGGGATGACCGAAACCCTGATCACCAGCCTCTCCAAGCTCTCGAACCTATTCGTGATCGCTCGCAACTCCGTTTTTACTTACAAGGGCCAGCCGGTGGACGTGCGCCGAGTCAGCCGGGAACTGGGCGTGCGCTACGTGTTGGAGGGAAGCGTGCAAAAGGCCGGTGACCGGGTTCGGATTACCGCACAGCTCATCGACGCCACCACGGGCGATCATTTGTGGGCCGAGCAATTCGACAGGGACTTACAGGACATATTCGCCATCCAGGATGAGATCACACGTAAGATCGTAACCGAATTGGATGTAAAATTGATTCGTGGGGAGCAGGCCCGTGTTTGGCGAAATTCCACCGAAAATGTGGAAGCCTACGAATATTTTATGAAAGGGTGGGAGCATTTTCAGGTCTTCACGCGGGCCGATCACGCGTTGGCGCGGCAATATTTCATGAAAGCCGTCGATCTCGATCCCGGGTATGCTTTGGCCTACGCTTATCTGGGTACAATTTATCTCGTTCAAGCGATATCTGGCTGGTCCGATAACCCCGAAGCGGACATGGAGCGGGCCGTCGAATTGGAGCACAAGGCCCTGGCCATCGATGATTCCGTGGCCTGGGCCCATGCCATGATGGGCCGCATCGAAATGAGAAAGGGGCGGCATGGCCGGGCCATCGCGTCCGGGATGCGGGCGGTAGAACTCAATCCCAATGGCGGAGCGGTGAATGGGTTACTGGGATGGAGCCTGGTGCAATCCGGACGGCCGGAGGAGGGCGTGGTGAAGCTCCAGAAGGCGGCGCGTCTCACCCCGATCCGTTCGGCGCGGCTAAACCTGATCTGGTGGGGGCTTGCCGACGCGTACTGGCAACTGGGGCGCCACGACGAGTCCATCGCCGTTTCGCGGGAATACCTCAAGTATAGACCGAATATACTGTTCACCCGCATCCGGCTGGTTACCGCCTGCGTTGCGGCCGGTCGGCACGACGAGGCCCTGGCCGAGGCGACCGAACTCCTCGCCAGGCACCCCGATTTCTCGGTTGATGCCTTCGCCGGCCAATGGGGCCGGAAGTCGTTTCCCTACAAGGACCCGGAGCAATTCAACCGCATTGTCGACAGCTTGCGTCGGGCCGGGTTGAAATAGTTCCGCTCGTCTCCACGTCCTACCCCACCTCCAGGATGATCTTCCCGAAGTTCCGGTTTGCCTCCATGTGCTCGTGGGCTTGGCGGGCCTCGGCGAGGGGGAAGGCGCGGTCGATGATGGGCTGCACTGTGCCGCCGGTGAGCAGGGGCAGCCAGCGTTGGCGGAAGCGGCCGGTGATGGCACGCTTGTCGGCCAGGGGCCGCGAGCGCATCACGGATCCGATGATCTGCAGCCGCTTGCGCAGCAGGGGCCCCAGGTCCAATTCGGCCTGGGCTCCGCCCATCAGCGCGGCGACGATGAGCCGCCCCCCGGGCCGGAGGCTGGCCAGGTTGCGCGACAGGTAATCGGCCCCGATGAAGTCCAGGATCACGTCCACGCCCGCCTGCCCGGTGTGCTTGAGGACCTCCTGCTGGAAATCGTGGGTCTTGTAGTCGATGCCGGTGACGGGCTGGGCGCCTTTCGCCAATGCTTCGGCCCGTTGGATTTTTTCCGGGGAGCCGGCGGTGAAGAACACCCGCGCGCCGGCATGGGAGCACATCTGGATGGCGGCGGTGCCCACGCCGCTGCCCCCGGCGTGGATGAGCACCGCATCCCCTTCGGCCAAAGCCCCGAGGACGAACAGGGTTTCGTGGGCGGTGAAGAAGACCTCGGGTACGGCTGCGGCTTGGAGGAAGTCCCAGCCCTCGGGGATCGGCATGGCCATCTTGTGGTCGATGAGCGCATATTCGGCGTAGCCGCCCCCGCCCACCAGGCCGAAGACGCGCTGCCCCTCGGCAAAGCCACTGACGGAGCTTCCCCAGCGCACCACCTCGCCGGCCAGTTCCAGCCCCAGGATTTCCGAATCCCCCGGAGGGGCTGGATAGAGCCCCATGCGCTGGAGGGTGTCGGCCCGGTTGAGGGCCGAGGCGCGCACCCGCACCAGGATGTCCTCCGGGCCCGGCTCGGGCATGGGCACCCGGCCCAATCCCATCACCTCCGGCCCGCCGAAGCCCCTAAGCACTATCGCGTTCATCGTCTCGCCGCTCATTTCATGTTCTCTCGTGGGTTGTTTACCGCCGTTGATTGTTTACCGCATATTGCGTATTTCAGTTTCCAGTAGACTTTGGATTCGATTTTCGATCTTGCGCGCTTCCTCTGTATTTATTCTTTCCGGATCGGGGTGGTTTTACCAGGCGAAGGCTCGTTCGCCGAACCAGAAGAGGGCTACGACCAGGATAACCGCCGACGTGACCTGCATCACCCGCACCTGCAGCTTGAATCGGGCCATCAGCAGCAGCAGGGGATAGACCACGCACACGATAGCGAGTTGTCCCACCTCCACGCCGGCGTTGAACGAGAACAACGACCCCACGGCGATTTCTTGTTCGCCCGCAAGCTCGGCCAGCACCGAGGCGAAGCCCAAACCGTGCACCAGCCCGAAGCCGAAGGTGATGGCCCAGCGGTAGCGCATGCCCCAGCCCATAAGATTTTCCAGGGCGATGTAGGCGATGCTCAGGGCGATCACGCTCTCGACCAGCCGGCCCGGAAGCGCTACGTAGCCGAGGGCCGCGAGCAGCAGGGTTATCGTGTGCGCCAGGGTGAACATCGTCACCACGGAAATCAGGTAGCGGAACCGCAGGCTGGCCACGATCAGGCCGATCAGAAAGAGAATATGGTCGTAGCCGATCAGGATGTGCTCCAGGCCCAACAGCAGGAACCGTCCCGCCTGGGCCCAGGCGCGCTCCGCCAGGCTGGTCAGATCAGCCTCGAACTCGGAATTATCGGCACTCAACAAGAAATCGGCTTTGACGCCTCCCGACTCCAACCGGCCGATGGAGACGTGGTGGGCATCCAACTCGAAGAAGACCATG
This sequence comes from SAR324 cluster bacterium, assembly GCA_022574555.1. Taxonomy (GTDB): domain Bacteria; phylum SAR324; class SAR324; order SAR324; family JACQKK01; genus JACZRV01. The sequence continues at coordinate 11,656 of JACZRV010000041.1, forward strand.
TATTGGATCAGCAGTTTCCGTGGGGCTGAAGGGCAGGTAAACGTGAGCCCGGCGCGCAGCCGCTCCGGCAGTCCGGCGGTTTCAATGCGCACCGGGCCGGGTTCGCAAAAAGCGCCGTCGCCATAGACGGTAACCCGCATTTCCAGGTACTCGGCGATGGGGGCTTGGTTCGCCTCCAGCAGTTCGGCTGGCAGAGGATCGCCGGCATCCTGGATGAGCCCGATGGCCATGGCCACGTCGACTGGGTTGAGGTCGAGACGGTAGTCGACGTTCGCTCCGTCGACCACTACGTGGGAAAGCGAAGTACTCGTGACGTGAGCCTGGGCGTCGATTGCCGTCACCCCAAGCCAGGCTACCCAGGCCAGCATCACGCCGTAAATCCAACGGCGATTTTTTTTCGTCTCAAACAATTCGGACCATTCACGAAAGGGTTTCGCGAGTCATGCCCTGCGGCGCGGCCCAATTGGACAACCTGAAAGTTGCACGCTCTAACTCCAGAATCTCCACAGACCGTCCCAGACGATGAGCTTGACGGAGAGTACGACCAGGGTGGTCTGATAGGCCCACAGGAAGAAGCGGTCGTTGACGCGGTGCAGCAGGGCCCTGCCTAGGTATCCGCCCACCACCACCGCCGGCAGGATCAGCGCGAACGCCAGCAAGTGGTCGTCGAATCGGAACCCGACCACCCCGAAGGCGGCCACCTTGGCCAGATGGGTCATCGCTGCCATAGTGGATTGGGTGCCCACGACCCCTTCCTTTTGCAGCCCGTCCCGCATGACGAATGGAGCGAAGAGCACGCCCACACCGCCGACAATGATGGACACGGCGCCGACAACGAATCCGAAGGGCACGAATACCATTGGAGGCACGTCCCGCTCCCTGAAGACCTGCAGGCGGCGGATGAAGAGTGCCGTCAGCACGAACGCCCCGATGGCGACCTTGATCACGTCCTCGGTCAACCCCTGAAACAGGAGCATACCCACCGCCACCCCCGGCAGCAGCAGGACGGAATACCTTGCCACCAGGGGCCATGCGGTAAAGCGGCGGAACAGTATCACGCGGTTGCCTGTCGCCACAAGCTGGATCACCCCGTGGAAGGGAATCGCCACCGCGGGGCTCATGATCGTCAGCATCAGCACGATCAGGATTGAACCGCCACCCAGCCCCAGTACCCCGGAAAGGGTGGCACACAGGAAGGATGCGACGGTCAAAAACAGCAGTTCGCCCACTGAAAAATTTCCCCGGATTAGGTAGACGGCCGGACGTTAAGGGGTTTCGTATCGCGTGCACAGCGCCAAACACACAGTCTGCGTTGACGGCCATCGAATCCGCCTTATAGAATATCCCCGTACTATGTCCCGGTACTATGTCCCGGTATGATGTTCCGGTACAATGTGCTCGTACAATTTTACTACCGGCAATTTGGCTACCGGCTCGTCAAAGACGCGCCGGGAGATTATCCGGCGTCGCTTCCCGATCACCGCACGTGTCCAATCCATCGATGCGCAACTCACACTCCATAGGCTAGCCGAATGATTTTTCAACTGACCGTTTTTTCATTGCTGATCCTGATACTGCACCTCGCAGCGTTGCTCGTGGGTTCCACTGTGCTCGTGGGTTCCGTGCCCAAGCGCAATGTGCCGGGAAAAATTCCGCTGCCGGACCGGTTGGAGGCCGTGAGGAACGACGCAATGGGGGTCTACGTCCTGTTCGCGGGCTTGGCGCTGCTGATGTTCCTGTTGGGCAAGCCCGATCTTTTGCCCCAATACATGGCGTGGGGCGTGATCGTGCTACAGGCAGCTCGGGGTGTCTGCCTGTTCATCCAGCGCCGCCTCATGGCCAGGATCGCCGGTGTGGTGATCGTGGGCCTGCTCATCTACATGTGGGCGGAGCGCCTGCCCTTTTTCCAGGACGTGCCGCGTTAGCACGCTAAATGCTCCCCGACTCCAGCCATTGCGTCGTGACCTCCATTCAGGCCCTGTACCTCCACGTCCCTTTCTGCCACACGATCTGCCCTTTTTGCGCCTTCGCCGTTCACGGCAACCGGACGGCCCTCCACCGGCCCTATCTGGACGCGTTGCGCGACGAGATCGCGCTACGGGGGAAAACCCACGGCACCCCTGCAAGCGCTGTCCGGGCGGTCTATATCGGGGGCGGGACACCTTCCACCCTCGCATTGGACGACGTCGCCCATATGCTCCAATCGTTGCGCCGAAATTTCAAATTGGCGCCTGATGCGGAGATCGCTTTCGAGGTCAATCCGGAGGATGCGCTACCGGAGTACCTGGCCGGACTGCTCGCGCTGGGCATCAATCGCATCAGCCTGGGGCTGCAAAGCTTCGACGGCGCCACCCTGGCGGCTCTCGGGCGGGGGCACGATGCCGGACAGAGCCGGGCGGCGGCCGAGGCGCTGCAATCCGCCGGGCCGGACAACTTCAACCTCGATCTCCTCCACGGCGCGCCGGGCATCGGGGGCGAGGCCTTCCGGCGGGACGTCCAGGCTGCGTCCGATTTGCGGCCGGCTCACCTCTCCCTCTATATTCTCGACGTCGAGCCCGGCACCCTGTTCGCACGGAATCCCCAGGTGCGCCAATGGGCGGCAACCCATCGGGAAGCGCAGGGGGAGGCCTTTCTCTGGGCGTCCGATTTTCTGACCGCCCGCGGCTACCGCCATTACGAGGTCTCCAACTACTGCCTGCCGGGCAGGGAGGGCAGGCAAAATCTCCTGGTATGGGAGGGCGCCAATTATCTCGGCTTTGGCACCGGTGCCCATTCCCACGTGGACGGCATGCGATGGCACAATCACCGCCACCTGCGCCCCTATCTGCGCTGTCTGGAGAAAGGCCGGGCACCCGATCACTACCGGGAATCCCTGACCCCAGCGCAACGGGCCAACGAGGCCCTGATGCTGGCCCTGCGCCGGGATACCGGCATCGACGTGGCCCAATGGGAACGGACCTATGGGTTTCTCTGGGGTTCCCGGCGGGAGCGGATCGCCCATCGCCTAGTGCAGGAACACAAGGCCAGAAGAGACGGATCCCGGCTGGCCCTCACGCCGCAGGGCTTTCTGCTGGCCGACGGGATCACCGAGCAGCTCATGGTGGAGAGTTAATTCGCCAACGAGAATGCCTCTCAACCTCAAGGCTGCGCGCGCTCCAACTCCTGCAGCAGGGCGCCCAGCCGATTCAAGGCGTCGCCGAAGCGGCTCCAATCACCGTCGCGGCTGGCCCGTTCCATGGTCTGGTAAGCTGCCAGTGCCTGGCCGGTCAACCCAAGTTGACTGGATTTCGCCTGCCCGATGGGCCGCGTGGCGGTGCCCGATATGGTGCGCGCCTCAGCCAAGGCGGGCCGCGGGCCGTCGGTGAATATCTGACCCAGGGCGTCCTCGAGGTCGAGCCCCATGGCGATTTCGTTTTCGTAGCCCACGATGACCCGCTTGAGCTCGGGGATGCGCCCGTCCTCGGCCTTGAGATACAAGGGCTGGATGTAGATCAGCGAAGTTTCGATGGGAATCACGAGCAGGGTGCCCCTGACCACGTTGGAGCCGCTCTGGTCCCAGAGGGTGATCTGCTGGGAAACCTCGGCGTTCTGATTGATCCGCGCCGCCATCTGGCGCGGGCCGAAGATCAGCTTCTGTTTGGGGAAGCGGTAGACGACCAACTGACCGTAGTGCTCTCCGTCCGAGCGGGCCACCATCCACGCGGCCAGGTTATCCTTCAGCCGCGGGGTAAAAGGGAGCATCAGGATGAACTCTTCCTTTTCCTCGCCGGGGAGCTTCATGACCGTGTAGTAGGGCTCCATCGGCTTCTGGTCCACTATCGGCACTTCCCACTGGTCCTCCTTGTTGTAGAACGTACCGGGGTCGAGCATGTGGTACGTGGCAAACATGAACGCCTGGACGCTGAAGTAGTCCACAGGATGGCGCAGGTGCTTCCGCAGACCGGGATCCAAATCGGTGATCGGCCGAATCATCCCGGGAAACATGGCGCCATAGGCCTTTACGATGGGGTCGCTATCGTCCACCAGGTAGAATCGCACGTCGCCGTCGTAGGCATTCACCACGACCTTCACGGGATTGCGCATGTAGTTTCCGATGCCCTCCGCCACCTCCGCATAGGGATAACGGGAAGTCGTCGTGTAGCCGTCGAGAATCCAATACAACCCGCCATCGTGAATCACCATGTAGGGGTCGCGGTCGTAGCGGAAGAAAGGCGCGATCATGTTGACCCGCCGCTCCACGTCGCGGAACAGCAGCACCCGCGTCTCATCCGAAAAATCATCCGCCAGCAGGATCTTGACGTCGCGCAGGTAGATGGCAAAGAGCAACCGCTGCCAAAAGCCGCCGATCTCCACGCCGCCTTGGCCCTCGTAAGTACTGAAGATATTCTGATCCCCTTCGGGATAGTCGAACTCCTTCTGGTCCGTCTTGACGAAGACGTAATCGTCAACCACTTCGCCGTAATAGATTTCCGGACGGGTCACGGCCAGCTCCGGATAATCGGTCGAGGGGGGAATGTTCTTGACGAACAGTTCGGGGAGGCCCTGCTCGTTGACCCGGTTCACCGGGCCCAGGGCGACACCGTAGCCGTGGGTGAAGATCAGGCGCTCGTTGACCCAGGTGCGGCTGGGCAACGAATCGCTTTGCATTTCGCGCGGCGAAAGCATCGTTTGGCGCAGCTCGCCGTCGAGCACGTATCGGTCGTTATCCACCGAGACGAAATCGTAATAGGTGCGGATTTCCTGAATTTGGGAGAAGGTATCGAGCAGCGGCTCGTGATCCCACAGCCGGATGTTGTTGATGGTGGAATAATTCCGGTCGATGTCGGCGCGGGTGAGCTTCGCTTCCCCATCCAGCGAGCGCTCTCGCACCCGATGCAGATCATAGGCCTGGTTGGTGGCCTGAATGTGGTTTACCAGGTAAGGCGCTTCTTTGTTGGCCTCGTTGGGGAGGACTACGAAGCGTTGCAGGACCGCGGAGTAACCGTTGCCCCCGATCCAGACCAGCGCGAGCAGACCCACGATGCCGATCACCAGCTTGTAGCGCTTGGCTGGAAGGGCGTACAGCAAAAGCGCGGCACTCACCAGCGCTGCGGCGATTTTCAACGCGAACACGGGAATCGTGCCGTTGATATCGGCGTAACCGGGACCGGTAAACAGTCCGCCGGGGCGATAGAGTTCGGCGAAGCGATCCAGATACGACCCGAAGGCGATCACGATCAGCATATAAGCGCCCAACACGGCAATGTGGGTGCGTTCTGGGCGGCCGAACCCGGTGAGTATCAGGGACCTCACGCTGCCCTGGAAAGGCACAGCCTGCTCCCCCTGCATTCTCAGCAGATAGATCAGACCGGCCCCCACGGTGGAAATCAGGCCCAGTACCCAGAGCAATGATTGCACTCGCTCCCATAGGGGCAGGGTGAAGACGAAGAATCCGGCATCCCGGCCGAACACGGGATCGGTCTGTCCGAACTCGGCTCCATAAATGAATAGGAGCAGCACGTCCCAATCCGACGCGGTGGCCACACCGGTCAATCCGCCAATGGCCAGCGATCCGAACAGAGCGATGCGCCGAATGTTTCTCCCGGTGAGCATTTGCCCCAGGGGCGTGGCGGCCACCTCGGGCGGAATAAATCGGCCCGGATCGCCTATCTGGCGCAACGCCCACGCAAGATTGGCGTACAAGAATATAAAGATCACGGCGCCGACGCACAGCCCGACGGCGATCTCGGTGAGTACGATCGTGCGGAAGAGATCCGCATAGCCCTGCATGCTGAACCAAGTCCACTCGACCAGTAACTCGACTCCGTCGGAGCCCAGATATAAGACAGCGAACAAACTCAACAAAAGAATCCAGAATCCTCGTCTACCAGGCATGGCCACCGTATTATCTATTAGATTATCTATTAGGAACTGGTTCCGTGGTACTTGCCGGTACGGGGAACCCCAGTTCGGAATCAGGGACGGGCGATGCGTGGGTGCAAAGCATCATACCCGCCGATGTGAGATCATGGACGCACCGATCAATCTGTACCTAGCAAATGGTCTGCGATCCAGAATATTGCCGACGGGACGACCTGAATAATATGAATATAAATATATGAATATAAAGGTCTTAACGGGATTTCGCTCCGGCCCCTTCGGCTGCAATTCATTACCGAGTGTATGGAGACCACACACGTTCCGCGGTAAGAGACGGATTGAACTTGTTTCGTTACATGCAAACGGCTACGATTTTCCAATCACGACCACCGACCCTGGCGCTCCGGGAACTGCAAAGTGATCGTCCCGCATTCAATGTCGCCCGCCGCCAGCCCCACGTCCAGTGAAATATGAACGCGAATCCACTAATCCCGCAGCAGGCCGATTCAAAGCCGGCACAGACCGAAAGTCCGAGCCACGTTGTCTATCTGGTGACCAATTCGCCGCCCAAGGATATTGAAGGCATTGGCGGCTTTCTATCGGCGTTCAACCAAGGTGACGTCAAGGCCGAGGTTATTCAGTTCCGGCATGTGATCCAGCGCAAGGCGCGCCGGTCGATTGGCGGCAAGTTTTCCCAAGGCCTGACCCACGAGGTCATCGAGAATATCGAGATCAACCCCAATCAGGATTTGTTCGGATTGCGGCGCTGGATGGGGCAAATTCGCAGCGAACCCAGCAACATCCTGTTACTCAACGTCCCCAAGGTGAAGGAAGACGCCATCGCGGCGCCTCTGATCTTCTCCGAATTGCTTCGCACAGGGCGGCCGATCCTGGTGGCCGGGCTCGACAACTCCGGCAAGGATCAGCTCTTTTCGCCGGTCGATCTTCAGTTCCAGACCATCCCCGCGCCGATCGCGCAGAACCGCTCGCTCAAGCTGATGCTTCTGGCGCGAGTACAACGCCGCAAGGGCTTTGCCAGCTCCATCCGGTCATTGATGGATCTCGATTTCCTCCCCAAACCGGTTCAGGAAAAAGTCAATACGATAGCGACCGGCGGCGACCCCGGCGGACTTTCGGAGGAGGAGATGGTCAATCTGGCCATCCTGTCCGACCTGGCGTCGCGCTACGACGCGGTGCTCTCGTATTTCAAGACCACGCTGCAAAACGCTTCGGTGCAAGTGCCCCTGATCATGGCGATGTTCGAATTGCTGATGGCCGATCTCAGTGTTGAAGTGGGCATGGAAGTCTACAAGGAATTCTTGCAGGACGCCGTCGAGACCGACGCTGAAATCTCCAACAAGGGTCAGCTCTTCGGGCACATCTACCGCTATCTGGGAAAACGCGACGATGCCCGGGACAAGACGAAGCGCATGGGCCACTTCCTCCGTACGCTGACCAACGTCTTTTTGCGCCGCCGGTCCCAGGTGGACCCCATGCTTTGGAAGCGCTGCTATTTTTTGAGCCCGCCCCACCCTGACGAGCTGCCCATGCTCAATTCGCTGCGGCCCTATCGAGACCAATTGAATCAATGGATCAAGGCCGGGGCGCAAAAGGCGGGTGAGGAAGTCCAAAAGACGACCGCCAAGCAGATCATGGATTTGGCTCATATCGCCAACCGCAAACCCGAATCGATGAAGGAAGAATCGGAGTACGTCCAACAGCGCCTGGCCAATGTGCTATTGGCCCACTTCCGTACGGATAAATTCAATACGCTCCGATTCGTCAATTCGGGAAAGCCGGTCGAGGGGTTGGAGGAAAAATCGCAAGCCTTCATGGAGAGCTATTGCAAGACGCCGATCACGACCAGCGACCTGCAACGCATTCGCACCAAACTCACCGCTGTGCTCGATCCGGACAAGGTGCTCACCGAAGCGATCCGCAAGAGCGTTCTCGAAGTGATGGTGCGCCATGCGCGGCAGAAGGACGCGACCCTTCGGGAAATTTACATCCTCAATTCGGTGAAATCGTTGGTGAAATTTCCCTTCCACATCGGCACCAAGGGACTTAGCTCGATCGAGCAAAAGTGCTCTCTTGATCTGGTTCCCTCACGGCTGGGTTTGGAGTTTCATCCCCATGCCGTTACGGATTATTCCATCGGATTGTTCGCGGAAGACGAAAATCCGCGTCTGGGGGAGATCAAGAACGACGCATTGACCCTGTGCCGCGCTTACGCCGAGTTGGTGGGATTACGGGTAGAGAGGATCGTAAAAAAAGCGCTCGACCATAAGATCAATTATTATATCAAAACTTACGGTGAAAATTTTTTTGGCGTCGTTTTCGAGCGGGTGGTGCGGCTGAACGACATTCCCATGTCCCAAGGCCAGTTGGCCGAAATTCTGAAAGCTCGTAACGTCCTGGGCAGCCTGGATACCAAAGGGTGGAAGGCCGCCGAAGAAACGGGATTGGCCGATCCGCTTCTCGCCATCGGACTGCAACGTCCGGATAGAAGCAAGCCGGTGGAAATTCCCAAGGACCTCTCGGATTTCAGAGTCGAATACACCGATTCCTATGCCCAGTTCCGTGTGCTGCTGCTGGAACTGAAGGCGTCTTCCGAGGAGGATAAGCGGGAAAATAACCCGAAAAAGGTCATCTGGTCGCTCTACCGCCAGGGCATTTACAATCTTTATTGCGACGAAGCCAAGGCGGTATTCCGCAAGACCATCTACTTCAAGTATTTTCAGGAACTCATCGCCAATATCTCCTCCAAGAACTACTCGATTTTTCACCGGGAAGGGACCGCGGAGGGGGTCAAGATATTCATACCCCGCAATTACGCGCACATACTCGTGGTCGGCGACCGGTTCAGCTTTCTGGATTCCGATACAGTGGTGAAGTACCAGTTCATGGCCTCACCCGTCGAGGATCTGGACAAACTCGATGATCTGTCCCGGGTATTCGTCGAGAATCTGGATCAGCAGTTTCACCAGGAGGATAAGGAAGACTGGGTCGTCGACCTGGAAGCGCTGATGGCCGAAATCCAGCGCAGCAATGTGATTTGGAACAGGTATAGCCGCAATCTGACCCTGGCTCTGTTGGATCGGGTGATCAGCGAGACGGTGATCAAGGACATGGCGCCCGGCAAGGTGCTCTCCGATAATCTTTATTATATGCCGGATCATACCAAACTGTGCCTGGGCAAAGCGGTGGTCGGAAACGAGGCGGCGCCATTTGCGAAGATCCTTCAGCGGCCGGAACTGATAGGCAACATTACCAAAAATCCCAACGCTGCCGCGACCACCATCGACGATTTCGCCATCGAGGTCCACAAGATTGAACGTGTATGGGAGGAAATGCGCATGTATGTGGGCGTCGCCGAGGATGTCGTCGACATCGTCCAAGGTCTCAGTCATGACCGGGCGGAAATGGGCGCTGCGCTGGACTACGAGAAGCACATCAAGATGATTATCGCGCTCCTCTCGAAACCGGTGCGAGACTTCACCGAGCACGACGTACAGGCGCTGCACACGGTCGCCTCGAAGATCCGGATGATTCTCCAAAATTTGTACAATTCCCCCAGCGCGGCTAAGCAGAAGATCACGAACCGCCTACAGAGCCAGCTTACCAGCCGGCGAAGCGACAGCCATAATTGTAAGCTGAACTTCACCGACAACTTCCTTTTGGCCAAGGAGCAGGTGGCCATCCGCAAGGTGGTGCAGAAAGGGGACAAACGCGTGACTGTGCGCAAGAAGGTGGAAATCGAGATCGACCCGACTCACCAGACCCTTCCCATGCGCATCCGGGAGGTGATCCGCGTACAGGGCATCATCGGTAAAAAGGACTACCTGGTCATGTCGCCCGAAGGTCAAAAAAAGAAGCAGACCGACTACGCGTTGGAGATCATCGACACCATGCTGACGATGCGCGGCAACGGCATCACCATTTTCGTGGATCATTCGATGCTGGAAGAATCCCAAGTGCACCGGCTCGCCACGCGGGTGAAGCCCCACAATTTCTTCGATATGAACGCGCTCAAACCCGAACCGCTTCCAGGGATGAAGGTTTCGGGAAAAATGAACCCCCTCACTGGCCTGCCCATGTCGCCGGTGGTGGAACAAGTCGCCCCCCCCGAAAATAGCGTTGCGCCCGCCGAGGAACCCAAGGAGACGATATTCCGCTCGCCGAAAGATTCGGGCCTGGTCTACCGGTACGACCGGGAGCAGGACGCCTATTTTTATGGCGAGGGGGATGCTGAAGTGCGGGCCAATGTATTTCCGGTGAAGTTGGGCAAGAGCGCGCGTTCGATCATTCTGATGGTCAAGCAAGCCAATGCCAGACCGCTTTTTCACGGCATCTACGGAAACGAGATCCTGCTCCCCACCGAGGAGCGCCCGGACCCTCCCACCATATGCACGTTCCAGTTTTTCGACCAGACGGTGCGCATCGTCAACGAAGGGGGCAAGCCGACGGTGAAGGTCGAGAAGGAAACCAGTCCTTTTCTGGACGAATTGAGGTCGGTCTGATTTCTGTGGGGCAAATTGCGTGGGGCGAGATTTCGCAAGGTCGCGTTCTAACCGGCGCACGCGGCGCCATCAGCCCGCCTCGAGATGCTCCAGCGCGCGTCGAATTTCCTCTCCCACCGTCTCCAGTGTTTCGCTGTCGCCCAGGCCTCTGCCGCGCGAGCGGTCGGCCTCCTCATAGCGGGGAATGATGTGGAAATGGACATGAAAAACGATCTGCCCGGCTATGGCGCCATTATTCAGGACGACGTTGTAATGCGTCGTACCCATGGCTCTGACGATTCCCGCGGCCACCTTTTGCAGGGTAACGACGAGCGAGCAGGCGGCATCCGGCGGAAGCTCATGGAACGAGGCGACTTCCAGTTTGGGCACCACCAAAGTATGTCCCCGGGACTTGGGGTTGATGTCCAGAAAGGCCAATTCATGATCGGTCTCGTAAATGCGTTCGGCGGGAATCTCGCCATTGATTAGCTTGGTAAATAGCGAAGCCATGGGCTCTGTATCGCGATAGGGCTGCCGGCGGACATGCCGGGTAACTGCCGTGATCGGAATCCATAACAGGTCCACCGATTGATGTGAAGGGCAGGTGGGCCGGCTCGAGCGCTGGAAATGCCGGGTCGCCGTGACGTGCATTTGATTTTTCATGGCCGATGGGATTCCATTATTTCAGGCATCGGGTCTGCGTCTGCGCCTGAACCATTGGCCGCACCTGTCTGGTACACGACAGTTCCGCTACGCAGCCGGCCCCTCGGAAAGGGCTGGGCCGGGCCAACAGCACTAACCCACCGGCCAAAAATCATCCTCGGAATTTGGAGGTATAATATGCGGTTCCTCAGCGATCAACCCCATCCGTCACCGGATCAAGTGCTGTATCACCGTTTTACCGTGGATCTGGGGTCGGGCGATATTCGTGCCGAGGAAATCCCTTGCCAAAACTTGGAGGATGTCTTGGGCGGGTTCGGACGCTCATTCCAAATACTGGAAAACCATGACGTCAAGGAAGCCTACCATCGGAACAATCCGTTGATCGTCAATACGGGCATTTTGACCGGGACCACGGTAATGACCGGCTTGCGAACCTACTTCTCCGCCTACAGCCCGCTGAAGTCATCAAATAAGGGATTACCCGCAGCCATTTGGTCCGCGGGCAGCGGCAAGTTCGGCAGCATATTGAAATGGACCGGCACGGACGAGATTATTTTCAACTATCGTTCCCCCACTCCGGTATTGGCGCTGATCCAGGAAAACGCTGACGGCCCGTCGCTGACGCTAAAACCCGCGCACCATCTGCTGGGCCTCGATACCCACGAAAAGATCATGGCCCTGCAAAAAGAATATCCCGATGCCCACTTTGCCGTGATCGGGCCGGCAGGCGAGAATTACAAAAACGTCTATTACGCCGCCGTGGCGATGAGCACGGTAAACCAGCTTAAATCGGGGGATGACAAGTGCCGCTTTGCCGGGCGGGGGGGCATGGGCAGCATGATGGGCTACAAGAATCTCATCGCCCTGGTGGCCCAATGCAAGGACAAACTGGGTAAGCTGACCCCAACAGTACGCGACGTCAACCGAGAAATCGCGCGCGGGCCCGGCTCCAAGAAATTCCGTGACCAGAGCAAGGGAGGATTAGGCGGTACTTGGTCCAATTATCAGCCCCTGCAAAAGGCCTATGTTCTTCCGGAAAACAACTTCCGCCCCAAGGGACACGATCTCCCCGAACGGCTCTACCGGGAAAACCAGGAAGCCGCATATGTCATCAAGGACGAATCCTGTTTTCGTTGCGGGATCAACTGCCATAAAAACATCTACGAGCGCAAACCCGATGGCAGCAAGGGCGAATTTCGCGCGAAGTTCGACTACGAGCCGTTGGACCTGCTGGCCACCAATTTGGGAATTCACGATGCCGAGCAGGCTTTGCGGCTTGTGCGGATCGTCGACAATATGGGGATGGATTCCATCTCCTGCGGCACGACCCTCAGCTATGTGCTCGACTATAACGAGCGCCACCCGGAGCACTCCATCTTCAACGGAGCCACGTTTGGGCAATTCGATGCGATCTTCGAGCTGATCGAAATGACCGGCAGGGGCGAACTGCCAGAAATGGGCCGTGGCGTGAAGCGCTTGTCGGAGAAGATGGGAGAACCCGATTACGCGATGCACGTGAAGGGTCTCGAATTGCCTGCCTACCTGCCCGATACCAACCCGGGCTATGCCTGGGCCATCGCCGGCGGCCACATGAGCATGGCCACCTTCCTCCTTTTAGTCATGGAAAACGATACGACCCTGGATTACTGGGTCAAAGCCATCACCGAAAGGGGGCTGTATCAGGTGCGCGACGACCTGATCGGCTCCTGCAAGTTTGCCGGCATGAACCACGCAGCCGCCCTGCAGGCCATACAGGGTGCGACGGGACTGGAACTCTCCGAGGATGAATTGCTGGCCGCCGTGCGGCGGGCATACCTCCGCGGCCTCAAGCTGGAACGCAAGCAGGGCTATGAAATGGGCGATTACACCCTGCCGGCCCAGGTTTTCGAGGAGCCCAACAGCAAATTGGAGACCCCGCACTTCATCACGAGGGAATTCTTCTCCGAGCTGAGAGACCGGGTTTGGGCCGTTTTCGACCCGGAAATACAGGCGTTATGACGGTCAGAATCGCCCTGCCCCCCCTTTTCAGCGAACGAATCGGGGGGCGTGGTGCCGTAGATCTGACCGCTCCAACGGTACGTGCCGCTCTGGTGAAGCTCGGCGAATCCTACCCCGATTTGAATTCCCTCCTGTGGCGCTCTGGAGACGTCGTCAACCCCTTCCTCGTGGTCTTCGTCAACGACCAGGACATTCAATCCCACGATGGTCTCGATACCCCCCTCCACGATGGAGATGAGATCGTGGTGGTGACCTCCCTGGAAGGGGGTTAGGCACTCTCAGGGTGGCCGCCGCTGGTGGCGCAAATCGGGCGGAATAGTAAGGGGGATTCGCCTATTGCCGTTCTGGAATTCGGCAGGATGGGTAAGGTATATCGCCGTACGCTGCTCTCGTAATGGTATGATGTGTGATGCGAACGCTATCGGCGACCAGATGCTTATCTTATCTACTCAGTGCAGTCCGTCGCTGTCGTCCGAGACCCCAAATCCATCTCCGTGACCGCTGCCCGCGCCCCCGTTTCCATTTCCATTGCCATGTTCCGGCGTATAGTACTCACAAGGAGAAAGCCAGTCACTGAAATCCACCCAACCATCGAACGATTCGCAATCTGTCTCGTTCTCCTCTAACGGAAGGAGCAAGATGTGATCCAGCGCGAACTCCTCGCCAGCGATGGCGGCTACGTCACGGAACGTCTGGCTCTCGTAACCTTCGGCGATGACATGGATCAAATACTGGATCGGCTCTCCGGTCTCGTCAACGGTATGCAATCTTGGAATGGTGAACGTGCCGTCATCCCTCACCGCGGCGGCTGCCACGAATTTCTCGTTCTGCTCATTGAAGACGCCCAACTCCGCTCCGATACCCAATGGCTCGACGCTTCCGGTAACGTCACCGGTCAGATCGTCCTCCACCAAAGTCAAGTCCGGATTCAGTTGATATGAGCCATTGCCAAGGAGCTTGACCGATTGCACGGGATCGAAATCGAGGCGGATCAGAGTGGTGACGCCGTCTTCCACGATCAGATCCTCGACTGATTGCACAATGGATTGACCGCCCCCTGTCAATGACATCTCCGAAGTCACGCCGTCCACATCCACGGTAGCGTCACTCAACTGGACGCGGATCTTGTCGAAGGAACCCATGTCGAAGGGCTCGTTAGCAAGTTCCGCTTCGACACCGTCAATTAATTGCAAGATGTCATAGTCCTGCGGATCACTAAATAGGAGTACCCACTCGCCATCGTCCGTTTCCGAAGGCGAAATCATGTGCAATTCGACGCTTTCCACGGTCACTGTGAGTGCTTCGAGGCCCGGCGCATAGCGGCCGACCAGGGTCGCCACGATTCCGCCGGATAGCTGGCCATCCCCGGAGCCGCCGATCCCCCCGCCAGTCGCATCGGGTGAAATCCCGGTGCCGCCACCTGAATCTCCCGATCCTCCTCCGCCACTGCCCGAACCGCCTTGCGGGTCCCCCGAACCGCCAGGTACGCCTGCCGCCCCGCCTCCTGGGTCCGCGGAATCGGCATCGGTGGGTCCGGTAGTTACGACGTTCGGGTCCTCCTGGCCGCAGGAGGACATAAATATGAGCAGCGCGAAAAGAAGGGGAAATAGGCGGTTTATAGTTCTCATGCCTTGTCCAATTGGAATCCGCCGCAGACCAAAATACAACCTCTAGTTTGGCAGCGTACGCTAGTTCCAGGTCAAAGTTTACACGAGTTTTTCCCAAAATGTCAAAAATAGATTGACAACGGAATATTATTGGGAATATATTCCCATTTATGATTTCGAACGTGGAAAAGGCAATCATTTTCGCTGTCGCTCGATTGCTGACACCTTTGGTGCGTGTGCTTCTGCGATACGGTGTCCCGTTTGGAACCTTCGCAGATATTGCCAAGCAGGTCTATGTGGACGTTGCCATGGAGGAATTCGCGATACCCGGGCGAAAGCCGACGGTTTCCCGTGCGTCGGTAATTACGGGTCTGAGCCGAAAGGAAGTGCTGCGTATCAGAAGGCTTTCCAGCACCACAGGCGATCAATTGGAGGATGCAGCCGTCAAGAGCTACAACAGGGCCGTACGGGTCATTAGTGGGTGGGTTAGGGATCCTCAGTTCACCGATGCGCATAACGAACCGTCCGAGTTGCCGTTTGAAGGCGAAGACAAGAGCTTTTCCTCACTGGTGAGAAAATATAGTGGAGATGTGCCTCCGCGAGCAATTTTAGACGAGCTGGCCCGAGTCGGATCGGTGACGGTATCGGAGACCGGGTTAATTCGGCTGCAAGCGCGAGCGTACGTGCCGAGCACGGGCGATGTGGAAAAAATCGCGATTCTTGGAACCGACGTGGCCGAATTGATCGGCACGATTGATCACAACATTCAGGATTTGGGCGAGGAATCGCGCCTTCAGCTCAAGGTGTCCTATGACAATCTGCCACATGAGCAGTTGCAGCAATTCCGGGCATTGTCCACGCGGGAATCGCGCAAGCTGCTCGAATTATTCGATCGGGAACTATCGGGAATGGATCGAGATTCAAATCCCGATGCCAAGGGTACCGGACGGTATAGGGCTGGGGTTTCCATTTATTATTTTGAAGAGCCCGTAATTGACGAATCCGTATCCGATGTGGACTCCGAGATGGAGAAATAAGCACCAAATGTTAACACGATCCCACAGGGGCTCACGGTGTAGGAAAAAACGCTTCGCGCGAAAATCGAACACGTGGCGGCAGCGATGTTCGATCGGATGCGATGGTAGTGTCTCGTTACGACTGTCGCTTTATAGTTAACTCTTCCGGT
The DNA here is from genome assembly GCA_022574555.1 of SAR324 cluster bacterium. GTDB lineage: Bacteria > SAR324 > SAR324 > SAR324 > JACQKK01 > JACZRV01. The sequence goes on from JACZRV010000041.1 coordinate 27,468, forward strand.
AAGGGCACATTTGACGAGGGACGTGTGTCGGCGGAATTTAATTTGGCAGGGCAAAGTTTATGACCATTTCAGCGAAAAAGGACCATGCGGAACCTGAGCTACACATTATGCAAGATCGAACCGGCGAGCGACGAGAAACACCCAGATTTTTCGTAAGTTCTGATGATGACTGGGTGACAACTGTGCCAAAATTCAAGGTAGCCGATTTATCGGCGTATGGCATCAGTCTCAATTCCACATATCTCCTGAAACGAGGTGACGTCATAAAAGTACACGTGAAGGATGGTCCATCGGCAGATGTCGTCGTGGTCGCCTGTAAAATGACAAACCCGCCGGTGGCGAATTTTGACCCCATTTTTCATGTATTTTGCAGGTTCGTCAGTCATAGGGAAGGTCGTCAAATTATCGAGAGTTTGCATGGATAGGCGACCACGGTTTGCGGCCGAAAATTCAGCGCATGTTCACGGACTCAATGACGCTGCGGCTACGTCGAATGACGAAATCGAAAAATAAAATAACAAAATTATTCGATTTAAATTAGGTAGAAATCCAACAACGATCACGGTCCGGATTTACCGGCCGGAATGGCTGACTCATAGGAGGGCTTTCGCATATGGAAATATTACGCCAGTTTTCTGATCATCCGTTGCATGGGCTGAACGTGCCGGTCACCGTGATGCGTGACGATGGTACGTTGGGACCGCTCTACCGTGCCATGCTTTGCGGTACGCTCGGGGACAATATTGCCATCATGACAGGCGCGGAAGATGCCGTGTTCGACAGGGGAGAGAGTCTGGTCATCCAGGCTCACTTGCGCGACCAAGCGATCGGTTTTTCGGTGTCGGTCGTCGCCGCTTCCGATTTCCCCAAGCCTCACTATTATCTCGAATTCCCTCTCGAATTTGTGGAACTGAACCTGCGCAAGAGCACCCGCGTGCCCACTTTGATTCCGGTGAGCATTGGACTGAGTGAGGGATTGTCTGTGGAAGGGGAGCCCGATTTCACGTCGGAGGGGGCGCTGATCAATCTCAGCCGCACCGGATGTGCGTTGTCCGCCAATCGGGAGTTACGGGAGAACGAAACCCTCCAGATCAGCTTGAGCCTCCCGGGTGAGCCGGGGGAATACCACTTCGATATCACCGTGGTGAACCGGCTGCCCGGAGAGGATGTCCCTATCCACGGCGCCCGCTTCAACGGCGATCCCGCCAAGGACGAGACCTTGCAAAAGCTGGCTCAGTGGCTCAACAAGCAAAAGCCCTATTCTCCATCGTTACACGCTGGTAATCGAATTTGATGTGATCGGCAGCGAACACTTAGTGCTTAGATCTTGGTGAGGCAGAATTGTAGCATCGCCAATCAGCCGGCGATTCGGAGTCACGGCGCTACCCGCCGCGCAAATGACTTTGTCACAGCTGAAAGCCTACTGTGGTGAGCGCATTCCAAGTCACTCGGTGACTCGATAGCGAATACCAGGGGCTCTACTTACCCTGCCCATTATACCCCGCCCATTCCAGATCAAGGTCCGTCAGGCGCGCCGTGGAGGGCATTCCCGTTTCGGGAACCCATCCGGCCATCTGATAGTAGGCCTGCTTGGCCCGCTCGAACTCCTCCGGATCGATGCGTTCGCCGTTGAGCGGTCCCGCGACCGGCTCGAACAGGCGCTGGGGCAGTTTATCGTCCGCGGGGGTGAACCCTTCGATCACGTTGAATATGCGTGACATGGCGTCTGCCCGCGTCCTCACC
>JACZRV010000171.1 GCA_022574555.1 SAR324 cluster bacterium
ATGGGTGGCTGCGGGGTCAGAGACTTCAAACTGGCGGAAGAAGCCTCTTGAAATTGTAGCGGGGACGGGGGATCCAAAGAATAGGATTTGATCTTGAATCCCCTCGTTTTTGATCCATTCATAAATTGTGGTTAAGCGGATGGAAAGGGTTTCCGAACTTTGCAAGTGTTTAATTAACTTGGTTAATAGTTCGGAAATCATCAATCACATCAGTTACATTCGTTTTATATCGTCTAGCGACAGGTCTTTGAGGTCTTTTTCTTCTTCTTCCAATTTGATTTCCTTCAACCTGCCCATTCTCTCTTTGGTAATTGAATCAGCCAACGCCTCATAGACCTCGCTGGACGTTGTGTTCCGATCCGACCCCGGGAATAGCTTAAAATTGATCAGCCTTTCCCTATCGGAGTGAGCGTATAACACCCGAAGGAATTTATCTTTATTGGTCATGGGGTCCTCCACCATTCTACGTCGCACTCCTCCACCGTACAGCGGCAGCCTTTTGTGCAATTTCCTTCCTCTTTTTTGCGGAGAGAGATTGCATTCTAGCCGCAGCGCCAGCGATTCCACTCTCCCTCTTCCCAGAGGGCAACAAGTCTTCCTTTTCGCCAGTTGCGATTTTGAAGACTTCATGGGCACACTCCACCACTCCGGCGGGTCTTATCTCGCCTTTGGGGCCGCGCGGCATAACGCCTCACTGTTTCAAGAATTTCGCCGTCCTGGCAGGGAACAACTCGGCATCCATGCCAAATTACACGCACATGCGCGCACTAGCCAGATGCATATCTCACAACAAGATTGAATGCAAGCGCCGTGCGCAGTAACAAACTTGACATTTGTCACTAGTCACCTTACCTTTTTCGTTTTTCTTTGTCAACATCATAAATATAATCTCACGCTTTGAAAGTGAGACACTACCATATATTATTGCCTATTGACTAAACTCAGTTGATATTGTAGAATCAATCCAAAGGGCAAGCTTTGCTTGTCCATACCAGGAAATAGGCACCGAAACACCGAATTTCACCAAACGAAGCCAATTACATTTATAATATCAGTGGTTTGAAAATTGGCTTGTTCGTACCGCGACGACGCCTCGATCGAAACCCTATTTTTATGCCCCACCAATCACACTTCCTATGCAAACGAAATAGGCACTAACTTGATTGTCCGTGCCACCCTTCAGCTCGTCATGAAGTGTTTGATTACCGCGCGTACAATGGATTCCCGCCCACCCGGCTCGACCCCTATTCCACCTCGCCCAGCACGGCTTCGCCCAGGATCAGCTTGAGGGAAGTTCGGTAGGCCATCAGGGGGTTGTCGCCGTTGGCTTTCACCAGCTTGAGGGCATAGCGGGCCACGTTGATCCCGTCGCGCACGGTGTAGCGCTCGCCGCCGCGGTGGGCGCGTTGCAGGAAATCCACCACGTAGTCCAGCATTTCGTCGTCGGCGAAGGGGAGATTGTCCTTGAGGATGCGCTGCTCCTCCTCGGCCTCGGGAAAATCCACGAAGATCTTGGGCTGCAGGCGGGAATCGACGTATTCCGGGATCTCGAACGTGGAGGCGTCCTCGTTCATGGTGGCGCAGAAACGGAAATCATCGTGGGCCTGGATCTTGATGCCGGCCACGATGGACTCCACGTAGCGGCGGCCATCGAGCAGGGGCGCCAGGGAGGCCCAGCACTTCTCCCCCATGCGGTTGCCCTCGTCCAGGATGCAGACCCCGCCCCGCAGCATGGCCGTCACCAGGGGCGAGGCCACGTACTTGATGCGCTGATTATCGGCGATGACCGGCGTGACGATCAGATCTTCCGGGCGGGTGTCCATGGTGGCCTGGAAGAAGTACACCTCCCGCCCCTGACTGCGGGCAGTCGCATAGGCCAGGGAGGTCTTGCCCACCCCCGGCTTGCCCAGCAGCCGGGGATTTAAAGGCAAATCAGCGTCGTCGACCACCAACCACGCCGCCAGGAGTTGTTTGACCAGTTCCTCCTGCCCGACCCAGTGGGTATCGAACACATCCGGGTGAGCCAACTGCAGCTCGACCCCCTCGATCTTCAACGTATGGCGCTTGCGGTCGCTAGTGGGCATGGGGATAGTAAACCTGAAATTGCGGCGCGATGGCCGGATTTAACCAAACCGGATCATTGTAGAGGACGGCAGAAACGGGGTCAACGAAGCGAGACCGGCAACCTGGCCTTACCCCACCACCCTCGCCTCCTGGGTGGCGTCGTCGGGACCCGATGGGTGAGGCGGAGACGGTACCGGGGCCGGCTTCAATCCGCGGCCACTCCCGTTGCCGCCGGGCAGATCGGCATCGCTGGGGTACTCGAAGCGATAGGGGCAGCCGGGCAGAAACTGCTCCAAGGCATCGGCAAGGTCCTCGCCAGGAGAAACGGACATACCGCTATCGATATCTACGACGCATCCGTTGGCTACGGTCACCCGGAATCCGACGCGGCACTCGCCGGGCCACTGTGAGAAGACGCCGATCAACAGCCGAAGTGCCTCTTCGGTTCGGGCGGAGTCTTTTCGGGCGGAGTCTTTTCGAGCAGGGCCTCATCGACGGGCAGGATCAGGCGGCGCGCCTGAGTGGCGCGGAACTGGCTCAACGAGCGCAGGGAATCCGCCTGTACGCTGATCTGATCCTCGTATGAGGTCACTTTGCCCCGGATCAGCAGAGGCTCGTCAACGGAGAGCAGGGGCGAAGCATCGGCGAATGTCTTGGCCCAAAGTTTGACATCTATGGACCCGCGCTGATCCTCCAGTCTTAGAATGGCCCACTTCTCGTTTTTCTTATTGAGCCGGACGGTGAGTTGGCCCACCACGCCGGCGATCATCACGTCGCTGCCGTCTGCGTGCTCTCCCTCGCGCAACTCGACGGTGGAAACGGTCACGGTGCCGATCTCGGAGCGATAGCCATCGAGCGGATGGCCGGAGATGTAAAATCCCAGGCACTCTTTCTCCAGCTTGAGCCTCTGCCGGGGGAGAAATTGTTCCACTTCGGGCAACGTGACGTTGATTTCCGTCAAGGCCGCCTGATCCTCGTCGAGGTAGTCGAAGAGGGATTCCTGGCCATCCACCTGGCTATTGCGGAACTGCAATCCCATCGCCATCATCTCGTCCAGCCCGGCCAGCATGCCGGCCCGGTTGGCTACGACGGAATCGAACGCACCGCACTTGATCAGGGCCTCCATCACACGCTTGTTCACCTGGTGCAGGTCGACCGACTTGATGAACGCGGTCAGGTCCGCGAACCGCCCATCCGGTTGGCCATCGCGTGCCAGGAGAATCACCTTCACGGCATTGGCGCCGACATTTTTCACCGCGTTCAGACCGAAACGCACCGCCCCATCGTCGATGGTGAAATCCAGGCTGGAGGCGTTGATGTCCGGAGGCAATACCGGCACCCCCATGGCACGGCATTCGGCAATGAAATTCACCACCTTGTCCGTGTTGTCCATGTCGCTGCTGAGCAGGGCCGCCATGTACTCCACCGGGTAATGGGCCTTGAGGTAGGCGGTCTGGTAGGCGATGAGGCCGTAGGCTGCCGAGTGGGATTTATTGAATCCGTAACCCGAGAAGTAATCGATCAGGTCGAAAATTTCGTTGGCTTTGTCCCTCTCGATATTCCGGTCGGCGCATCCCAGGACGAACATTTCACGCTGCTTGGCCATCTCAGCGGGAATTTTCTTGCCGATGGCCCGGCGCAGGATATCCGCCTGTCCCAGAGAAAACCCCGCCAGCACCTGCACCGCCTTGATCACCTGCTCCTGGTAGACCATCACGCCGTAGGTCTCCTTCAGCACCGGTTCCAACAAAGGATGGGGATAGGATGGAGACCTGAGGCCCTTCTTGCATTCCACGAATTCGGTAACCATCCCCGATCCCAGCGGCCCCGGACGGTAGAGGGCCAGAATGGCCACGATGTCCTCGAAGCGGGAGGGCTTCATATCCATCACCAAGCGGCGCATGCCGCCGGATTCGAGTTGGAAGACCCCGGTCACCTCCCCTTGGCCCAGCATCTGGAAAGTCTTTTCGTCGTCGAGGGGAATGGTATCGATATCGAGTCGATCACCGGCGGCGCGGCGGCCGTTTATCAGGCGCAACGCCTCGCCGATGGTCGTGAGGTTGAGCAGGCCGAGAAAGTCGAATTTCACCGCACCCTGCTTTTCAGCCCACGTCATCGTGTACTGGGACTGCAAGCCGTCGCCCTTGGCCGGTGTGCAGAGGGGTATGACCTCCTGGATGTCGGTGTCCATGATGATCACGCCGGCTGCGTGGGTGGAAAGGGTGTGGTTCAAGCCCTCCAGCGCCTTGCCGTGGCGTATTAGCTCCCGCTCCCGTTCGCTGCCCTCACGCTCCAGCCGGGCCAGTTTGGGCTCGGCCTTCAGCGCCTTCTCGATGGTGATGCCGAGCCTGTCGGGGATCAGCTTGGCGATCTTGTCCGCCTCGGAATAGGGAAAATCCAGCACGCGAGCTACGCCCCGCAGGGCGGCCTTGGCCCCCAGGGTGCCGAAGGTGGATATCTGAGCCACTCTATCGGCGCCATACCGCTCCCGCACATAATCGATGACCCTGTCCCGTCCGGCCACGTCGAAATCGATATCGAAGTCGGGCAGACTCACCCGCTCCGGATTGAGAAATCGCTCGAACAGCAGCCCGTGACCGATGGGGTCCAGATCGGTAATGCGCAAGGCATAGGCCACCAGGGAACCTGCCCCGGATCCCCTACCCGGACCGACGCGCACGCCGTGATCCTTGGCCCAGTTGATAAAATCGGAAACGATGAGGAAATAGCCGGCGTATTGCATCTCGAGGATAACGCCCAACTCGTATTCCAGCCGCTCGTCATAGGGTTTGACGAATGCTTCCCGCTCTCGTTCGCCGATTCCGCAAGACTTTTGCAAAACCTCCAATCGGCGCTGCAATCCCTCCCGCGCCTGTTTCTTAAGCCATGACGCCTCGTCGTGTGGTTTCGGGACGTCGATGCGGGGCAGGTAAAATTTGGAGTTATCGAGGGACAGCTCGCACGCTTCGGCGATGCGGGCGGCGTTGTCGTAAATTTCGGGAGGATAATCGGCCAGCGACTCGGCCATTTCGTCGGGGCTTTTCAGCCACAGGTTCATGTCCCGGAAAGGCTCCAATTTCTCGTCGGTAATCTTCTGCTGCCGGCCCATCAGTTGCAGCAGCCAATGGGAATAGGCCTCATCGGGATTCAGGTAATGGCAGTCGTTGGTGCCGGCCAGAGGCAGCCCCAATTCGGCAGCGATCTCGATCAACCCGGCGTTGGTATTTTTCTCCTCCTCCGAATCGTGATGCTGGATCTCCAGATAAAATCGGCCGTCGAATACCTGTCCCAGCCATCGGGCGGTCTCCCTGGCGGCGCCGGCATCGCCCAATGTTAAATGACGGCTCACCATGCCGTCGAGGCCGGCCGACAGGGCGAATAGCCCGCCGTTGTAGCGTTCCAGCAACTCACGGTCCACGCGTGGTACGCCGGAGTGTTTCCCTTCCCGGTAGGACAGGCTGGTCAGCCGGATCAGATTGCGGTATCCCTCCTGATCCCGGCACAGCAACACCAAATGGTCCGCATCGGGGCCGCGACGATCGTGGCGGGAACCATCCGCCACGAAGGCCTCCATCCCGATGATGGGCTTGAGTCCCGCCTTTTTCAGGGTGTAATAAAACTCCACCGCGCCAAACATGTTGCCGAGGTCCGTGATCGCGCACGAGCCGAATCCGCGTTCCTGCAATGCATCGGGGAGGGCAGCGACACGAATCGCGCCATCGAGCAGGGAGTATTGCGTATGAAGATGGAGGTGTACGAAGGGGCGGGTCATGGGTCGTCCTCGTGGTCGAAAAGCGCCATCCTGGCATGATTGCAGGCTACGAGGCCAACGTATCAGATTGGTGCAGGGCGGGGAAGGGAAAGGCGGGCCGGGGTGAAATCCGCGGCTGGAAGGGTGTTCCGGCGTCCAAAGCGGGCTGGAACGAACTGGCCTATAGGTTCAGAACGTCGTCACGGTCGAGCCCGTGGAGAAGAAGATCGCGCTGATGCCCGAAAGCGTCCAAGTATCCGTAAATCCATCCGTACCGATTGTAAATTCCAGGGCCCAGACATCCAATCGGTAAGTCCTGTCCCCGGCCAACAATGGCAGTTTGATTTTCGATCTGCCGCCCCAAGCATGCCCGACCCAGATCAATCTATCGAATGAGCCTCCATCTTCATAAAGATAGATTTGCACCGCATCGATGGTCTCGGATGTGACCGTCCAACTGACGGTACTTTCCAGCCCCACGTCGATTTCCCCATCGGCTGGAGACACATCGGAGACGCCAAAATCCTGCAACGTGATGGTTTGTGCCGTCTCCGCTTCGTCGAGTTCGGTGTAACCGTGGAATTCCAAACGTTGATAGCGGTATCCGTAACCGGTCGACTGGGTCGAACTTTGATCGCTCACGCCGGCAAGCCAGTAATCGGCATCGTTCAGCGCAGTCGCGTTGGCGGGCACGGTAACATCCTGCGAACCTTGAGCTTTGTCGAGGTCGACGAACAGCCCCCCTACCTCGCCCTCGAATTCAATCTCGTAGCCAAGCGCCATACCGGCGTTGAACCCTCCCGAACCTTCGACTGTGAATTGCTTGCCGCCATAGATCAGGGCAATATCGGTTCCGGAGGTCGTACCGCCGGCGGTGACGGCGACCGATGTAGCGACTCCGGCGAAGACCGAAGTTTCGGCGATGGCCACGTCGTCGGGAACCACCATGACGGTGTTTTCGCCTTCGAATACAATATGAGCGTATGAGACGGTCCCGGCAGCGGGTGTTGCCTCGTTAAAATCGTAGGCCTGATACATAAAATCGCCCGCGGAGGCGATGATCACGAAATCGTCCAACAATCCCGTGTCGATATTTTGAATATCGCCGCTGATCGTGCCG
>JACZRV010000172.1 GCA_022574555.1 SAR324 cluster bacterium
CGGCAGAACTCCCTGTGCCACCATAGCTGCACCTCGTTGGTGATAGGTTTGTTGCAATGAACTATCCTATCTCCCTGATAACTCAGGACCAACGAGGTTTCTCACTTTTTTTGTCGGTGGATCATGGGTACTTCTCGCTTATTTTCGCATCGTGACCAAATTGCTGGATGCCTTGGTTCGAGTCTTGCTGCACACCGTGCTACCCGAACCAGTGTGATGATGGGGCAGCGCGTGGATCGGGGGCGCAAATTAGACCGGCATTGGTGGCGGCCAAGGTTCAGTGGCGGGGCTTCAGACAATTCAGAAATCGCTTTCGCGGGAAAGGGCGAGTTTCAAACCGCTTCGGCAATAAACACCGGTATCTTTCTCGATGTCTTAGCCTGATATTCGTTGTAGGGCGGGTAGGCTGCTGCGCTGGCCTCCCAGAGGCGCTGGCGTTCCGGATCGTCCTCCACTTCGCGCACCCGCATTTTGAAAACCTCTGTCAAGTCTCGGATATCTACATCTGGATTGGCCCGCAGATTATAGACCCATACTGGATTATTCTCCCGACCACCATAGGAACCGATGAGCACATAACTATCGTTCACCTTAACGCGCATGAGCGGAATCTTGCGTATCCCACCGGTCTTGTTGCCCGTATGTGTCACGATTATGCAGGGCAGACCGGTGTCTCGCAGCGTCGTGCCCTTGGTACCTCCAGTACTCTCATAGAGTTCTACTTGCTCACGAACCCAATCAATCGCAGGTGGAATATAGCTCGTCATCTTAATCTCCCAAAGACAACCACAGTTATTGGCAACGTCGGAATTGATCGCGGGAATATACCATACGTGAGTCTCCGGCGACATTGTGAACTGCCCCTGCTGGATCGCTCTGGACGATTACTTGCGTTCAGCCTACGCCCGTCCACTCGCGCCACGCGAAGTAGCCTCCTATCGCCGCCATCTAATAATTTTTTTTCTTCCACGCCCCAACTTCCTATGGACCTGCGCCCGTGCGGCCGTCATTCTCGGTTCTAGCCGGTTTCGACTTGCCATCTCCACCACAATCCTTTCGCTGCATCTTCTGAATTCCAGCCAACATGGCGTATTGGTCGGCGGTCAATATTCCGTGTGGATCGCTTGGTTTCGGCTCTGGTTTGGTCTGGTCAACGGGCGTACCCACGATCTCCAACAGATTCTTTTCCCACCGTTCCAACGCATCCCGCTTTTCGGCGTCGTAACTGTACCGGTTGTAGACCGCCGTCACGCCGGTCTCGACGTGGTTCAGGATTCTACCTATGACATAGTTACTGACCCCTATGCTGGCCATAATGCTTGACGCTGTTCTTCTTAGGTCATGGAGAACGAAGTCATCGACACCCGATTCATTTTGGACACGTTGTGCTGCCTTTTGAACGCTGGCGATGTGCTGTCCTTTGCGGGTCGGGCTGGGGAATACCCACACTTGATCGACGGTGGGATCGGGGAGTCCTTTAATAACATCCTGGGTCGCGGCAACTAGTGGCACTCGATGAGACAGTCCGTTTTTGGCAATTTCTCCAGGTATCGTCCACCATCCATTTTTCAGGTCGATATCAGCCAGCCGCATATGGGATATCTCCCAGCGTCTCTGGGCCGTGAGCAACATCAATTTGAATATTGCAGAAATGTAGATCCCTTGTTGTTCAAATGCAGTCCACAGCTTGCGAATATCCTCCTCGGAAAGAACGCGATCTCGCCTGTTCTCCTGGGAAGGCTTCTTTAGTTTATGGCATGGATTGTTCTGAAGGTGGCCACGATCCATGGCCCAATTGAATATCATGCTTATCAGGGCATGAACCCTATTTGCTTGGATAGGCGCGCCCCTTTCCACAAGACCATCGAGAAGCTCGATTACGTCCCGTCTGGAAATCTCATCGGCCTTCGCATGACCCCAATACGGAAGCAACTCGTTGTCGATTATCCTTTCATCGGTTCGCCATTGCCTTTTTATTGGTTTCGCATGTTTTTCCAGATATTCCTTGGCGATTCAATCAAAAGATGGATTTTCGACGGCGGTCGATGTGTCTGCGAATCTGTCTTCCCCCTCGGATGCTTCCAAAAGGATTTGATTGGCCTCATGGCGGGCATCGGCCAAAGAGACCATGGGGTACGTCCCGATCTTTTTGTTTTTCAACCGACCGTTTACCCGATACATCAGCTTCCAGGTCATTTTTCCGGAACGGGAGACATGGAGTCCGAAAGACGAGATTGCCGTGTCCCAGTACACGGCGACCCCCTCTTTGGGTGGTCGAATAGACTGGATGAACCGGACGGTGAGATTTTTCTTCACGGGTATCCCCGGTGTAAATAGTAACAAAATAGTAACAGATGTCAGAAACTCGATGAAATCGGGGGAGACGCCATGAGACAAATTTCCAGTGTTATTACAATATGATTACCGTATCATAGCGTCTCAGGAAATTGCAGCAAAACTCGCCATTGCGCGATTCATAATCGCGAGGTCGGGAGTTCAAGTCTCCCTCCTGCTACTTCAATTCATACGCAATATCAGAGGCTTATAACCCCTCCTCGGCCTAGGCCGAGGAGGGGTTTTTCGTTGTTGCCAATGTATTGTCAGGAATCTCTACATACTCCCACCGAAAACGCCGTTCGGATTTGCGTTTTTTTTGAATCGAACAATTAGCTCGAAGCGCGGCCATCTCCCACTCGAATTTCCTGACGAACGCCCCAAGGCCGTCAGGACGTTCCTTGAAAAACTCCAGATCCATGAAGATTTTTTTGGAGGTTCTGGAGATTTCGGCGGAAAGGAACCCGAAAGCCTTTAACAGGATTTTCGGATTCCGGCTCATTAGCGCATTTTCTGAGATTCGCTGTTCCACCTTCTGGCGATAAGTTTCCAATTCCCGAGTAGCAGAAACCGATGCTGATTTACTCCTACGCAAATCCCGCTCCATTTTGCGTAGCTTCTTCACCCATATCGAATCGCAACCATGTTTGAAAGAGTTTCGTGAGGAGATTGCTTTTCCTTGAGGGGACCGAGGCCCCGTCGAAGATTGCCAGGATTTCCAGCGCCTAATCGCTCGACCCTGGATCTCTCGCTGAAGCTTCGTCCACTTCCTCGCTGCCATTTTCTTCCTCCTCATTGTCATGATTGTCTGGTTCAAAAGTGTACCCCAATACCCTGTTCAAATATTCTTCCCTCACCATTGCCCTAAATTCGGGGGAGTACGGTAATTTAGTTTTTTTGAATTCCCTTCCTTGCTCAAGGTAAATGAGATGATCCACTAATTTCTTAACGTTATGGTAAGATTGGAAAATATCTCCTTGAGCCTGCAACCTCTGGCTCAATCCCGCCTCGGTTTGAATAGATACATCCATTAACCTTCAAAATTGGATATTCTCTCGTGGATCAAGGCTTATAAAAAATTCCTGCGTAAACAGAAATTTTTCGATTTCATTTTTAAATGCTAAACGTTTCTCTAACCCCTCGGATCGAGCCTCCATATTTTCGAGTTGTTTTAGGTGGTTTCTAAGAAATTTCTTCAATAACTTCTCCCCCTCTCGGAGTAATTTTTTCAATAACAGTTTCCACCCTTAAGGTTCCATTTTTCTTTCCGGAAGCCTCCTCGCTTGAAATTTCTCCGTTCTTTTTTGAGTTGACTATTGGCTTTTTGGCAGTGCTCTCCGGTCCCGACTTGGGAGTACCGGCTTTTCCAAGATATTTTGGTTTTCCATTTCTGCCGTTCAAATGGGAGTTTTCATGTCCTCGGCGTTTCATCTCGACCTCGTATTTGGAAAAAAGGTCCCAGCCCTGGTAAAAGCTCCTGCACCCCACGGTTAGGGAGCGAGAATTCCCAATGGAAGAACCCAAAATTTTTGTCGAGGAGTACTGCCAGACGAAATAGAAAAGGTAGCCTAGGCAAGCGTATTCCCCGACATAATCAGAGGCCGAAAATTTTTCCCAAATTCGGCCATTCGTTATGTCGAAGGCACGTGCCGGCTACCCGAAGTACGGCTAAGCCGAGCATCTAATCCAAAGCTGGATAATCCTTGAGGGTGCCTGGTAGTACAAGAATCCAGATTTCCGAGCACTTTGGACTAAAATTGTGCTCCGGGGTGTCGCATGTCCAATGGCTCCGTCGAATAGTACCTGAGGCGCCTTCATTTAACATCCGCGAGAAAATGCTACTCCATTTGCAAACCAAATGCAAATACCTTTCGAGTTTTCGCATTTACGACACTCAATCGCGGTGTCGGTGAGGGTCGAATTTTTAGGAATTCTCTGGCAACACCCAGGATGCAGAAAGGTGAACTTATATGGATGGGTTTACAGACTCCAATTATTTATGTACATTTAATCTGTACAATTTTAGAAGAGGAAAAATTTATGCGTAAAGTCAATGTGACGGATTTTAGGCAACACCTACCGGGCTACATCAAACAGGTGCAACAGGGTGAATTTATCCAAATCACCTTGCATGGCAAGGTTGTGGCCCGGCTGGTGCCTGAACAGGATGCGGTCGAGGAAGCGAAGAAGTCGCTTTCGGGATGGCGCGGTTCGGCCTACATCGGAGATCTACTGAGTCCGATTGGTGAAGCGTGGGAGGTCCAGCGTGATCGTGTGTGACACACACGCACTGGTGTTCGATGCGCTCTCACCAGATCTATTGGGATCGGCGGCTGCGCGAGCGATCGAGGAATCGCATGGGACCGGGGACTTGGCTTGCGCCGACATCACCCTTTGGGAAATAGCCATGCTTATTGAAAAGGGGCGCTTGGAGGTTGACGCCTCCATCGAGGATTTTCTGACCACAGTGATTGCTGCCCGCCGCCTGATCGTACTTCCCGTCACGCCCGCCATAGCAGCCCTATCGACAACCAACAGTGTTCCTGAAGGCGACCCAGCTGATCGTCTGATCGCTGCCACGGCCATTTCACACGGAGCAACCCTCATCACCAAGGACGAGCGTCTGATCGGGCTCCCGGATTTGCCGACCATTTGGTGATGGTGCAGTCAGAGGAATTTTCGCAGCCCCTCAAACGAGTGTATGTCTATATCCGATAAGGTGTCGCTCCCACACGCGACTCTCAATCGGGCGGTCGAAAATATGGGACTTCTTCCGAACAGTACGGAGACTCGGAATCGCTCTCCGGAATGTGGTCATCACCACTGGGTTAGGGGATATCCGCCAGTGAATAGCTGGTGCTGCGTCCGCCGGCCGGGTTTTTGACCAATATACCGCGTATAATGAGATCATCGATATCGCGAGAGGCCGTATCCTGCGAGCATTTACCGAGCTTCGCCCATTTCGAGGAAGTTAGTTTTCCATCGAAGCCATCCAGCATTCGATTGAGGATTTGCCTTTGCCTGTCATTGATTGATTCACCACCATGGAGTTCCCAGAAGCGTGCCTTCCTAAGTACATCCGCCAGGATCGTTTGAGCACGATCGAAGGCGCGATCCAAACAGTCCAGGAACCATTCGAGCCATCCCGTGATTTCCAGATCGCCTTTCTGTGTTGCTTCCAGAATGTCGTAATAAGCCTTTCGTTCCACCTGGATTTGGGCGGACATGCTGTAGAATCGTTGCGGGCTATTCTCCGACCGTGAGAGCGCCATATCGGCAATGGCCCGTGCGATTCGGCCGTTGCCATCGTCGAAGGGATGGACGGTGACGAACCACAAGTGGGCGACTCCGGCCTTTAGCACACCATCGATGGCATTTTCTCCGTTAAACCATTCGAGAAATTTGCCCATTTCGCGATCCAGCCTACTGGCTGCTGGCGCCTGATAGTGGACTCTTTCCTTTCCGATGGGGCCGGAAAGCACCTGCATCGGTCCTGCGCGGTCGTCTCGCCACTCGCCCACACGAGTTTTCAGCATTCCGCTTCGTCCAGTCGGAAACAGAGCAGCGTGCCACCCGTATAACCGTTCAATGGTAAGAGGTGCATCGAACTTCTGTGTGGCATCTAGCATCAGTTCGACCATGCCTTCCACATAGCGGTCTGCAGGTAGAAGCCCCCCTACATCCATGCCAAGGCGTCGAGCGATTGACGAACGTACTTGTGCCCGGTCCAGGATTTCGCCCTCAATCTCGCTTGATTTGAGCACATCTTCGATGATGGTATGAAGCGAAGCCTCGGCACGAAGGCCGAATCCAAGCCCCTCCATTCGTCCGATCAACCATCCTTGGCGGTGGCGCAGAGCGACAAGCTGATCTGCGAGGCGTTCCCGACCCCAACGGAATGTAGGCCAATCCTCTAATTCATAAACGTACGTCATCGCCAGAAACTCCGCATTATGTACGGAGATTATTGCTGATTCTCTCCGCAAGGGCAAGAATCAACGCCGCATAATCTGCGGAGAATATAGGGCTTATTCTCCGCAACTTGGTCTTCGCCTCAGAAATGAGAACGCTATTAATGAGAGAGACGTCTGAACTCGATTCCAGAACCTGTGACACCCAATCGCGTGGCCGGGAGGCGGAACTGGGAGGGGCCTGCCAGACTGAAGTTTTCTCCCTCAGAATGTTCCAGATCACGGGAGCAATACGAATTGAGGAACCAAGGCAGCGACGATCTCCCACGGTACTGCTATTTCGGCAAATCCGGCCTGGCGAATCGCAGCAGTCCGGCCTGACCGAAAATCAGAAGGCGATCTAGCAGGTTGCGGAAATTCGAGCTGAGTCTGGTATAACGGATTCAACCCTACTCAGAGTGCTTGTCACGGAGGAGAAGCGATGCGCGGCCAGGATACCCAGCAAGCGGCAATGTTCAGTTATGTTTCTTTGGAAGAGCGGATTCCCGCCGATCACCCGTTGCGTGCGATCCGCGCCATGGCGGACCGGGCGCTGAGGGCCTTGAGTCCTTTGTTCGACAAACTTTATGCGCCGAGCGG
>JACZRV010000042.1 GCA_022574555.1 SAR324 cluster bacterium
AGCGAATAGCGGCCTATTACTTCCATTTCCCATATCATTGTGAACGATTCGTAAATGATAATTCTATTATTCATCTAATCGCGCAGGTCAGTAAAAATCACTTAATCTATTGTCATAAGTATGAGAATCCTCCCGCACGGCCTCCGGCCTAAATCATGGCGAGGCGCCGCTTCGCCGTCGTACTTTTCGCTCTCAGTAGCGCGGGGAGGGGAGCAGCGCGAGATGTCACAGGGCTAACGCAGGGCGGTGAACGCATCAAAAATTACTTAATTTAACTCGTATTGTGTCTCCATTCTATGGAGTCGCAGGCTTTGGCAGATTGAAAATTGAAGCTGACTTTGGGGTGTCATTGGTATCCGAAACGAAATTTCAGCGTTAGACCTATCAGGTAGCTTCGTCGAGGTTTGGCCTGGAACGGGGGGGTGTCGACCGCGCATCGGTGCATATAGACACTGACATGGCACTGGTTAGGCACCGAACGGGCACGGCACTGAACGGGCATGGCGCTGAACGGGTACGGCATGAACCACACCGTCGGGTGATGTTGGAGAAAATCTTCGTCGGATGAGGTGTCCAGTCCTCTAAAGGAGCCGGACAAAATGCGAAACTCCAGTAAAAGCAAAGTCATACATCGGCAGGACGACGATTCTCTTCGCCGCCGGATTGCGAAATTGGAGGCGGAAAACCGACTTCTCTCCAACGAGATGGCGGAAATACGCGATCTTCTCGATGGGTCCGTCCAAGGTATTATGATCCATCGGGATTATAAGCCCCTCTACGCAAATGCCGCCTTCGCTGCCATTCTAGGCTATTCGGGTCCCGCGGAAATCATGCAGATAGGCACCACCCTTTCTCTGTTTGCGGAAGAAGAGCGTGAGAAAGCGCAGACGATCGCCGAGGCCCGGCGACAAGGCGGCGACGCGCCTGACCACTATGAGTATCAAGGCCTGAGAAAAGACGGGTCGCTGGTGTGGCTGTCCAATACCGTGCGGGTTGTCAATTGGGACGGAGAGCCGGCCATTCAGTCGACCATCACCGACATATCCTTGCGCAAGCAGGCTGAAGAAGCACAGCGTGCCAGCGAAGAGCGCTTCCGGAACTTGGTTGAGGGATCGCTGCAGGGTATTCTCGTTATGAAGGAGGATCGCACCGTCTTCGCCAATGGTGCCGCGGCTAAAATATTTGGATATGGCAGTCCTGCCGAGATGATCGATACCCCCATGAGCGAGCGCGTCGCACCCCGCGAAATGGAGAGGATCAAAGGGTATTACGACGCCCGACTGCGGGGAGAGGAACCACCCGAATACGAATACGAGGGCGTCAAGCAGGACGGTAGCCCCGTGTGGATCCATGTCATGGTGAATACAACGCTCTGGGAAGGGGAGTTGGCGTCCCAAACGACCCTGTTCGATGTCACCGAGCGCAAGCGGGCGATGGAGACACTGCGGGAAAGCGAGCAGCGCTTCAAGGACTTCTCGGAAGTGGCCTCCGACTGGTTGTGGGAAACGGACCAGAATTTTCTCTTCAACTACATTTCTGATCGCTTTGAAGAAGCGACGGGGCTGGCCGCGAAAACGGTCCTCGGCAAAACCCGTTGGGGAAAGTGGCGAGTTGGTTCGGAGGCCGATGGCGAGATGTGGGACGACCACATCGCAGATATGCAGGCTCACAGGCCATTTACCGATTTGGTTTACTCTTTCCGGGACAAGCAGGGAGGGATTCGGTTCGCTCGAGTCAGTGGAAAGCCTCTATATGCGGACGATGGAAGTTTCAGGGGGTATCGGGGGACGGGCAGCGACATCACCGCCGAGATGAGCGCCAGAACGGCAGCCGAGTCGGCTCATAGCCGACTATTCGATGCCATCGAGAGCATTCCGGCGGCATTTTTCATCTTCGACAAGGACGAGAAATTATTACTGGTCAACAGTATAACGAGGACAATCCTTCCCGAAGTCGCCGATCGCTTGGTTCCGGGTGCGAAATACGAGGATATCATCCGCTACGCGGGAGAGAACGAGCTCATTCCAACGGCGGTCGGTCGTACCGAAGAGTGGATCCAGGAGCGATTGAAGCAGTTCCGCGATCCCCCGCCCTACCTGGAACAAGAACGCCATGACGGCAGGTGGCTGCAAATCATCGACCGCAAGACCTCGGACGGCGGTACGGTTTGCATTCGAATCGACATCACCGACCTCAAAAAACGAGAGAAAGAACTCCGGCAAAGCGAAGAGCGGTTTCGCAATCTGGTAGAGGGATCAATCCAGGGAATTGTCGTCCATCGGCACCATAAGGCGGTCTTCGCCAATCAAGCCTACGCGGATACCTTCGGATTCGATTCTCCCGAGGAGGTCTTGCAGTTGGAGTCGATGATGAGCATCGTAGCTCCCAGCGAAAGGCAAAGGGTTCTGGCTAACAAGGACGCACGCATGCGCGGGGAGGAGGTACCGGCTCATTACGAATTCGAGGGCCTGCGCAAGGCCGGCAAGCGCATCTGGTTGGACAGCATCAACACCGTGGTCGATTGGGACGGCGAGCCCGCCATACTATCGACTCAGGTCGACGTGACCGAACGCAAACGCTTGGAGGACGAGTTGCGCCATTCTCAGAAAATGGAGGCCATCGGACAGCTTGCTGGGGGCGTGGCGCATGATTTCAACAACCTGCTCCAGGTGGTATCGGGATTCACGCTGCTGGCCATGGACGACATCGGCGATGAAGCGGAAGTGATGCAGGACCTGAAGATGATCGAGGGCGCCGCCGCGCGCGCCGCGGAACTCACCAGCCAGCTTCTGGCCTTCAGCCGCAGGCAGATTCTGCACCCTGTCGATGTGAACCTGAACGAGATCGTGAGCGACTTGGTGCAACTGCTGCAAAGGGTTTTTGACCGGCAGATCGAGTTGGTGGTCCAGGCCGATGCAGAACTAAATCCGGTTCGGGCCGATCCCGGCATGATTCAGCAGGTTCTGATGAACCTGTGCGTCAACGCTCGGGACGCAATCCTGGACAGGGGGACGATCACGATCGAGACTCGCAATATCCTGGCCGATGATCAGTTTTGTGCGGATCAGCCGTGGGCCAAACCAGGCCCTTACGCGAGGGTTTCGGTCAGCGACACGGGCACCGGAATTCCTGCCGATATACTCGAACACTTGTTCGAACCGTTCTACACCACCAAGGAAGTCGGCAAGGGAACCGGTTTGGGACTTTCCACGGTATACGGGATCGTCGAGCAGCACGACGGTAACGTCACGGTCGAAACCGAGGTGGGCAAGGGCAGCACGTTCCATGTTTATCTACCCGCCCAGAGGATTGAGCAAAAGCACCTGCCGGTGAGTGAGGCGCCCACGGCGGCGATGCAAGCCGGCTCGGCGATAATACTCATAGTCGAAGACGAGCCCGCCGTTCGCAAGTTCGCCTCGCGGGTGCTGGAGAACAACGGCTACCGTGTTCTGGTGGCGGAAGACGGCGAGCAAGCACTGGACATTTTCAACGCCCGTGCCGACGCGATCGACTTGGTGATTCTGGACGTCATCATGCCCAAACTGAGCGGGGTTGCCGTCTTCGATCGGATCAAAACCGTGAACCCGCAGATGAAGGTGATCATCTGCAGTGGTTACACCGCGACGGAAAACGACCCCGACTACCAGTTGGTCAAAAAGGCGCCCAAGCTCAACAAACCCTACAAACCCAGCGAATTGCTCGAAATTGTCAGGGATGTGATCGCGGGGAACTAAGCCGGCCTGTAAATACCCAGATCATGCAAATACCCGTATCATGCGATATCGCACCGGGGCGATCCTGACGTCATGCCCCCGTGCTGCATAAGGCTTCCAGCAGGCGCATCAGGAATTCCCGCGCCAAGGGGTAGGCTTCGGGCGCTTCGCTTTGGCGGGGGCCGGCGACATTCAACGCCCTGATTCCGCGGTGCCGCACCCATTCCACGGTCTGGGGAAGCGCCCTGTCGTCACGCGGGTCAACGACGAGGCAAGGCTTTGCAATATGGTTGGCGTAGCGTAGCGCAAGCGCCGTGCCGCCGGCAGGTTGGCCCCAGGCGATCACCAGGGTGCCGTCGGAGTCGCGGACGTTCCACTCGGTGCGTTGCCGATATTCCGGGGATGGGGTCTCGCGCAATCGATATCGGGGCGGGATGGCACCATCTTCTGCCCGCCTCCCCTTGGGACACCAGCCGCCGCATTGGGTTCCAACAGATAGCGCCACGTCGAGAGCCGCGCGGTCGACGCCGGATTGGCCGCCGGAGACGATTCGGTGGATGTAGCAATCCAAGGCTGTCTGCCGCCTTCCGCCATCACCCACGGCTGCGGCACTCCCATTGACATTCAGGCATAATTCCAACCTTTGGAGGGCCATCGAGTGCCCGAATATTTATTTCTCATCGGCCCTGATAGGCGGCCCTGATTGTCGGCCCTGATTGTCGGCCCTGGTTGGCACCCCAAGGCACAGGATCATCGGCAAAAGTTATATAAGTCAAATAGGGACGTATTTTTTCGTTGCCAGAACAGAACCCTGATATTAGAATATGATAATAGAATAATAGACGGTTTGGGATCAACCGAGCCGCCACTAAGCATGGGCACCGTGCATTGGGGCAAATGAGCATTGGGACAAAATAATGAAAGTTGAAATGACGGAATCGCTACCGGCAGCAGGCTATACAATCGTTCTCACCGAAAAAGCGGCTGGTGTGATCCGAGAAGCATACGAGGCCGAGCATGCCGATCCCGATAAGGGTTATATTCGTATCGGTGCCATGAAGGGCGGATGCTCCGGCTACAAATTTACGTTAGAATTGGCCGATATGGCCCAGGTGAGTGATTCCGACGAGTTTTTTGTCTCCGAGGGAATCAGACTCGTCGTGGATCGCAGCTGCCTGACCGATGTGCTGGGTTCAGTCGAGGTGGACTATTCCGATAGCAATATTGTCGAGCAGGGATTCTCCTTCCGTCAATTGCAAGACGCCGCCCAGTGTGGCTGCGGTCAATCGTTCACAGCGGTCAAACCGGCCAGCGGGTGAAGGATCCCCGCCCCTGTTTAATCAGCCCCTGTAATCATTTCCGCGCATCCTGAACTTTCCCCCAATTATCTTGAGCGCCGCCGTTTATCTTGAGTACAGCCAATGGCGCAGGCCATACGGATTACCCTACACTGGGCAATCCGGATAGGGCCATGGCAACTTCCTGCTCGTTGTATTGGTGGTCCACCATGCTGCCGTCCAGGTAATCGGAATAGGCCTGCATATCGAAATGTCCGTGGCCGCTCAAGTTGAAGAGAATCACCTCTCCTTTGCCCGCTTCCTTACAGCGGATCGCCTCGTCGATGGCGGCGCGCACCGCGTGATTGGATTCCGGTGCGGGTAAGATCCCTTCCGCCTTGGCGAACTGCACGCCGGCGTCGAATACGGAGCGTTGGCTGTAGGCTAGGGGTTCTATATGGCCCAGGTTCACCAGGTGGCTGACAAGAGGCGCCATGCCATGGTATCGCAGTCCTCCCGCGTGAATGGAGGGCGGCAGGAACGTATGCCCCAGGGTGTGCATCTTCACCAGCGGCGTCATACCCGCGACATCGCCGAAGTCGTAAGCGTATTTGCCCTTCGTCATCGATGGACATGAGACCGGTTCGACGGCGACGATCCGGGTCTGTTTTTCACCGCGCAGTTTGGCTCCCAGGAAGGGAAACGAGAGGCCCGAAAAATTGCTGCCGCCACCGGCGCAGCCGATCACGATATCGGGGTACTCGCCGGCCATTTCCATTTGCCGCATCGCCTCCTGGCCAATGACCGTCTGGTGGAGCAGCACGTGGTTGAGGACGCTGCCCAATGAATAATTGGTGTCGTCCCGCGTGGCAGCTACCTCCACCGCTTCACTGATCGCAATTCCCAGACTCCCGGTGCTTTCCGGGTTCTCTCTCAGAATGGCCTTTCCGGCCTGGGTTTCCTCGCTGGGGCTGGCAAATACCGTGGCGCCGTACGTTTCCATGATCGCGCGCCGGTAGGGCTTCTGCTGAAAGCTCACCTTCACCATGAATACCTGAATCTGCACGCCCATCATGGCACCGGCCAAGGCCAGGGCGCTGCCCCATTGGCCGGCACCGGTTTCCGTGGCGATCTTTTTGATGCCCGCTTCTTTGTTGTAGTAAACTTGGGCGACGGCGGTGTTCAGCTTGTGGCTCCCCACCGGGGAGGTGCCCTCATACTTGTAGTAAATGTGGGCGGGTGTATCCAATTCCTTTTCCAGCCGCAGTGCGCGGTGTACAGGAGTGGGGCGCCACTGCCGGTAGAATTGTTGCACTTCTTCGGGAATATCAATTTGGGCTTCCGCCGAAACCTCCTGCCCGATGATAGACATGGGGAACAAAGGCGCCAGATCGTCCGGGCCCACCGGTTGTTTGGTGCCGGGATGGAGCACCGGCGGCAGGGGCTCCGGCAGGTCGGGCACGATGTTGTACCACGACGTTGGAATCTGGTCTTCGTCGAGCAGGAATTTGATCTGATCCATTCTGTAATCCTCGCGAATCGGGGTGCTCCCCACTTGAATCCAATTTACGTCACAACATCTCCAGCACACACCCTGCGCCCGGGGAATTTATCGAGCCCATCCAGGGAGCGCCGAATCACGGTGCCGGCGCAGTTTCCCCGACAGCGTTGAACCGATCCACATGACATCGATTGCGGCTTGCCGCCGGCTGCCACGGGCGGGGGCATCTGTGTGGTCAACATCTATTGAAGGGGAGTCCCCTTGTCAATCCCTGCAGCCGTATGTCGTCACTGGCCCACAAGAAACTGAGATTTGGAGAGCCGCGGACGCAGGGGCGGCGCATTGACCGAGGCGATCCTTCATTTGCAAAACCAGTCACAAAATGTAATATAGCGTCCCTGGGCGCAGAGACCGCCGCTTGGCCACCGGGGACATCACTGGATATTACCGGCATTCATTATGTAGCTGCCATTCCGGCCACCCTTACCGAGGAGATGCGAAATGCAGGTAAAACGGGCAACGGCTGTATTATTCACACTTCTGTTGTTTGCACCGTCGATTTGGGCCGGCGATATAGAGGAGGGGCAGGAACTCTTCAAGTGGGAATGTTACAAGACCTGCCATTTTTACAACAATCCCAAGCTGGCCATCGAGCAATTCCATGCCCCCGACAGGGGCGATTTCATCATCAATGCCAAGGCCGCCATATTGGGGCCCGACCTGAGGGGTGTGGTTGGCGCACCCGCTGGCCGCAGGACGGCAGAGGGCTACAGACATTCCCACCCCTTTTTGGATGCGGCTCCCAACATCGTCTGGACCGAGGAATTGCTCGACAAGTGGTTGGAGGACTCGCAAAAAATCATTCCCGGCACGTGGATGTCGGTTAAATTTCCGGACCCGGATACACGCAGAAAAATTATCGCTTGGTTGAAAACTTACAAGGATAAGAAGTAGTTCATTTTTTTACGATTGGACGCCGTGACAGCCGAATTTACGGCACGCGCATTGATCTGATAGATCGGATCGCAGTCATTCCACCAGGTTTGGCGGTCTGTTATATTTTTGAATTGGCTGCCCAGGTTTCGATCGTGGGTCAATATTGGCGTGCCCCGTCCGGTTTATCCGGAAAAGTTTTGTGACGCGGAACTTCAATCGCACAATCGTGGAGTGAAGCTTCGGTTCCAAGACACCGATACCCTTCGGTGTTGAAAGCCCCGGTAAAATTGGCCCCATCCAGCTTGGCATCGTCCAAAATTGCATACTCGAAATTTGCTTTTCTCAGATCCGCCCCGGTCAAATCCGCTCCGGTCAGATCGGCTTCCGTCAGTCTGGCAAATTGGAGGTTGGCGCCCCGCAGGTTCACGCCGGCCATATATGCCACCTCGAATCGGGCTCCTTTCAAATTGGCGCCTTCCATGTTGGCCCCGGATAGGTCGGATATGTAGAAATAGGCCCAGGGGAAATGGGCCCATTTGAAGTTGGCGTTGGTCAGAGCCGCACCACTGAAATTCGCCATGCGATTGATGATTCTTTTCTCTTCCGCCATGGGGTCGCAAGGATTCACTCCCTCAAAATCGGCGCCTTCCAGATTGGAACCGTCCAGACTTGCCAAGTGCAAATTGGCTCCTTTCAGGTTTGCTCCCGCCAAATCGAGCCCCCGCAAATCGGTCCTGTTGAAATCGCAATTGGCGTAATCCTTGACGGCTGGATCATACCGGCACGCCTTGAGTTTGGTCTGGGAGTATGCATGGAGCGAGATGATAGACAGCACGGCCAAGGCAATGAGGATTCTGCCGAAGCCGCCTACGGTTATCCAATCCCACGTTCGGTTAGTCATGTGCCGGCCCGCTGCCGAATTTCTTGCGCGATTTCGGGTATCCCGTTCGACCATAGCATTTCGTTCAACTATCGGACACAAATGGCCGCCAATTGGACCAAGGCACACGCGGCCGGCCATGCGGTGCTCTCAATTCAAATCACCCCGGTTTCAGCGATCCGGCCCGAACTTGCGTTGGTCCAGGCCACTTGAATGGACCCCGATAAGAAAAAAGGGCCGATGATGAATGTCCATCGGCCCTTTTTTCAGGCTAGTGGCGCCAGTCGCCCGACGCCGAATGAGGAAGTCAGGCCGGTTCGTCCTCCAAATTCGGAACCGGCCTAGGTTCGGTGGCTGTTTTAGGCAAAACCACCCATGGTTTTGGAATATCGTTGCGGGCAACGTAGGTCTTCGCGGCTTGCGCGCGGAATTCCTTGTGCTTTTTCGCGGCGATTTCCACTCTGCTCCAATCCTGCTTGGCCAGCCAGCTATGGAAGAACTTGTCTCCGTCCTTACCGGCCGCGCGATACTCAGCCTGCATCTGGGCGATTCCGTCATTTTCGTAGTTCTCGACGGGCTTCCCGTCGGCCATCATGCCCAGGCTATAGATCCGGGCGGAGTTGAGGCCGAGGATCCCGTTCTTGATCGCACCGTCGCCGGGACCCAATGGCATGAAGCCGAACTTGTCTTGCATATCGTTCGGAATTTCGATGCGGCGCATGGCTTCGATCTGCCATTGCGGGGATCCGTACCAGATGGAATCGGTGCCCCATACGACGTGGTCCGCCCCGAGCCCAGTGATGAGCCGGCCCAGCAAGTAGGCGCACATTCTGGGGTAGGTGATCACCGTCATGGCAAAGGAACTGCCGATCTCGCCATAGACGTTGTTGATTCCGGCCGCGGGGTTCATTTCTGACACTTCATCGATCCAGGGCAGCTTGCCGGTTTTTTCGAAATCGGCATTGGCCTGGACGGCGTCGAAGAGTGGCCGGATGGCTGAATGATAAATGACAAAATTCAAGCCGGGCCAATCCTTCGCCGCCTTGGGGATGTCGTCCACATGGGCGTACTTCCACGTCGGGAAAGCCTGCTCGTAATTATCGGGCATCAACCCCTTGTGGATGCAGATGTTCCGGACGCCGTACTTTTCGGCAATCTGATAGGACGGATAGGTCAACTTCTCGTCGTCCAACATCCACGGCCATTCCGATGGTCCCAGCGGATCGCCCACCGTGTAACCCTTCCAGGCACTGGGCTTCAGCGTTTGCGAAATCCGCTCCATGTTGGCTTCGTTGCCAGGGTGTCCGGGCCAGAACAAGGCATGGCCCAGCATGCGGGTCGTGCCTGCGATACTGTTGATCGTATCGCGGGTCGACAACGCCGTCTCGTCGCTGATGAGCCACTTCTCCGGATCGTCGAACGTGGCGTTGCTGATCAGCGGGACAGTGGTGTCGCTCTCAAGGAAAAATGCCTTGAGATACTTGTCGAAGTGGTAATCGTCCAACGTGGTCGTCGAACCCACCAGAGCCCTATTCCAAGGCGTTTTCTCCGGGTTGTTTCCCTTGGCGAATTCTCTCAGGAAGTTCAATCCTTCCCAAGAGTAATCGTCACGGACGAAGTGGGTCTGGTCATCCAGGATGAACTGGCCACGCATGCCCGCGCGTACCGCCTCGGCCATTTCGATATCCGCCGCTTCGGCAGGATCGACATTGAAGACATGCCCGTGCACTTCGTTCATGGCCAAGAAAGCAGCGGCCATCCCCGAAGCGGATCGCAGAAACTCTCGCCGGTTCATGCCCATTTTCTTTCCTAAGGTATCCGCCTTTTCTTTCAGGCGGGCCTCCACTTCCTTCTGTTGCTTGGTTTGTGGCTTGGGGTGGTATTCTCCGTTGGTCATCATGCGCTGCGGAACAGGCAATTTTAATGCCTTTTTCCTGAGGCGCATGTATTTCTTAAGCTCTTTTTTAGTCAAAAAATCCATTGGGACTCCTTTTCCGTTCGGGTCAGATAGACCCAGAGAACAGGATGGACAATTAATGAAAAGCGGGTTCGTGTCAGTCCAATTCGACCGGGTTATCGCAATTGCAACACCCCAATGAACCCTCGGTTCTCCTCAATACAGGGAATTCGGTTCCTCTCTGCCTAAACCACACTCGACCCGCCGCGCGGTTTACTTTTGCTCGTGTCGAGCCGGATAGGCGGCCTACCCTCTAAGCCGCGCGGTTGGTCCGTCCTCAGCGAACCCCACCCTAAGCCGGTGTCGTTGACGCAGGGGAAATCCACTTGGATGGATAGCAACGCGCTCCGAGAGAGGTAAAACCTTATTCTCCCTGGTTGCCTCTAATCACCCTAGGCGTGGAATGTCAATAATATTTTTCCAGAAACAATCATTCCCCGTGGATCGAGGTGCGGAGGCGAGACTTTTTCCGGGGAATTCAATGAGGGAGCGCCCTGACTGCCGGGCAATTGGTCAAATTGCATTTAGCGATATCGTTTGTAATCGGGGCTGGCGGGCGGGCGGCTTGCTATACGGGCGGTCTCTAGCGCAAGGTGCCAGCCTTGATCGCGATCGTGATTGTGGAATGGACTACAACGCTGGATAGACGTCTTGCCGCCAATGGGAGTCGCTGGAAATCCGCTCGTCCAAAACTCTATTAAGCGGAAAAAATGACGGGCCGCCGCGGATTCGAGTCCACGGGGTAGACCGAAAAAAGCCAAGAGCAAAGTTTCGCAGGCGCTAACTCATTCCCAATCCGGGGACAGCGCCCACCATCCGTATTGTGTGGCAGGAGCAGAACGTCGATGAAAGCCGCTCACCGGAAATTATTAGATTCGCATTCCGGCCGTCGGGCTTAGAGGATGGAGTCATTCACGATCTCCCACAATTGGCTCAACGACATTTGCGAGAGTCAGAACGGCATCAGTCTGGTGCGGGTCAAGGCGGATGCATCCGCCTTGACCCAGCACGGCTGAATCAATACTTGCCTTTACAGGCATCCTTCCGTTGTTCGAACCCTGGGATAAAGGCGCCGTCCCAACAAATTAAGCATTTACCCCAATCCTCACGTTCTGTTTTTATCTCGTCCTTCCAGACCTGCGACCGGTGCTCGTACGTTTCCCCTTTATACTCGCAGGAGCCTTTCAATTTGGCGCCCTCCCTTTTGAATCCTCCTTTTTCCGTTTCCTGCGCTGTGACCATCATCACGAATGACAGTAACATTAGAGCCGTGAGCAAAATGAACTTGAATCTCATCATCGATTATCTCCCAATGAGGCAACAAGATTGAACCAGCAGGCAGGGGATAAAATGGAAAAATCCATAGATATTGCCTGTTTTGGCGTCACTAGGATTTATCGCCCTGTAATCATCACAACGAGTTCGCCAATACCATTTACACTGATCGGGTGGTATTGACCCTGCATCTAGTTTTCCCGCAACTTGCTAGACGACATGTGAACATAATTGATCATTTGCAAAATGACAACCGATTCCCGTGTCACACTGCCAAGTGTCGCATCGGGGCGAGGCTTGCTCATTTTGTTGGAGACCCAGCCGCCTATTGCGCGAAACCCATACTCCGCTTGACGAGGTCGATCCTTCCGCCTTCGCCCCGATTTGCCCGCTCCAGCACGTGATATTCTACGGCGCGGAAGATTTCCACGGAGTCTTGGCATCTCCGCGAATAATCGTCAGCCTCCCCAGTAGGGGCTCTATGTCGCCGCGGGGAGTTGATCCCGGGCCAGTTGTTTGGCTTCCATCAACACGCTGTGGTTAACGCCGATCAGGCGTTCGAGCCGGTGGGCCAATTGATCCTCGTAAGGATCGAGCCGCCCGTCGGCGAAGATCACCCGCCAGACCATGACCAGCAGCGCTCGCTTCTGTTCCGGCGTGTAGGCTCGGCTGATGGCATTGGTGAATGGCCAGAGATCGGTGGCGCGAGCCCGTTCCCGCTGAGTTTCGAGGATCAGCGATTCCACCTCGTCAGGGGAAAGCCCATACTCCTTACGCAGCAGAGAGACGATCGTCTCCCGTTCCTCCGGCGGGAAATCCTGATCCGATTCGGCGGCTTCCAGCAGCACAGCACAGGTCGCCACACGCAGGTCAGGCGGCGCTTGCGTATCTGCCGTGTCGCCACTACCCAATAGCCGCTTAAGCTGGGCAATCATTCCACTCGTGAATAAATCACCGGCCGGTGCTTTTGAAGGCTGACCCAGGGCGCCCATGGGCGCAAGAACCGGTGGATCATATCATCCGGAAGAAAGTGAGGAATCATTTTTCGCACCGCAGACGACTTCATAGGCCCCTGTGGTGTTCGAGATCAGGGGGCGGCGGAGGTACACGCATAGATCCCTAGCCATGTCCTCGGTGTATGGACGGATGGCCATGCACAGCTTCAAGAGCTTTTTTTCCGGGTCGGAAGTTTGATAAGCCATACCCAAGAAACTGATGGGGCGCAAGTGACTTCCGAATTTGGCGCTTCCGCCGTACAAGCATTCCTTTTCGTATTGCTCGCGGTTGGCTTCGGTAGCGGCATCGTCGAATACGAAACCGGCGTCTTCATAAACCGCACGAATCGACTCCTTGGAGTCCAGTTTGATTACGAACTGCCCGTCTTCAGCGCTCGCGATGGGGCCTTGGGTGAATGGCAGCCAC
This sequence comes from SAR324 cluster bacterium, assembly GCA_022574555.1. Taxonomy (GTDB): domain Bacteria; phylum SAR324; class SAR324; order SAR324; family JACQKK01; genus JACZRV01. The sequence goes on from JACZRV010000042.1 coordinate 12,962, forward strand.
ACAGTCAGGATTAAGATCAAGATCCGCCATCTCATTCCATCCAAAGGTCTTCTTGCTCTCAATTTTTAGGTCCGATTTAAATTGCCCCACTCCAAGCCGAACATCGGGTAAATAGGACCAATATCCGTATCCGTACCAAATACGATTATTTAACCCGTGTCATCGTCGGCTTGCCGCGCGCGGCATCCGATCGCCGGTGCTTGCCTTCACCGGTGGCCTGGCCCGCTTCCGCCACCGCGGTGCGCAGAGCTTCCAGTTCGGTTTCGTAGCCCCCTGAGAGTATCGGGAAGCGGCACCAGGTCTTGGGATCGAGATTCTCGTCGTCCAAGTGGAATGACGGGGCCAGCCGCTCGCGCTTCCATTGGGTGCGGCTCCATAGCCGGAAGAACCGCTCGACATAGCCCGCGGCCTCGGCCGCATCCAGATCTATTCCGGGCAACGGCGTGGCCAGCATATGCCGCCAGACCTCTACCGGGGACATCCGGTCGCGAATGGCGGCTTGCTCGATGGCGTCCAGCACCGGGTAGGGCATCAGATCGTCTTCGTCGGTCTGGCCTTGGTGTAGCGGACGAAGCTCCGCCGTCGGTGCCTGGCTGTTGATCGCGCCCACCGCTGGAATCGGGCCCAACTCCTCCAGTCCGGAAACTTCTATCCAGCGCAGCCAATTCCGCAGAAAGGTCTTGTTGGCGCCGGCGATGGGGGCCAGACCGCCGCTGGTATCGCCATCCATGGTGCAATAGCCGACCCCCACCTCGGATCGGTTGGAAGTGGAGACGAGCAGGCGGCCCTCCAGATTGGCCAGCAGCCAGATTCCGGGCGCGCGCACCCGGGCCTGGATATTCTGCCGCGCGGTATCGTCGGTGGCCCAGTCGAGCTTGCGGTGCAGGGCCTTTTCCGCCAGTTGCTCGTAGGCTTGCACCAGGGGTTCCACATCCAGTTCCAGGTGCCTGCAACCCAGGTGTTGGGCTAGGGAGGAGGCGGCCTTGCGGGTGGTGGCCGATGAATTGGCCGTAGCCTGATAGACGGTCGTCAGCAATCGCGCCGTGAGGTCCACCGGCGGCTCGGCGCCCGAGGCATCCCAATCGCCGAAATAGTTCAGCTTGTCCCGCATCCGTTCCCAGCCCAGTTCGGCGACGGCCAGGCGCGTCATCATCCATGCCAGAATCGCCACGGTGCCTGAATCGACCCCGCCGCTTAGGGAAACCACGAGACCGCGGTTGCCAGATTTACGCATATAGTCCCACAGCCCCAGGCTCACGGCGCGGGAAAATTCTTCGAAAGGGGATAGCCCTTCGCTCATCGCAACCGCGGGCAAGTGCGGGTCGCGCCGCATATCGCTGCCGGCCCGCTGCGCCCGCACCGCCTCCAAGGACGGCTCGATCAGGGTGAAGGGAACGGATACGGTGCACCGATCCGGTTCCCCGGCCGGTGGCGGGTAGAGCAGCCGGCGCCGATCCAGGCGGTTGCTCCGCAGGTCGACGATAGCCGAGGCGAAGGAAATGTCGTCGAAAGAAAAGCGCCGGGATTCCGCTACCAATCGGCCATTGGAGGCGATCATGGCCGTGCCGTCGTAAATCAGCCGGCCGGATTCGTTGCCCAGTAAATTGGCGTAGAGGTAGACCGAGTGGGCGGCGCGTGATCCCTCCACGACGATGCCCTTCAGCGTTTCGTGCTTGCCGAAGGCAAAATGGCTTGCGCTGGGGTTGAGCAGCAGGTGCGCTCTCGACCCGGATGATGCGGATTGGCCGCGGCCCCAGGCATCTTCACAGATTTCGAAACCGATCGAAACGCCGTCCAAATCGAAGACCAGATCGCCGATGGGCACCTCCCGCCCGGCAATGCGGCACAGGCCCGAACTTCCCGCCGGCCATGGCTTGAACCAACGCGGTTCGTAGTAAACCCCATAGCCGGCCAGCAGTTGCTTGGCCACCACTCCGGCGGGCTCGCCGTTCACGAGCAACGCGGCGCCATTGAACAAATCGCCCCCGTGGAGGATGGGCAGCCCCACCGCCACCGCCATGCCGCGCGTTTCGGGGAGAATCGATTGCAGGCATTGCAGGGCTTGCTCAGCCACCGATTCGCCGTGAAAAGCGTCCTCGCAGCCGTAGCCCGAAATGCACAGCTCGGGCAGGCACAATACCTGGATCCCTTCCCCACGGGCGCGATTGATCGCTTCGACGATACGGTTGCGGTTACCGCGCCAGTCCATTGGCGTCTGATTGAGCGCCGCTGCGGCCACTTTGATAAAATGGAGATTCGTCATCGCTGCTCCCGTTCGAATGCTTGGCACCCGTTCACTTCGCCGCCTCCGCTACCGCCGTGGCCTTGCCCATTCTGAATTTGCGGATCATCTCCTCGCGCAAGGCATTGAGCCGCGGAGAAATTCCGACCGGATAGCGATGGGGGTTTTCGAATCGTTTGTGGCTTGCATCGAGGGAGGCCAGTTGGGCCTTGGCCCGTTCTCGTACGTCCACCAGGGGCGGGGGCTCGTAGACCGGCACGCCTTTCCGGTAGACGTCGACGAGCAGCGGCTCCACGTGTCGAAACCCGCGCAAGAATTTGGTGCGATGGATATCGTTGGGATCGACGATCCACTCCACTGCCTTCGGATCCTCGCCGGCATCCAGGACGCCATCGGCGATGAAGCGCCCGCTTCCGTCCACGTAGCGAACCACCTGATGGATACCCGGGATGCTGATCTTCGCGGTCTGCTCGGATAATTTGAGCTTATAATCCCAGGGTGCGTCCTTCCCTTTGCGGATCGCCGCGAGCTTGTAGACCCCGCCCAGGGAAGATTCGCCATTGGCGGTGACGAGCTTGGTGCCCACACCCCAGGCCCCGATGCGCGCGCCTTGTTGTTTCAGGCTGCGAATGAGGTATTCGTCCAACTCGTTGCTGGCCATGACCACCGCCCCTTCGAGCCCGGCTTCGTCCAGAATCCGCCGTGCCTCGATGCTGAAATAGGCCAGATCGCCGCTGTCCAGCCGCACGCCCAGCATCTTATGGCCGCGGTCACGGAGTTTTTTTCCGACTTCCGCGGCTTGACTCACCCCTTCCAGGGAGTCGTACGTATCCACCAAAAAGACGCAGTTGTTGGGGAATGCGTGGGCAAACGCCTCAAAGGCTTCTGTTTCCGTATCGAAGATCATCACCCAGCTGTGGGCGTGGGTGCCCACCAGGGGGATGCCGTACAATTTACCGGCCAGGGTGTTCGATGTGCCGTCACACCCACCCAGATAGGCCGAACGGCTGGCGGAAAGGGCCCCATCGAGGCCCTGCGCCCTGCGCAGACCAAACTCCACCACGGGATCTCCATCCGCGGCCAGGCAAACGCGGGCGGCCTTGGTGGCGATGAGTGACTGGAAATTGAGGGTGTTCAGAATCAGGCTTTCCACGAGTTGCGCCTGAAGAATCGGGCCCTGAACACGCACAAGGGTCTCGTTGGGAAAAACCACCGTGCCCTCGGGAATCGCTTGCAGGTCGCAGGTGAAACGAAAATCTTCCAAATAGGCCAGGAAGGCCCCTTCGAACAGTGGCTCGCCGGCAGTATCCTTCAGGGTAGCCAGGTATTCCAGGTCACTGGGCGTAAACCGGTAATTGGCAAGGGTATCGATGAGGGTTTCCAACCCGGCCATCATGACGAAACCGCCATCGAAGGGGAGGCTGCGGAAGAACATGTGAAATTCGGCGTCCAGATTGGTAAGGCCGTTCTTCCAAAAGCCCATGGCCATGGTGAGCTCGTACTGGTCCGTTGCCAAGGCCAGTGGGGATTCTTTCAAGGACAATACCGAAACCATACGACAGGGGCCTATATGGATGGAACCAGACGCCACGTGTCTGCAAACCCGCATTGACACGCGATTATCGTCAAATCATGTTATAGCACCGGCAGGATTAATGTACCATTTGGCGCCTGCTCGTCCCCGGTAAGATTGCAGGATGATTTCCCGACGGGATACTCCGGTTGAAGTCGAGCGCAAGGCAATATCGTGTGGCGAGAATCTCCAGCCGCGCCGGGATTACAGAAAGCACCTTTCAATCATCAGGCCCGGCGAGTAAAATACGGCAACATTATTGCGGCATCCCGCCCGTAAACTCGTAAAATTATCAAACTGTCAGGGAAACCATCAGGAAATCCATCTGGCGGACATCGAGCCGGAATCCGATACACCACCCACAAACCGAGTGCGCACCATGGCTGAATTTGCCTCCAGCGAAACCGAAACTGCGGTTATCTACAAATTGATGATCGGCGCTATCGTACCCCGTCCCATCGCCTGGGTATCGACAGTGGGAGCGGATGGCGTCAGTAATCTGGCGCCCTTCTCGTTCTTCAACGGGGTCTCCCACAATCCTCCCACGGTGGCCTTTTCCGTCATCGACCGGGATGGGGAATTGAAGGACACCTCGCGCAACATCGAGGCCCATGCCGAGTTTATCGTTCACATCGTGAACGAGAGCCTATCGGAGCGGATGAACATCACCTGCGGGGATTACGGCGCACATATCGACGAGTTTGCCGAGGCCGGCCTGACCCCGGTGCCGGGCACTGTGGTGGGCGTACCGCGTATCGTAGAAGCTCAAGTGGCGATGGAGTGTCGCGTATCCCACCTGTTGCGCATCGGCAATCCTCCCACCACCAGCCACATCCTGGGCGAAGTGCTGTATTGGCACATTGCCGACGAGGTGCTGACCGAAAAGGGCCGGGTGGACGCCAACGCCCTGAGGGCTGTGGGCCGCATGGGAGGGGTGGAATACACCAAGACGCAGGACCGGTTTGCCATCGAACGCCCGGTAATCCCGGCAGAGGACCCCCGCTCCGTAGCCGCCTATCGTGCCGGTCTGGCCAAGGCCCCCCTGCCTCAAAATTAAGATCGGCTCCGGGCATCCGCCCATCGAACCGCCATCCGCTGGCGCCTCTTCAATCGTTCAATCGCGCAGGGTGAAGCGCCGAATCTTGCCCGTTGCGGTTTTGGGCAGGTCTTCGGCGAACTCGATCCATTGCGGAATCTTAAACCCGGCGATCTTTCCTTTTACGTGGGCCTTGAGCGCCTCTATCAATTCGTCGCCGGGATGCCCGCCGGGTTTGAGCACCACGAAGGCCTTGGGCTTGATGAGTCCGGCCTGGTCGGCATGGCCGACCACGGCGCACTCGGCAACCGCATCGTGGCTGAGCACCGCGTTTTCCACCTCGACGGGGGAGACCCAGGATCCGCTGACCTTCATCATGTCGTCGTTACGCCCCTGGTACCAGTAGAAACCCGCCTCGTCGCGGAGGTATTGGTCGCCCGTGATCATCCACTCTCCCAGCATGGTTTGCCGCGTTTTGTCTTGTTTGTTCCAGTAATAGGCCGCTCCCGACTCTCCTTTTACCTGAAGTGTCCCCACCTCTCCGTCCGCCACCGGTTCGCCATGCTCATCCACCAGCTTGGCCTCATAGCCCGGAACTGGCACGCCGCTGCTGCCGGGCTGCGCCTGTCCGGGGCGATTGGAGAGGAAGATGTGGAGCATTTCCGTGGAACCGAGTCCGTCCAGAATTTCGCTGCCGAAGTGTTTGTGCCAGCGACGATAGGTTTCCGCGGGCAAAGCCTCCCCAGCGGATACCGTGAAACGCAGATGGTCCAGCTGGGGCAGGGGATGGGGCGCGTTTTCCCCGGCCCGCCAATCGTCGTAGGTATTGAGCATGGCGTTGAGCAGGGTGGGCACGGCATAAAAAACCGTGGGCCTAAAGCGTTGCAGGGTATCGAACATGGCCTCCGGTGTGGGACGGCCGGAGTAGACCACCGAGGTACACCCCGCCGCCATGGGGAAATAGAGGGAGTTGCCCAGCCCATAGGCGAAAAAGTACTTGGCCGCGGAAAAGGTCACGTCGTCATTCCGCAGCCCCAATATTCCGCCGGCGTAGTTCTCGGCGCAGTGCACCATGTCCTGATGCAAGTGCACCGCGGCCTTGGGAGCGCCGGTACTGCCGGAGGTATACATCCAGAAAGCCATGTCGTCCGGGCTCATGGGCTCGGTTTCCAGTTCCGCGGTCTCCGCCGCGGTCAGGGCATCGAGGTCGGGCCGTCCGGCCACCGCCCCGTTGGCGATCAGCACATGCCGCAGGTGGGGCAGTTCGTCGGCGAATGGCGCCACTTGAGGCCAGAGAGCCGCGTCGACGATCAACACCTTGGCCCGGCTGTCCTCCAGAAAGTAACGGTACTCCCCGGATTTCAGCATGGTGTTGATGGGCACCGCCACCGCCCCGATGCGTACGGCGCCCCAAAAACATGGGGGCAGCGAGGGTGTATCGAGCATGAGCAGCATGACCCGATTTTCCGGCTCTACTCCCAGCCCCTGCAACACATGCCCCACCCGGTTGGTCTGTTCATGGAGTTGGCGGTAGGTGAGCCGCTGATCGCCGCAGAGCAGATAGGTCTTGCCGCTCCGCGCACCCTCGAGATTGGGATTGATGAAATAGTCGGCGATGTTGAATTGTGCGGGCAAATCTATCGTGGTGGTCATGGAGTTCCCCTGGACGTATGGATGCCTTAGCCCGCCTCCTTTTGTACCGTGCCGGTGCGGGGGAATCGGAGAAAAATGGCACCAGCCCCGGCGCACGGGAACAACCAGCATGTCGCTCATTCCTTATCCGCCGTAACCCTGCAAATCAAGGGGCACAGCAAATCAAGCGGCACGGCATTTCGAGCGGCACGGCATTCCAAGCGGTACTGTAAATCAAGCGATGTAAGGAATGAGAGATAACGGGACAGAACGCGGCTCGCGTCCGCCGCTCCGATGCCCTTCCGATCAATCGGCCATGAGTATGCCGCTGCCGTTGATGCGGTCGTTTTTGAGATCCTGCAAGGCGCGATTGGCTTCGTTCAGGGCGTAGGCGGTCGTCTGCGGCCGGATGGGGATGCGGGCCGCTTCAGCCAGAAGTTCCCGGCCATCCTGGCGGGTGTTGGCCGTTACCGACCGGAGATTGCGCTCGTAGAATAGATGGCGCTCATAATCCAGGGGTGGCACCTGGCTGAGATAGATGCCGGCCAGGGCCAAGGTGCCGCCTTTGTTGAGGGACTCCAGCGCGGTGGGCACCAAATGCCCTGCGGGCGCGAACAGGATCGCGCTGTCCAGCTTTTCCGGCAGGTGCGCCGCGTCGCTGCCAGCCCACTCGGCCCCCATGCGCCGCGCGAGGGCCTGATGCGCTTCACCCCGGCTGATGACGAAGACGCGCATCCCTCGGTGCCGCGCGATTTGGATCACCACATGGGCCGAGGAACCGAAGCCAAAGAGGCCCAAATTTCCAGCGCTATCGGCCTCGCTCCGCTTCAGGGCCCGGTAGCCGATGATTCCTGCGCACAACAATGGCGCGGCATCGCGATCGGATATCGCTTGGGGGATCTCGTAAGCGAACGCCTCCGGGACGACGGCATATTCGGCGTACCCGCCGTCGGCATGATAGCCGGTAAACCGGGCCGAATCGCAAAGATTTTCTCTTCCCGCCCGGCATTGGGCACAGGTCCCGCAGGTATGACGCAACCAAGCCACGCCGACCCGGGTGCCCACAGTCAGTTGCGTACAGGCCACACCGACCCGATCGACGATCCCCACCACCTGATGCCCCGGAATCAACGGCAGCCGCTGGGGGGATAGATCGCCTTCTATGACGTGCAGGTCCGTGCGGCAAATGGCACAGCAACGCACTTTCAGCCGCACCTCGTGGGGCGCGGGCTCGGGATCGGGCACATCCGAGAGCCGCAGCGGCGAGGAACCGATGGCGGCTTGGGCCTCCAGTACCATCGCTTTCATGCTGCGGTCGCTTTCTCTTCGGAGTCGCGCGGATTCGCGGTGATGGGTGGATCCTTTGCATGGGCCATCAGCCACACCACACCCGACGATCCTAATCCCCGCGGATGAACGGGGCAAGGGGTGCTGGAGACAGAGGGACAGACCGGCGGAGCGATCAGCGCAGCGGGGCCGGCGTAATGCGGCTCAGGTGACGATGAGCTCGGAGTCCAGAGCGGTACGTACCATGCCGGAGAGCTCCTCGCCGGTAAACGGCTTAGGGAGAAAGTGATTGTCGCGCCGAATGATGCCATATCGCTCGATCGCGTGATCGGCGTAACCCGACATGTAGAGTACGCGGAGATCCGAGTGACGCCGTTGCAAACGTCCCGTAAGCTCCGACCCTGACATCCCGGGCATGACGACGTCGGTGAGGAGCAGATCGATCCGCTGGCCGCAACTGTCTTGCACCAGGAGCGCCTCGGGCCCGTTGCGGGCGGTAAATACCCGGTAGCCCAGAGTCTGGAGGGTTCGCCGGGCGTAGGTTCCCACCCCTTCCTCGTCCTCTACGAGCAGAATGGTTTCGTGGCCTCCCTGCATAGCCATGGGGGTACTTTTACCGTTGTCCGCAGCGGATGCGTCGCTCGCATCCTGCCGGGGGAAATAAATCTTGAACGTGGTGCCCGCACCTGGATCGGAGAAAACCTGGATTTCACCCCCGTTCTGTTTGACGATACCGTACACCGTGGCCAGGCCCAGACCGGTGCCCTTGCCGATATCCTTGGTTGTGTAGAAGGGCTCGAAAATATGGGGCAGGATCTCCGGAGCGATGCCGGTGCCGCTGTCACTAACGGCAAGCATGACGTGCGGCCCTGATTTGAGCCCGGGAGATCCCTTGACGAATGCCTCGTCCAGGTTGACGTTGGCGGTTTCGATCACCAACTCGCCGCCGCTGGGCATGGCGTCTCGTGCATTGATGGCCAGGTTCATCACCAATTGATCGACCTGAATTGGATCGATTCGCACCAATCCCAGCTCCTTGGCAGGAAAGATCACAATCTCCACGTCCTCCCCGATCAGGCGTGAGAGCGTGCCGCGGTATTCCAGCAACATATGGTTGAGGTCGACGTCATGGGGGGTCACGATTTGTTTGCGGCTAAAAGCCAGCAACTGGCTGGTGAGCTGGCCGGAACGCTCACCGGCGCGGCAGATCTCATTCAAGTCTTCGCGTATTGGACTGTCGCTGGGGATCTGTTTGAGGATCAGCTTGGCTACGCCGATGATCACGGTGAGATGGTTGTTGAAATCGTGCGCAATGCCACCGGCCAGCCTGCCAATGGATTCCATCTTGCGAGCTTGTTGCATTTGCTCCAGCAAGCGGGCATTTTCCGCTTCGGCTTCTTTCAGTTCCGTAATATCCCGCGACACGACGACCAGCCCGATGACCTCGCCCAGGCTGTTCCGCAATGGAACCCGATGGGAGCTGTACATCCGCATCCGACCATCGGGCAAGGTGAATTCAATCTCGGGATTCTCCAACGGTTCTCCAGATTCGAGTACCTGCTGGTCTTCCGCGTAAGCGCGCGCCAGTTGCTCCGGAGTTCCGTAGGGCAGATCCAGAGTGTGGCGGCCGAGCAGTGCTTCGGACGGCAATTTGAGATCTTGCAGCCGTTGGCGGTTCACCATCAGGCAACGGGAGTCCTTATCCTTGACGACGACCCATATCGGCAACGCGTCGAAAACCGTCTTGAGCAGTTGCTGACTGGAACGAAGTTCCTCCTCGGCGCGTTTGCGTTCGGTGATGTCGTACTGGGTGGATTGGATGGCGGGTTCCCCGTCCCAATCGATCAATGTGTTGATGCTGTCCAGCCAAATCGTCGAGCCGTCCCGTTTCACGCCTTGGTATTCGTATTGGGTCGGCGTGCATTTCCCCCGCATGCGAGCGCTCTTGTATCCAATCACCCTGGTTTGGTCCTGCGGTGCAATGAGTGATGATGTGCTTTTCAGTGCGGCAATATCTTGGGGCGTCTCGTACCCGAAAATATCGGCAATGGCTTGGTTGGCGAACAAGGGCCGGAAGTTCCGGTGCACGAGGATGCCCTGGATGGAGCCTTCGGTCAGGCGGCGGAAACGCTCGTCGCTGACCCGCAGCTCGCGCTGGGATTTCTTGATGGACTGAATCATCGGGGCGATGCCGGCCAGGCCGATCACCATCAGCAAGGAGATTACCAAGGCGATGGTTTCCGCCGCCGGGTCCGGGGCAAGGCTCTGATCACCGGATACCACGCGGTACAATGTGATGGTGCGGCGGACGGACATCAGCAGAATCGCACAGGTGATCGCGATCCACGCGGTCTTGAAGCCAGTGATCCGGATCAGACGCAGTGCCAGCATCACCGCCGCCAATTGCATGGCGATGGATATCACCAGGATGATTGCCGTACGGTCCATCATTTACTCGACTGCCGTCGTCGGATTGCCGGAATCCAGCCCACCGGGCGAGAGATGATATAATATATTGAAGGACTTTTATTACCAATTTTAGGATCATCATATTTGATATGATATACGGTTTGAAAGCAAAATGTTTCCATATTTCGTAGATACCACCCAAAAAAAATCCCACCGGATCGGTGATGGGCCGCATTGGGTAATCTGGGCTTGGCTGCGTGCAGCTCGCTGGCATAAATGGGATTGACAAGCAAGGGAGCGCCCGCCTAAATTTAGGTATGCAAGCCCCCCGGGGTGCACCGTCAGTTATCGCTGATCGGTCTTGAGCGAAAATTGGCGGGAAATCCAGGCGGCTGGTCTTTGATCGTGGTCAATGATTCAGAGGAGATGCGGTATGAGCTCGCACGGTTTGACGGTGGAACAGACCGAGTTTTTTGGGCGCAATGGATACGTCGTTGTGGAGGGGCTGCTTTCCGCTGAGGAACTGGCCCGAGCCGACCACGCGGTGCATGAAATTGTCGAGGAGCAACGGCAACTGGGCGACGAGGCCGAGCGGCTGGAATGGGAGCCGGAGCTTGTCGATGGCCAGCGGGTGCCCCGCCGCATTTACAATCCCGTGAACCAGCACCCCGCGTTCGAGGACATCGCGTTGAGCGACAAGGTGTTGGACCGGGTGGAATCACTGTTCGGAGCGGACATTCAGTTTCATCACAGCAAGCTGAACATCAAGCCCGCCCGGGTGGGCAGCGTGGTGGAGTGGCACCAGGACATCGCCTATTTTCCCCATACCAATACCGATCTGTTGGCGTGCCTGATCTATCTGGACGATGCCGACGCCCATAACGGATGTTTGCAGGTGATGCCCGGCCAACACGGGAAACGGCTCTTCGGACACTCCCATGAAGGTCAATTCACGGGGAAGATCACCGAGCCGGGATGGGATGATAATTTGCCTGCCCCGGTGGCCTGCGAAGCGCCGGCGGGCTCCATGATCATGTTGCACTGCTTGACGCCCCACAGTTCCGTCCCCAACCGCTCCGAGCGGCCCAGGCGAACCCTGATCATGGAGTATCGCGCGGCCGACGCCTATCCGATCTACTTCCACGACCAGATCAACCGGGTGGAATCCTTCACCCGCCAGGTGCGGGGCCAGCGGGCTCCCGAGGCGCGTTTCACGCTCACCTCGTTTCCCATGCCCCAGATTGGCGGTGAGCACACATCGCTCTACGATTTGCAGTCCCGTTATCGCGGGGATTGAGCTTCAGGCAGCGGTTCAGGCGGCCCAACGGCGACATGCCGGCCCAGGCGGATGCGAGGCGCACCGCAAGGAACACGGCGGCTTTACTCAGCTCACCAGTTCAACCCACCAGTTCAGCCCACGAGTGCCCTTCCGTCCGGTGCGAAGAAGAAGGCGCGATCCATGGTGAGGGTGAGTTGGACGGGATCGCCTTCCTTGACTGTCGTGCCGCCCTGGGTGCTGACCCGGATTTCCCTCCCCTGGGCCTCAATCAGGATCACACTGCGGCTGCCCAGCATTTCGACCAGGGTCACCCGCCCCTCGATATCGCCCCCCTCCGAGCCGATCGAGATAAACTCGGGCCGCACGCCGAGGGTCACCTTTCCGCCTACTGCGTCGATCAGCGTGGCGGCCTCCGCCCCCAGGGAGACCTCGAACCAAGCGCAACGCAGCCCATAGCCACCGCCGTCCTGGACGAGTTCGCACTCAAACTGGTTCACCGGGGGGGAACCGATGAAGCGTGCGACGAAGAGGTTGGCGGGCTTGAGGTAAATGCTTGCGGGAGAGCCCACCTGCAGCACCACGCCCTCGTTCATCACAGCGATCTGGTCACCCAGGGACAAGGCCTCCTCCTGGTCGTGGGTGACGAAGATCATCGTCGTATTCAGCTTGCGCTGAATCTGCTTGATCTCGGCGCGCATCTCGACCCGCAACGCGGCATCGAGGCTGGCCAGGGGCTCGTCCAGCAGAAAGGCCGCCGGTTCCATCACGATCGCGCGCCCCAGGGATATGCGCTGAGCCTGGCCCCCGGAGAGCTGCGAGGGTTTGCGCTCCAGCAGGTGATCGACGCGCAGCATTTTGGCCGTGGCTTCCACCTTGCGTCGAATCTCCGCCGCTGGAAAGGTCTTGCGCATGTTGAGCCCGAAGGAGATGTTCTTGCGCGCGTTGAGGTGGGGAAACAAGGCGGTGTCCTGAAAGACGAAGGCCAGGTTGCGGTCCTTCGGCTGCATCCCGGTAATGTTCTGCTCGCCTACCCAGATCGCGTCGTCGTTATCAGGGCGCTCCAGGCCGGCGATACAGCGCAGGGTGGTGGTCTTGCCGCATCCGGACGGCCCCAGCAGCACCAGCAGCTCGCCGGGCGCGATTGCCAGATTCACGTCGCGGCAGGCCCGCACCCGTCCCTGTTGAAATGTTTTTTGCAGGTGATTGACTCGTATACCGGCGTTTGCAGCATTCATGGGACTAAATTCATGGGACTGAGCGGAAAGGATGATTGCGCATGGTTTTTTCGGCGCACCGGTTGATGGGGCAGATCGCCGATAATCCTTGCGCTGCCGAAATCGGGCCCTTCATACCGAAAAAGTCTTCGACAGGTGTTTTTGGGCCAGGATGTAGAGAATCACGGGCGGAATGCCTGTGATCAGGGTCATCACCATCATCACCTCCCATTCGATCCGCTCGCCACCGGCTGAGGCGACATAGATGGCCACCGAAGCGGTGCGGGGACCGTCCCCCGTGGTCAGCATGTTGGAGAAGAGAAAGTCGTTCCAGCCGAGGAGGAAACTGAGGAACATCACCGAGATGATCACCGGCTTGGCCTGGGGCAGGATCACCTTGTAAAAGGCCTGGAATTGGGTGCAGCCGTACACCATGGCGCATTCCTCCAGACTGCGCGGCAGCCGGGCGAAGTAACCGCGCAGAATCCAGATCGAATAGGGCACCGCGAAGATCTGGAACGCCAGCCACAGCCCGACGATGGTGTTGTACAAGCCCACCTGAATCCACGTGATCGTGATCGGCACGATCAGTAATATGAAGGGGAAGATCAACGTGCCCACGATCAAATAGAAAAGTATCTCGCGGCCGGGGAAGCGCTTGCGGGCAAAGACATAGGCCCCAGGCACGGAGATCAGCAGGGCCAGCACCGCCGAGCCGATCCCCGCGATCAGGCTGTTGTACAGGTTGATGTGAAACTCGTTGACCACGAAGACGTCGCGCCAGGCTTCCAGGCTCCACTCCTCGGGCAGCCAGGTGACCTCGAACACCTCCCCCGGCGTCTTGAACGCGGTGACGAAGACGTACCCGAAAGGAATCATCACCTGGGAGAGCAGCAGGGTCAGCGCCGCGTAAGTGACAAAGCGCTGGGTAGGCGTGGAGCGGTCGTCGCGCAGGGCCATCTTTCAAAGCGTCGGTTTGAACTGCCGTTGGTACAGATAGGCGAAAGGAAAGATCAGCACCGAGGTGAAGACCACCAGGAAGATGCCCACCGTGAAGGCCATCCCGAAATCGCCCGACATGAAAGCAAAGCGGTAGACCAGTACGCTGAGGATGCTCGTCTCATAGCCCGGCCCGCCGCCGGTGAGCTGGAAAGGCTGTTCGATTTTCGCCAGGTTGAAGGCCAGCCGCAGAATTACCACGACCAGGATGGCCCCCTTGATGTGGGGCAAGGTGATGTGGATGAAACGTTGCCAGAGATTGGCGCCGTAAATCTCGCCCAGTTCGTACAAAGAGCCCGGGATGGCCTGGAGCGCAGAAAGCAGGATGAGAAACATGAAAGGCCAGAAGGTCCACGTGGCCACCAGGGTGATCACCCAGCGCGCCCATACCCCGTCGGAAAACCAATAGATGGGCTCAGCGATAATCCCCCATGCCAGCAGATAATGCGTCACCATGCCCAGCCCCGGATCGAGTAGAAAGAGCCAGATGGCCCCCACCACCACCGGCGGCATGGCATAGGCCATCAGCATCACCCCACGCCACAAGTTTTGCAAGCGGATGAAAGGCTGATTGAGCACCAGGGCCGCGGTCAGAGCCAGGCCCAGTTGAAAGAGAGTGGACAGGGAATAGATGAAGGTGGATTTAAGCGCGACCCAAAAGTAGTCGGCGGCCATGAAGTCCACATAGTTTTGCACGCCCCGCCATTCCGGCGTTCCCAGGAAGGGCCAGCGAAACAGGCTCATCCAGACACCCTGCAGGAACGGGTACCAGAGCAGGAGCACCATAAACGCCGTGGTGGGCGCCAGGAACACGACGATCAGCCATCTGTCCGCCGAGGTCGCTTGAGATCGTTTCATGCCGCTCCAAGGTGGCCTATTGCCCGCAGCCGGCCGTTTCCTAAGGGGAATGGACGGGCGACCCTGTCTCTCCAAATGGGGCGCTCAGACCGGCCATGGCGCGGCCGGGGCTGCACAGGCGGCTTGTGCCTTTACGAGCCAGCCCTTTATCAGCGCAGAGCCTCGTTGACCTTGGTTGCGTATTGCCCCAATTCCTTCTCCACTGGGGAGCCCAACATGGCCCGTTGGATGTGCGGTGCGAACAGATTGTACTGAATGTCGACGCTTTTGGGGTGGTTGGCCCAGACGCCGGGGTTGACGATCATTCCCGTGCCCACCTCGGCGTAGTGATCCGCCGAACCCATCAGCCGCGGCCAAAGATCGCGCCGCGAACAGAGCCCGGCACTTTTGGCATAGGCGATCATGTTCTCCGGCAGAAACCACTCCTTGACGAATTCCCAAGCGGCTCTCTCCTTGATCTCCGCGTCCGGCCCCTGCTGCTTCACGATATGGAAGGTGCTGAAGGCGAGGAAGACCTGGGAGCCCGTTTTGCCCCCGGCGATGGGAAAGTGGGGGCCCCACTGCACCGTGCCGTCCTTCATTTGATCCGCCATTCTGGCAAGCAGGGTGCCCCGGTTGAGGATGTCTGCGTGGATGATGCTCTTGCGGCCGCGGATAAACAGCTCCACCGAATCCTCGTCGGTGCTCTGGGGCGAATTGGGCGAGCTGAACTTGTGCTTGCGGAAGAGGTCGACGTAAAACTGCACCGCTTGGGTCCAGGCGGGCTGGTCGGCGTTGCTGCGGCTCCAATCGGCGTTGATGAAGGTGCTGGTTTCGATGTCCAGGGAGCGCACCCATCCGTTGAGCTGCGTATCGCCAGCGTCCCAGATCTTGCCATACACCTCGGTGGGGTAGCGCACGCCCGCCTTGGCGCGGAGCTGTTCGAGGACTTCCAGGAAATGGTCCGTGTCCCGGATAGGCCAGTTCTGTTCCCAATCGATTCCCGCTTTTTCCCAATGATCGCGCCGGGTGATGATGGGGGCCTGCATCACCAATCCGAAGGGCAGATCGTAAATCAGCTTCGCGTCCGCAAAGCCGCGGTTCTGCCGCTCGATCAACGGAATCAGCCAGGCGGTGCCCTCGCGGGCGTCGTCGTCCCAATGGTCTTCCATGAAGTCGTTGAATGGACGCAGGAAGCGGCGCAGTTGGCCGGTCCAGCGCCCGGCCGCGTCGAACACGGTGGGTGCGATTCCGCCCTTGAAGTTGGTGCGGTACTTGGGTCCGATGATGGAGCCGTAACTATCCCAGGTCGTGTTGACTGTGGCCCCGGTTTTTTGCTCGAAGGCGCGGATGATCTGTCCGCATAGTTGGCGCACGATCTTGTTTTGCACACCGATCATGTTCCAGTAATCGATCGTCACGCCCTTGAGGTCCCGCCTGGGCTGGGCAAAGAGCAGATCGGGGGTCAGGCTCGTCGTGATGCCCAAGGCCGCCAGAGAGATCACAGACCGCATA